>CAYMTM010000022.1:0-30546 GCA_964393375.1 uncultured Rhodospirillaceae bacterium
ATGTCCGGCGGCCAGCGCCAGCGGGTGGGCATCGCGCGGGCGCTGGCGATGGAGCCGAGCTTCATCGTCTGCGACGAGCCGGTCTCGGCGCTGGACGTCTCGATCCAGGGCCAGATCATCAACCTGCTGGAGGATCTCCAGGGCCGCCTGGGCCTGACCTACCTGTTCATCGCCCATGATCTGGCCGTGGTCCGCTACATTTCGACGCGTGTCATCGTGATGTACCTGGGGCGGATCATGGAAGTGGCGGACCGCAACGCGCTCTACAGCATGCCGCTGCACCCCTACACGAAGGCGCTGCTCGACGCCGCGCCGGTGCCTGACCCCGAGACCGAGCGCGCCCGCGCGCCGCGCATGCTGGGTGGCGAGATTCCCTCTCCCCTGTCGCCGCCGAGCGGCTGCGTCTTTCACACGCGCTGCCCGCTGGCGACCGAGGAATGCCGCCGGACCGTGCCCCAGCCCCGCGAGGCCCGGCCCGGACATATTGTGGCATGCATCAAGGTATGACGACGCATGGCGTATGCGGCTTGACGCGCCCGCCGCCGGCGGGTTCTCTTCAGCGGACAAGGCCCGGCGCAACGGGCCGGTCCGGAACGGCCGCGACGCGCGGCGAACAGGAGGAGATGCATCAATGACGACGCTTAGACTGCTGGTCGGCTTGATCGCCGCCGCCGCTTTCGCCTACGGCGCGCAGGCGCAGACGCCGAAGCGCGGCGGCACGCTGAACTTCGCTCTTTCCGCCGAGACGCCGCACTACGACTGCCACGGCAGCGACACGTACGCGACCCTGCACTTCGCGTCGCCGTTCTATTCCACGCTGCTGACGTTCGACCTGCCGAAATATCCGGCCGTCAAGGGCGACCTTGCGGAGTCCTGGACCATTTCCGGCGACCAGAAGACCTACACCTTCAAGCTGTTCAAGAACGTCACCTTCCATGACGGCAAGCCGCTCACCTCGGCGGATGTCAAGGTGACCTACGACCGCCTGCGCAACCCGCCACAGGGGGTGGTGTCCACCCGCCAGGCAACCTTCCAGGACATCGCCGCGATCGAGACGCCCGACCCGTACACGGTCGTCTTCAAGCTGAAGGACATCAACCCGGCGATGATGGAGCACTTCGCCAGCCCGTGGAACTGCGTGTATCCGGCCGAGAAGATCGCGGCCGATCCGCAATGGCCCAAGGCGAACATCCTGGGCAGCGGCCCGTTCAAGTTCGTCGAGCACGTCAAGGGCAGCCATGTCGCCGGCGTGCGGAACGACAAGTACTTCCGCCAGGGCCAGCCCTATCTCGACGGATTCAAGGGCGTCTTCTTCTCGCAATCCGCCGCCATGCTGAACGCCCTGCAGGGCGGCCAGGTGCTGGCCGAGTTCCGCACCATCTCCTCGGCCGACCGCGACCGGCTGGTTCAGGCGATGGGCGACAAGATCCGCATCGAGGAGTCGAGCTGGACGCTCAACCTGCAGGTCGTCTTCAACACCAAGAAGAAGCCGTTCGACGACGTGCGCGTGCGGCGCGCGCTCAATATGGCTATCGACCGCTGGGGCGGCAGCCAGGGCCTGTCGCGCACCTCGGCGCTGCGCCATGTCGGCGGCTTGATCCGCCCCGGCTCGCCTTATGCGATAGACCCGAAGGAGCTGGAGCAGTTCCCCGGCTTCCAGCGCGACATGGCCAAGGCGCGGGCCGAGGCCAAGCGCCTGCTGGCGGAGGCGGGCGTGCCCAATCTGACTTTCGTTCTGCACAACCGGTCGATCGCGCAGCCCTATACGCCGGCAGGCGTGTTCCTGGTCGACCAGTGGCGCCAGATCGGCGTGAACGTCGAGCACAAGCAGCTCGAAACCTCGCCCTACCTCGCGGGCATGTCGAGCGGACAGTTCGATGTCGCGGTCGATTTCTCGAACCTGTTCATGGACGAGCCGAGCCTGGGCCTCGCGAAGTACGTTTCGAGCTCCAAGGCGCCCGAGAACCGGACCGGCTTCGAAAGCCCGGAAATCGACGCGCTGATCGAGAAGCAGTCGCATATCGGCGACCCGAAGGAACGTATCAAGGTCATCCGCCAAGCCGAGAAACTGATCCTCGAGTCCTCGCATCAGGTTCCGCTTCTGTGGTGGCACCGCATCGTCGCCACGCATAAGGTCCTGATGGGCTGGGAGATGTCCCCCAGCCACAATCTGGGCCAGGACTTGGCGCGGGTCTGGATCAATCAATGAGCGTGCCCGAGCACGGCGCCGGCCCATCGGCCCGGGCCTAGGAGAAAGGGCGCCGTGCTCGCCTATCTCGCCAATCGCCTGCTGCTGATGATCCCGACCCTGATCGGGGTCGCGGTTCTGATCTTCTTCATGCTCCGCGTCGTGCCCGGCGACATCGTCGAGGTGAAGCTGCGCGGCGACGGCGGCAATCCGACGCAGGAGACGATCGAGACGGAGCGCAAGCGCCTCGGACTCGACCGTCCCATGCACATCCAGTTCGCCGACTGGATGGTCGGCCTTGCCATGCTCGACCTCGGCAAGTCGATGTGGACCGAGCGCCCGGTCACCGAGGAGATCTCGCTGCGCCTGGAGTTGTCGCTGCAGGTCGCGCTGATGGCCACGGCGATCGCCATCCTGATCTCGATTCCCATGGGGACGCTGTCGGCCCTGCTCAAGGATACGTGGATCGACTATGCGATCCGCATCTTCACCATCGCGGGCCTGGCGATGCCGTCGTTCTGGCTCGGCATGCTCACCATCGTATCGCTGCTCTACTTCTTCAATTGGCTGCCGCCACTGACTTACACGCCGATTTACGTCGATCCGTGGCAGAACCTGGCCCAGCTGTTCTGGCCGGCGCTCGCTGTGGGCTACCGGTATTCGGCGGTGGTGGCGCGGATGATGCGTTCCTCGATCATCGAGGTGCTGAACGAGGACTACATCCGCACGGCGCGCGCCAAGGGCGTCTACGAGCGCCTTGTGGTGATGCGCCACGCCATGCGCAACGCCATGCTGCCCGCCATTACGGTGATCGGCCTGGAATTCGCCTTCCTGATCGGCGGCCTGGTGGTCACCGAGCAGGTGTTCAATCTCAACGGCATCGGCCGCCTGTTCGTCCAGGCGGTAAGCCGCAACGACTTCACCCTGATCCAGGCGATGGTCATGCTGACCGCGGTCGTCTTCATCGTCAGCAACCTGGTGGTCGACATGCTCTACGCCGTGTTCGATCCGCGCATCCGGTACGGCTGAGATGGCCGCGGACGTCGCCGCCACCCTGCCCGCCGAGCGCGTCCGGCGCCGCGGCGCCATCGTGTCGTTCACGGTGGCCCAGCCGCTGGGAGCCGTAAGCGCGCTGGCCATCCTGGTGATGGGCACGGCCGCCGTCTTCGCCGAGCGCGTCGCTCCCTACGACCCGGTGGCGATCGACTTCGGCGCGATGCTGGCGGCGCCGACCTGGGAGCACTGGTTCGGCACCGACGCCTTCGGCCGCGACATCCTGACCCGCGTGATCTACGGCGCGCGGACGGCACTGGCGATCGGTTTCCTGTCGTCGCTGATCGGCTGCACCGTCGGCGCCATCCTCGGCGTCGCTTCGGCCTATTTCGGCGGCCGCACCGACATGATCATCCAGCGCCTGGTCGACATCCTGCTGTCGTTTCCGATCATCGTCCTTGCGCTGGTGGTGGTCGCGATGCTCGGCCGCAACCTGGTCCTCGGCGTCGACCTCAATCTGATCCTGGCGATCGCCGTGCCGACCATGCCGCGCGTGGCGCGCGTCGTCCGGTCGGCAGCGCTCAGCATCCGCGAGCTGCCTTATATCGACGCGGCGCGCGTGCAGGGCTTCGGGCACACGCGGATCATTTTCCGCCACATGGTTCCGAACGTGGCCGCGCCATACCTGATCATGTTCACCGCGGCAATCGCTCAGGCGATCCTGCTGGAAGCGTCGCTCAGCTTCCTCGGCCTCGGCGTCACCGAGCCCACGCCGGCCTGGGGGCTGATGCTGTCGGGCAACGCCTCGGACTTCTACCGCGAGGCGCCGTGGATGATCCTGTTCCCCGGCATGGCGATCTCGGTCGCGGTGTTCGCCTTCAACCTGTTCGGCGACTCGCTGCGCGACTGGCTCGATCCCAAGTTCAAGGTCTGAGCCGCGGCGACCAAGCGGAGCCGCGCGGCCCAAGGCAAAAAAGCCGCAGATGCCCGCGCCGGCTCCCCGAGGCGATGTAGTTCTACCGCCCCACGAACGCCGGTTTGCGCTTCTCCATGAAGGCGCGGCGGCCCTCGACGTAGTCCTGGCTGTCGAAGCATTCCTTGACCAGCCGCGCGCACAGCGCCGTGTCGCGTTCCTCCGCGTCCTTCAGCGCCTCGCCGACGATGCGCTTGACCGAGTTCACGGTCATCGGCGCATTGCCGCCGATCGTCTCGGCGTAGTTCTTCACGTAGGCCTCAAGCTCCGCCGGCGCCACGACGCGGTTCACCAGGCCCATCGCGAGCGCCTCCTGGGCGGTGAACTGGCGCGCAGTGAAGAAGATTTCCTTGGCGAAGGAGGGCCCCACCACCTCGACCAGCCGCCTGATGCCGTCGAGCCCGTAGCCGAGCCCCAGCTTGGCGGCGGGAATGGCGAACTTGGATGCATCCTCGCAGATCCTGAGGTCGCAGCACACCGCCAGCGCCGTGCCGCCGCCCACGCAATAGCCCCGGATCATCGCGATGGTCGGCTTGGGCAGGCCGTGCAGCAGCTTGTAGACCCGGTCGGTCGTGGCGTTGTACGTCGCGACCGCCTCGGCCGAGGCGCGCTCGCTCTCGAACTTCGAGATGTCGGCGCCCGACACGAACGCCTTGGTGCCGGCGCCGGTGATGACGACCACGCGGATCGCGCTGTCCTGCGCGAAATCGGTCAGGATGCGCTCGGCCGCCTGCCACATCTCCATCGAGACGGCGTTGTGCCGCTCGGGATTGTTGAAAGTCATCCAGCCGACATTGCCCTCCTTGCGGGCAAGCATCTTGTCGGTCATGCGCCAACTCCTCCTCAAACGATGCCGCGCTGGCGGAACCCGGCGATGGCGGCAACGTCGTAGCCGAATTCGCCCAGGATCTCGTCGGTGTGCTGGCCCACTTCCGGCGGCGCAAGCTGGCCCGTGCTCGGCGTGCGGCTCAGGGTTATCGGCTGGCCCAGGAATTTCGTGGCCGGGCCGCGCGCCGGCGTGTCGATCTCGACATAGGGCTTCAGGTGCCGGACTTGCGGGTCGGCGAACACCTCGTCGATCCTGTAGATGCGTCCGCAAGGCACGCCCGCGTCGTTCAGCTTCTCGATGACCGCCGTGCTGGTCATGCCGCCGAGGCGGCGCTCGATCTCGGCGTTGAGCGCGTCGCGGTTCTTCGAGCGGTCGGCGGCCCGCGCGTAGTCCGGGTGCTTCATCAGGTCCTCGCTGCCGGTTGCCTTGCAGAACCGCTCCCAGATTCTCTGGCCGGTGACGGCGATATTGATGTAGCCGTCCATGGTCTTGAACACGCCGGTGGGGATGCTGGTGGGGTGGTTGTTGCCGGCCTGCTTCGGCACCTCCTTGTCCATCAGCCAGCGCGCGGCCTGGAAATCCAGCATGAAGATCTGCGCCTGCAGCAGGGAAGTGTGCACCCACTGCCCCTCCCCCGAAACCTCGCGCTCGAGCAGCGCGACGAGGATACCCTGCGCGCAGAAAATACCGGCCGTAAGATCGGCGATCGGGATGCCGACGCGCACCGGCCCCTGGCCGGGCAGGCCGGTGATCGACATCAGCCCACCCATGCCTTGGGCGATCTGGTCGAAGCCCGGCCGGTCGCGATAGGGCCCGTCCTGGCCGAAGCCCGAAATGCTGGCATAGACCAGCCGCCTGTTGACCTGACGCAGCGAGTCGTAGTCGATGCCCAGGCGCGACTTCACGTCGGGCCGGAAGTTCTCGATCAGCACGTCGGCCTTCGCGGCCATGCGCTTCAAGATCTCCACGCCCTCCGGCATTTTCAGATTGAGGGTCATGCCGCGCTTGTTGCGCTGAAGATTCTGGAAGTCCGATCCTTGGCGCGGTCCGCCCGGCGCGTCGCCCGGCTCGAGCCCCTCCGGCATTTCGATCTTGATGACATTGGCGCCCCAATCGGCAAGCTGGCGGACGGCCGTGGGTCCGGAGCGCACGCGGGTCAGATCGAGCACGGTGAAACGCTGGAGGGCCTTGGAAGCGGGGCGGAACGGCATGGGCGGTCCTTGGCACGGGGCAGCGCCGGACGGGCCTTGACCCGGCCGGCATGCGCTGTTTCATAACAGCTTTCCGTCATATTGAAAACTGTTGACAATTCACATCTGATGCCGGTCAGATGCACGAATGGTGGACAAGCAGGCCCAGGAAGAAGCCGAGGCCCGTCCGGCGGAAACCGCGCTGGCGCTGAAGATCCGGCGCACCGAGTCGCTGGCCTCGCTGGTCCGCAAGGAACTCGAGCGGATGATCGTGTCGGGCGAACTCAAGGGCGGCGACCGGCTCAACGAGAATGCGCTGGCCGAGCGGCTGGGGGTGAGTCGCGGCCCGATCCGCGAGGCCTGTCGCGGATTGGAGCAGACCGGGCTCGTCGAGGTCATCGTCAACCGCGGCACTTTCGTGCGCCAGATCGACCTGCGCACCGCGCTCGGCATCTATGACGTCCGCTCCGCCCTGTTCGGCCTGGCCGGCCGCATCCTGGCCGCCTCGGCGTCGCCCGCCCTCCTGGCGCAGCTCGGCAGGCTGGTCGACGCCATGGACAAGGCCTCGACCGATATCGACGCCTACTATCCGCTCAACGTCGAGTACCACGCCACCCTGGTCGACGCCTGCGGCAACCCGCATCTCTCGGCGACCTACCGCAACCTTGCCAAGGAACTGCACCTGTTCCGCCGGCGCGGACTGGTGCCGCGGGAATCGATGAAAGCCTCCAACCGCGAGCACCGCGCGATCCTCGAGGCGATCGCGGCGCGCGACGCCCAGCGCGCCCAGGTCCTGATGGAGACCCATATCCTCGCGGGAAAGGCGCGCCTGATCAGGATGACCGAAACGGAGGTTGCCGCGCCGCCGACGCGCGCGGCCGGCGGCGGCTAGCCCTCCGCGCCCTGCCCGCTCGACCAATCAACGACAAGTCAGGGAGGAAGACGATGACCGATCGAAAGACCGCGATCCTGACCCGACGCGCCTTTACCGCCGGCGCCGGCGCTGCGTTTGCCGTCGCCGCGAGCCCGCTCAAGGCACAGGACAAGTTTCCTTCCAAGACGATCGAGGTAGTGACGCATGCCGGCGTGGGCGGCGGCACCGACATCACCGCGCGGATGATGATGGTCCACGCGCCAGGTGTCTTCAAAACCGAATTTGCGGTGGTCAACAAGGTCGGCGGCAGCGGCGCGGCGGCGCTCGCCTACGCCAACAGCCGGCCGCGCGACGGCTACACGATCCTGCTGATCACGCAGACCCACCTGCTGACCATGCTGCAGGGCAAGGCGCCGGTGAAATACGAGGAGATCGTGGCGCTTGCCCGCGCCACCGACGATCCGCAAATCGTGATGGTGGGCAAGAACAGCCCCTACAAGACCGCCCAGGAGCTGTTCGCCGCCGGCAAGGCCAAGCAGCTCAAGTTCGGCGCCACGCAACTCGGCGGCGTCGATCACCTGGCGATCTACGGCTTTGCCAAGAAGAGTGGCATGCAGCAGCCGACGGTCGTACCGTTCCGCGGCGGCGGCGACATCGTCATCAACACCGTCGGCGGCAACGTCGATGTCGGCATGCTGAACTATTCCGAGGCCGAGTCGCAGATCAAGGCGGGCGACATCCGGCCGCTGTTGACCCTGGCGCCCAAGCGCCTGGGCCCCCTGCCGGACGTGCCGTGCTCCAAGGATCTGGGGCTCGACGCGAATTACTCGACCGTGCGCGGCTTCGTCGCGCTCAAGGGCACGCCGGAGGATGTGCTGAAGACGCTTGAGGAGGGACTGGTCCAGGCAATGAAAGGCCAGCTCTACGCCAGCTACATCGAGACCTCGGGTCAGTCGCCCGACAGCGTGACAGGACGCGCGGCCTGGCAGAAGCAGCTTGACGACTTCAACGGCGAAGGAAGCGAGGCGCTGAAGGCGCTCGGTCTGCTGAAATAGTCCCAACGCACGCCCATGCAGCCGGCATCGCCGTCCAACGCACGCGGCCGCCCGGACCGACGGGCCGCAGCGGCAGTTCTGTTCTTCTGCGCGGTCATCTATGCCTACACCTACACGTTCGACGCCGTGCCGGCCGCGCTGATGAGCGGCCTGGGCGCCGAGCTGTTTCCGCGTCTCATTCTTGGCACGCTCGCCGTCCTCGCCGTCCTTCTCGCCTTCAATATCGGTTCGCCGCCGATGGAGAAGCCGGCGCCAATCGCGCGCGAGGTATGGATCGCCGGGGCGGCGTTGTTCCTGTTCCTGGCCGCCCTCGAGGTGATCGGCATGTGGCCGGCCTGCATGGCGGCGCTGGTCGGGCTCGGCTGGCTGTGGGGCGAACGCAGCATCGTCAAGCTATCCGCCAGCGCGCTGGTGCAGACCGGCGCGCTGTATCTCCTCTTCGTGCGTCTGCTGGGCGTGTCCTTTCCGAAGGGCCTGCTCGGCGCGATGATCTGGCGCTAGGGTCCGGGAAGGGTCATGGACGGTCTTGGCGCCGGCCTCGCGATCCTGGCCGACCCCTACATGGCGTTCGTCATCCTGGCAGGCACGCTGCTGGGAATTGTCGTCGGAGCGCTTCCCGGCATCAGCGGCAGCACGACCACCGCGTTGCTGCTGCCGCTCACGGTGACGATGGCGCCTGCCGCGGCATTGGCCTTTCTCGGCTCCATCTACTGCGCGGCAAATTTCGGCGGCTCGATCACGGCGATCCTGATCAATTCGCCGGGCGACCCGTCGGCCTCCGCCACCGCCTTCGACGGCTACCCCATGGCCAAGAATGGCGAGGCCGGCAAGGCGCTGGGCATCTCCGCCATCTCAAGCGCCATCGGCGGCATCTTCAGCGTGTTCGTGCTGATCGTGGCCGCTCCCCTGCTGGCGCGCATGGCCTACAGCTTCGGCCCGCCCGAGTATTTCGCGCTCGCCGTCTTCGGTCTGTCGATGGTGGCGATGATCGGCGGCGAGTCCCAGGTCAAGAACCTGATCGCGGCCGGCCTCGGTGTGCTGCTGGCGACGGTCGGCCTCGATCTTACGACCGGGGTCGAGCGCTTCACCTTCGGCGTATATTCGCTCAGCGACGGAGTCGAATTCGTGCCGGTGCTGATCGGCCTGTTCGCAATGGCCGAACTGCTCGAACAGGCGGCGCAGCGCGGCGGCGTGCAGGAGTTCATTCGGCTCACCGCCGTCAAGCTGCCGACCCTTGCCGACTTCCGCAAATGCGCCAAGTCGATCGCGCTGTCGAGCGGCATCGGCACGGTCATCGGCGCCCTGCCGGCGCTGGGCGCCACCACGGCGGCGATGATCTGCTACAACGAGAGCAAGCGATGGTCGAACTACAAGCACGAGTTCGGCAAGGGCGCGATCGAGGGCGTGGCGGGGCCGGAGGCCGCCAACAACGCGGCCGTGGGCGGCGCCATGGTGCCCACCCTCGCCCTCGGCATCCCCGGCAGCACCACGACGGCGATCATCCTGGCCGGGCTGATCGTGCAGGGCGTCAGGCCCGGCCCGCACCTCTTCACCGAGCAGCCGGCGCTGCTCTACATCGTCTTCACTTCGATGCTTGCCGCCAACCTGCTCTATCTGGTCCTGGGACTCGGCGCGGCCAAGCTGTTCGCGCGCCTGACCCTGGTGCCGCCCGCCTATCTGTGGCCGTCCGTATTCGTGCTGTCGGTCGTCGGTGCCTACGCGCCCAACCAGTCGATGAGCGACATCTGGACCGTGCTGATCTTCGGCGTTGTGGGCTTCCTGTTCCGCCGCTTCGGCTTTTCGCCCGCGCCGCTGATCATGGGGCTGGTGCTGGGCAAGATGACCGAGGAAAGCCTGAAGCAGTCGCTGCTGATCTTCGACCAGAACTGGCTGATGTTCTTGAGCCGGCCGATTGTGGTCACGCTGTTCGCGCTGACGGCACTCGGCCTGTTCGCGCCGTTTTTTCACCGCATCTGGACGCGCTGGCGTAGGAGATTGCGCGCGGACGCGGATTTCCCCGTCGCGCCGCGCTAGACGGCGGGATCAGCCGGCCATCGCGCGCAGGCGCATTGCCGTCGCGTCGTCGAGCGCGCCGGTCACGGGCAGCGTCTCGGCGGTCTGGAACATGCGCAGGGCCGCGTGCGTGTTCGGGCCCATCACGCCATCCACGCCCTTGGGGTCGTAGCCGAGATAGGTCAGATAGAGCTGGGCGGTGCGTAGCCGCAGATCGGGCAGCGGGCCGGCCGAAAGCGTCCTGAACGCACGCTCCAGCTTCTTGTCGTAGTCGTTCCTCTTGTAGGCCGGGCCGTTGTATAGCTCCGCGAACTGCGCCCACCGATGCCCGCGCAGCGCATCGGCCTCCGCCCCTTTGGCGATATAGGTTGCCATCGCCTGCACTTGGGCGTCCTCGCCGTCGACGAAAGCCTCGATCATAGCGCCGGCATCGACAAATCCGGCGCGCCCGGCGTTGAAGCCCATGATCTGGCCCAGACCCCAGGAGGCGCTCTTGAGCGCCGCCATGCGGTCGAGCTTCATTGCCTGGGCCAGGCGTGCGAATTCGCCGGCGCCGCCGACATGGCCGCCGGCCTCCGCATTGCTGATCTCGGAATTGGCGGCGCTGAACTTTCCCCCGGTGAAATGGTGGAACCAGTGCCGCTCATAGAGGACTTTCAAGCGCCGGTCGGCGAGGAAGCCGCAGCCCTGGGTCTCGACCCGCATGACGGTCCACAATTCGATCCCGCCGATCCCCAGCGCGTCGCACGCGGCCTCCACGCCGCGCGCGCTCAGCGGCGCCCCTCTGCCCTTGAACTCCATCCTGAAGGTCCTCCCCCGCTTCCCTGGCCCGGACAGGTTCGTCCATTCTGCCCCGTCAGGATCGTCCCGCGCAGTTGAGCTCGGCACGAACGTTCGCGCAACGTTATTGCCTAACCGACGGCGTTTCGACCGGCAGGCTGCGTCCGCGCCAGGCAAGGTACCACTCGAGCGCGATGTATTCCTGGCTGCCGAGCGCCGAGGGCTCGGCGCCGACGGCGTTGTTGCAGGCCCGGAACCGCCGGTGCAGCGAGCCCAAGGACTGCCAGCGCAGCCGGTAGGCGGGGAAGCCGTTGCTCTGGCCCTGGCTGATCGTCTCGTCGCGAAGCTGCTTGCCCGCATGCTCCTCGTGGCATTGCGCGCAGGAAAGGTCGAACTGGCCGCGGCGCTGGCGATAGTAGCGTTCGCCCTCGGCGATCGCGGCCGTGTCCTCCACAACGGCGACGGGCTTGCCCCGCGCCTGATGGCGGATGGCGGCGGTCAGCGCCAGCAATTCGCGGCTCTCATAGCCGAAGGGCGGCGCGCCCATGTTGTCGAGGCGGCATTTCTCGATTCGCGTCTCCAGGTTCATCAGCTTGTCCGGGTCGCGCGGATCGCGCCGCGGGTACGCGATGCCCGCCATCGACCGGATCGGGCCGTGGCAGGACTGGCAGCTCGTGCCGCCCATGCCCGCAGGCTTGTTCCACAGCGCTTCGCCCTCGGCGACCCACAGCATGCCGGGATTGGCGAAGTCGTCCGCCTGCATCGCGCGCACCCCGGGCGTGGCGAAGTCGAGCCCGGAGCGCGGGCGCTGGTCGGCGGCCAAAGCGGCGGTCGCGGAAAGCAGGAGCAGCAGCGGCCAGCGGCGCGTCACGCGACCGTGATCGGCGCGCTGTGGCGTTCGACCGAGCCGTCGTCGTCGGTCCACTCGAAGGTCAAGGTGCCGCTGTCCACCGCCTTGACCGGGAATGCCATGTAGGGATTGGCCGAGATCGCGGTCTGCCAGTCGCAGTCGACCACGAGCTCGCCGTTGTAGCGGCAGGTGAAGCGGTTGAGGATCTTGCGCGGGATCGGCTTGCCGTCCATGTCGCGACGGAAGCCGTTCTCCATGGCATGCATCGCCATGGCCTTGACCTCGATCACCTCCCCGCGCCGGACGACCGGGGGCACGCTGACCAGGACCTTCATCGCTCCCTCACTCCCCCAGCTCGATGCAGGCGCCGCTGGTGATCGTCACCTCGGCGCTGGTTGCATACACAGAGCCGTCCGCCATCTCCGCCGCCGCCACGATCACCTGCGAGCGCGCCAGGCGAAGCCGGGTCGTGACTTCCGCTCGTACCGCGCGCGGTCCGAAGCGGATCTCGGTGGCCAGCGGCTGCGGGTTGGCAGGCGCCATCAGCACCATCCGCTTGGGCAGTTCCGCGCCCTCCATGCCAAGGCTGACCTGCACCGAGCTGCCGTTCTCCGCGACGACCGGCAGCTTGAGCTGAACCCGGCCCGGCTTGATCGGCTTGTCGCCGAACACCGGGCGCAGCACGGCCGCGACCGAAACGGGCTGCACCTGGGCCACGGCCCGCCGCGCGCCGGCCGCGCCCGCCGCCGCCAGGGCGGCGGCCGCGGTCAGCACGGAACGGCGGTCGATCGGTCCGGTCATGCCGGGCGGATGTCCTGGTCCTTCAGCGGCAGCGAGCGGATGCGCTTGCCGGTGGCGGCGAAGATGGCATTGCAGACCGCCGCCATCAACGGCGCCATCGACGGTTCGCCCACCCCGCCCCACCAGTCGCCCTGCGTCAGGCTCAGATAGCTTTCAACCTTGGGCATCTGGTCGATCAGGATGCTCGGATAGTTGTCGAAATTGCTTTGCTCGACGCGGCCGTCCTTGATCGTGATCTCGCCATAGAGCATCGCCGACAGGGCGTAGGCCACCCCGCCCTCGTTCTGGGCGGCGATGTTGTCGGGGTGCACGGCGTGGCCGGTGTCGAGCACAACCACGATGCGGTCGACCTTGAGCTTGCCGCGCGGCGAGACCGTCACCTCGGCCACGTGCGCGGTGATGCTGCCGAAGCAGGCGTTGATGGCGATGCCGCGGCCGCTGCCCTTGGGCAGGGGCTTGCCCCAGTCGCCCTTCTCCGCCGCCATGTTCAGCACGTTGAGCCAGGACTTGTTGTCCAAGAGGCCGCGGCGGAACTCCACCGGGTCTTTGCCGGCGGCGTGCGCCACCTCGTCCACGAAGCTCTCGGTGATGAAGGCGTTCTGCGAGCTGCCGACCGAGCGCCAGAAGCCGACCGGCACATGCGAGTTGCGCATGACGTAGTCGAACTTGCAGGCCGGCCACTTGTAGGCCTGGTTGTAGGTGCCGTCCATCGAGGACTGGTCCCAGCCGTCGCGGATGTTCTGCGGCAGCAGGTAGGAGAAGATCGACTGGCCGCACACCTTGTGGGCATAGGCCACGACCTTGCCGTCCGCATCCAGCCCGGCCTGCAGCCGGCCCATGCTGATCGGACGGTAGAAGCCGTGCTGAATGTCCTCCTCCCGGCTCCAGATCAGCTTCACCGGCCTGCCCGCAGCCTTGGCGATGTGCACGGCCTGGGTCACGTAGTCCTGCCGGCCGCGCCGGCCGAATCCGCCGCCCAGCAGCGTCAGGTTCGCCCTGACCTTCTCCGGCCCTACGCCCGCAGCCTCCGCCGCCGCCGCCAGCGCGCCCTCGACGTTCTGGGTCGCCACCCAGATCTCGACGCCGTCGGCCGTGACCTGCGCCGTGCAGTTCATCGGTTCCATGCAGGCATGGTCGAGGAACGGCGCGAAATACTCGGCCTCGACCTTCTTGGCCGCCTTGGCAAAGGCGGCGTCGAAGTCGCCTTCGTGGCGCACCTTCACGCCCGGCTCGTCCAGCCCCTTCTTCAGCCGGTCGACGATGCCGGCCTGCTGCACCTTGCCGTTGTCGCCCTCCTCCCATTGGATCGGGAGCGCGTCCAGCGCGGTCTTGGCCTGCCAGTAGCGCTCGGCCACGACCGCCACCGCGCCGTCTCCCGGCAGCTTCACGACCGCCAGCACGCCGTGCATCGACTTGACCTTGGCCTCGTCGACGCTCTTGAGCTTGCCGCCGAACACCGGCGACTGCTTGATCGCGGCGTGCACCATGCCCGGCACCTTGACGTCCATGCCGTAGACGGCGCTGCCGTCGACCTTGTCCGGCACGTCGAAGCGCGGGGGCGAAGTGCCGGCGATGGTCCAGGCGGAATCCGGCTTGAACTTCACGTCGGCCGGCGGCGCGACTTTGGCGGCCGCCTCGGCCACCACGCCGTAATTGACCTTGCGGCCGGAGGCAGCGTGGACGACAAAGCCTTTTTCGGTCTTGCACTCCCCGACCGGTACGCCCCAGCTCTGGGCGGCGGCGGTCTTCAGCATCTCGCGCGCCGTGGCGCCCGCCTTGCGCAGGTAGGTGTGCGAGTCGCGGATCGCGCGGCTGCCGCCGGTGGCGAAGCTCACATACACCTTGTTCTCGCGGATGTGGCGCATCACCGAGGCGAATTCCATCCTGACCTTCGACCAGTCACATTCCAACTCCTCGGCGACGAGTTGCGGAATCGCCGTCGAGGAGCCCTGGCCCATCTCGGAGCGGTGCACGCGGACGGTCACGGTATCGTCGGCGCCGATCACCAGCCAGGCGTTGAGCTCGATGCCCTTGCCGGCCTGGGCGGCCGCGGTGCCGGCGCCAGCGGTCGGCAGGTTGAAGCCGAGCGCCAAGCCGCCGCCGGCTGCGGCGCTGACGCTGATGAAATCGCGGCGGGAAAGCGCGGTCAGTTCGGTCATGGCGCCCTCCTCTTAGGCCTTGTTGCCGGCGGCGCGATGGATCGCGACCCGCACGCGCTGGTAGGTTCCGCAGCGGCAAATATTGGTCATCGCCGCGTCGATATCGGCGTCGGTCGGCTTCGGCGTCTTCTGCAGCAGCGCCACGGCCGCCATGATCTGGCCGGACTGGCAGAAGCCGCATTGCGGCACCTGCTCGGCGATCCAGGCCTTCTGCACCGCGTGGCTCCTATCCTTGGACAGGCCCTCGATCGTGGTGACGGTGGCGGCGCCCACCGCGCTCACCGGCAGCGCGCAAGCGCGGGTCGGGTTGCCGTCGATATGCACGGTGCAGGCGCCGCATTGGGCGATGCCGCAGCCGTACTTGGTGCCGGTCAGTCCCAGATTGTCGCGCAGCACCCACAGCAGCGGCGTGTCGGGCGCCGCGTCCACCTTGTGGGTCGTGCCGTTAACCTTGAGCTCGATCATACAATCTCCCCTTCTCGCCGTTCCGCGCTGGAGCGGTTCACCCGGATCCGGCTCTGGCGGCCGGCAAATCGCATGGAATGCCTTGTTCCGGCGATCGAAGAGATTTTAGGCTGAAATCCGTCGCTCCGGGAGGGATCCGTCTTGGCCTGGGCCTCACAACGGCGCGAGGGAACAACCACGCAACGGGCAGGCGGCCCGGCATCCGGTCGTTCAAATCGCGTTGGTAGCTGCAAGGTCCGCTTTGCAAGCCGGCGGTCAAACGGCCGGGCATGGAATAGTCTAGCCGGTCAGGCGAAACAGGATCGGCACCTCGACGGAACCGGCGACCGGAACGCCCGCCCGGCGTGCCGGCGCGAACCGCCAGCGCCTTACGGCATCGACCGCCGCATCGTCCAGCAGCCGCGAGCCGCTCGACCGTGCGACGGACAGGGAAGCAACGTTTCCTTGCGCGTCCACGATCACATGCAAGACTACCCTGCCCTCCTCTTTCCGCTGGCGTGCCAAGGCTGGGTAGCGCGGCGGTCGATTGCCAAGCGCGTCCGGCCGCGCCGGCGAATCGCCCTCGGTCCCCGACGCCGCGGCAGTGGAGCCGGCCGAACCGGTGGTCCGATCACCGTCGTCCTGTGCCTGGTTCGCTCCGATCGCTTCACGACCAGCGGCTTCTTCAGCCTCGGATGAAGCGCTTGCGCCGGGCGCCTGGTCGTTCGACGGTTCGGCGCGCGTCCGGTTCCGCGGTTTCTTGGCTGACGTCCGGGAGACGGGCGGGGTCGTTGGGGACGCCGCGACTCTTGCGGCGCCCGCGATAGGCGACGCATCCTCGGCCGGAGACGCCGGCACCGCGGCGGCCATTTCGGACTCGCCCGGAGCGTCCGCGACCGTCCCGGGCGCAGTGGCTATGCCCCGCGGTTGATGTGCCAGCGCGACCGTCACGGTCATTTCTGCCGCCGGCAAGCGGAACTGCCACAGCCAGCCGGCCGCCGCCAGCAGCGCGCCGTGTCCGACGAGCGAGACCGCGAGGCCGATCGCCATATGCGCGCGATCCTCACGGCGAGCGTCGGCCGCCCCTGCCGGCGCGGGCCGCTCCATTCAGGCGGGGGCGGCCGTCGGGCGCGGCCCGGCGATCGCTGCCGCCACCCCGACGGCAACGCCCATGCGGTGCAAGACCAGCAGCCCGACCAGCGCCGCGGCGTTGATCGCCAGAATGCGGGCGACGACCATCGGTGCGAACGCCGCATATCCGTCGCCAAGCAACGTCGCGATGGCGACCAACGCAAGCTCGTAGACGGCAAAGGCGCCGGCAAACGCGACGGCGACCATCGCAGGCCACCCATTGGATCGCAGGCGGCGCCCCGCCATCTCGGCTGCAAGCGCCGCCAGCAAGGCCGCGACGAGAATAGCGACTCCCCAGGCGAAGCTGTTCGCCGTCGGCGGATAGAGGAGGATGCCATAGCCCACAAGCTGGTTGGCGAGCCACGCGATGCCGGTGACGGTCAAAGCGTCGCGCCGGTCCATGTGCAGCGCCGCCAGCGCGCCGAGCGCGGCGAACGGCATGGCGCAGGCGAAGGCAAGGCTGAAACCGACGCTGGCCGCGGCCAAGAGGCCGATCCAGAGCCAATGGCGCCAGATGCCGGCCGTCTCGCGGCCGGCGTTACACGCAGGGCTATCGGTCATGTCAACTCCTCCGGTCATGGTGGCTCAATCGTGACGGAATCCCTTGCCCGAACGGTCGATCGGATCGCTGTCGGCGAGCCCGAGCCAGCGTGCGCGTACCGCATCCCACAGCGCGAGCTTCGCCCAGTCCGGCTGCTCGAGCACCTCGTCGAGATCGGGCGACAGGAACGGGTTCGGAAAGTGAATCGTGATCTGCTGTTCGCCTGCGCCGTTGAATAGACGGAGGCCCCATGATATCGGCGCATGGCCGCCGCGCACCAACCGCCGGAACAGCTCGGCCCGCGCGGTGCGACGATGCCGCGCGAGGGCGGGCGACGTGGGATTCTTCGAGCTGCCCTTGTGCGGGCCGATGCAGAGGTGGAAATGCGAGGGGCCGAAATGGATCGTCAGGTAGCCGTCGAGGAAGCCTAGTCGCGGCGGCTCCGCCGCGCGGAACTCGAACGCCGCGCCCTCGATGATCGGGCCGAACACGATATCGGCCCAGTGCTTGCGGAACAGGAAGGTCAGCAGCGCCTCGAGCGTCTGCTGGTCAGTGGGCAGCGGGAAGACCTCCATCGTCGCGCCGTCCGGATCGATCACGCGAAGCGGCGCGATCGTCACGGCCTCGCCCGGAAGGTCTTCCCGCCGCGCCATCAGAACGCCACTTTCACGCCGGCATAGCCCGCCCGTCCCGGCGCGCCGAAAGTGTACACTTCCTCGTAGTGCTCGTTCATCAGATTCTCGACCCGGCCGTAGACCTCCACGTTGTCGATGATCTTGTAGGCGGCGGTCAGGTTGACCAGCGTGTAGGAATCCAGCCGCACGATCGACCGGTTGAAGTTCTGGTCGAAGGCAAAATCGGTGGTCGACCCGTGATAGACCACACCCAGCGTCGCCAACCCGCGATCCTCAAGGAAGCGATAGGTGAGCGTCGCGCTGGCGACGTGCTTGGGCCGGCGCACCAGCTCGTTGCCCTGGGGATCGCGCGTACTGGTGAAGGTGTAGGCGCCGATCAGGTCGAGAGCCTTCATGACGCCGACCTTGGCCGTCAATTCGACGCCCCGCGCGCGCGAGACGCCGGGCAGGTTGATCGAGGTGTTGCCCGCGCCGGCGATCAGGTCCCGGATGCGCTGCTCGAAATACGTAGCGCCCAGGGAGATGCGGCCGTCTAGGATGTCCTGGTCAACACCGATGTCCCAGCCCCGCCCGAACTCGGACTGCAGGTCGGGATTGGGCCGGAAATTGGCGGCGAAGCCGTACAGCTCGAAAAGCGTCGGGTTCTTCACGCCCGTGCCGTAGGAGCCGCGCAGCTTGGCGCCGGTATCGAATATCTTCCAGGTGCCCGTCATGCGATAGGTCGTCGCATTTTCGAACATGTCGCCGTCGTCGAACCGGGCGCCGCCGGTGAAGAAGAACTGCTCGGCGATGCCAAGCTGGTACAGGCCCCAGACGCTCTGGGTCTCGAGCGACTTGTCGAAGTTCGAGAAGCTGCTGCGCGAGATCGCCGAGTCGTTCAGGTACTCCGAGCCGAAAGTCAGCGTGTGCGTGGCGTCCATCGCCGCGTCGGTCACGAAGGTGAAGTCACTCTGGTAATCGATCTTGTTGCGGAAACCCTCGAACTTGCTGGTCTGCGGCCCGTCGCTGAACGAGTTGGTCTTGGTATCGCCTCCCGAGAAACCCAGGCGCTGCACCCAGCGGTCGTCAAGCAGCTTGAGGGTCGCCTGGGCGCGGCCGAAGCGCTGGTTGGTGGTGCTGTCGGACTTGCCGTCGATCTCGCCAAGTCCGCCGACGAAGTCGTCGCCCTCGCGATGGCTGTGCGTGAAGCGGCCGACCAGGTCGATGTCGAACTTCTCGACCGGCGTGATGCCGATCTTGGCGAAGGCGGTGGTGTTGTCGTAGGCATCCGCCTCGTGGTTGCGCTGCAGGCGCAGGCTGTTGGCCTGCGAGATGCCGTCGGTGTGGTAGCGCGTGGCGCTGAACAGGTAGCGGAACCGGTCGGAGGCGACGCCGCCGGAGGTGCTGGCATTCACCTGGCCGGTCCCGTAGGAGCCACCCTCGATGCTGCCTGCCACGCGCAGGGTGCCGCCGGGCTGCCGCGTGATGATGTTGATGACGCCACCCACGGCGTCGGAGCCGTAGAGCACGCTCTGCGGGCCGCGCAGGACCTCGATGCGCTCGATGTCCGCCGCCAGCATGTTCGCGAAGTCGAATTCCGAGCCGGTGGAAGGATCGTTGGCCTCGATCCCGTCGATCAGCACCTTGGTCTGGTTTCCTTCGGACCCGCGGATGCGCACCTGAGTCAGCGAGCCGGCGCCGCCGCTGCGGCCGACGGCCAAACCCGGCACCTTGCGCAGCGCGTCGGAGACGATCTTGATCTGATCGCGTTCCAAGTCCTCGCGGGTGATGACCGTGATCGAGCTTCCGACCTGCTCGAGCGGAATTTCGGTGCGCGTCGCGCTGACCACGACTTCGGGCATCCTGGCCGGCCGGTCGGCCGGTTGAAGGTCGGACTGGGCGAGTGCGGCTTGCGCCAACACGGTCATGGCAATGACGCAGGAAAGCCTGGCCGCGACGCGCGGCCAAGCCCTGATCGGCTGGTAGGTCGGGAACAATTGGACACCTGTGCGATAACGCTGTGGTACGTCACCGCGAACCAGATGCCCGGCGACGGACGGTCAGGTTCCGTCCGAACCCGGGGTCATCCCACCGGTGCACCCCGCCCGGCGCGTACGCGCGTGACCACGGCCGATGGCAGGTCTCCTGGCTCGCGGGTCCTTGCCTTCCACCTGCCTTCCCAGGGTCTCGCGACCCCAGTGGCGTCGTCGGTGGGCGGCTCGCCGCTCACAGTTGCGGGGGCAGCCCCGGCATCGCACCGGGTTCCCATTCAAGCCCCGAAGGGCACCATCACCGGAAACAATATCCAGGCGCGAGTCGGCCAGTCAATCATGATCCGCGGCCAGGACGCTTATCGGCAAACACTGCGCGTTTTGAGTCACATTGCGCGACGGCGGCCTGGCGTCGGCCCGTGCGGACCGCGCCGGACCTGACGGCTGCGATGCTGCAAGGCTGAAATGCGACATGGTGTGAGCCGCGACGTGCGCAGGCATTGCCTGCGTGGTAGTACCCCGGTGAATATCTTGAGAATCCTCGGCGTCGGTGCAATTCGACAGCGGGCGGGCCTTCCTTTGATCTTGATCAAAGCATGGCGGCGGATGCACCGATAGCGAACCCGCATCGGCGACACGCGTCGGCACGGAGCACGCCAGGACGATGGACTTGACCACGACCGCCAAGCCCGGCCCGATCGACGCGCCAGCCGTGCCGCCGCCCTGGCACGCCATGGCTGTCGGCGAGGCGCTGGCTGCGCTGTCGACGTCGCCCGACGGTCTGAGCGCCGAGGAAGCCCGGCGACGCGCTGCCATTTACGGGCCAAACCGGCTTCCGGCGGCCGCCGGAAGGAGCGCCTTGAGGCGCTTCTTCGAGCAATTCAACAACGCGCTGATCTATTTCCTGCTGGCCGCCGCGGCGGCCGCCTGGGTGTTGGATCACCGCGTCGATTCCTGCGTGATCCTCGCGGTGGTGCTGCTCAACGCGATCGTCGGGTTCGTCCAGGAAGGCAAGGCCGAGAAGGCGCTCAGCGCCATCCGCGCGATGATCGCACAGCATGCCTTCGCCCGGCGCGACGGAAGGCGATTGCGCGTCGACGTGGAAGAGCTGGTCCCGGGCGACATCGTGCTGCTCGAGCCGGGCGATCGGGTTCCCGCCGATTTGCGCCTGACCCGCGTGCGCGGGCTTCTGGTGGACGAGGCGATTCTGACCGGGGAATCCGTCCCGGCGGCCAAGCGCGAGGCGCCGGCGAAGTCCGATGCCGCGCTCGGTGACCGCAAGTGCATGGCCTTCTCGGGCACGCTCGTGGCCGCAGGCCAGGGCACGGGCGTCGTGGTCGCGACCGGCGCCGACACCGAGATCGGCCATATCAGCCGCCTGCTCCACGACGTCAAGCCGCTGGCTACGCCGCTGCTGCGCCAGATCAACCGCTTCGGCAGGGTATTCACCACGGTCGCGTTCGTCATCGCCGCCGCGCTGTTTGCCTTTGCGGTTCTCGTGCGCGGATTCGACTGGATCACGGCGTTGATCGCCGTCGTCGCCCTGGCGGTCAGCGCGGTGCCGGAGGGGTTGCCGGCGGTCATCACCATCACGCTGGCGATCGGCGTGCAGCGTATGGCGGCGCGCAACGCGATTCTGCGGAAACTGCCGGCGGTCGAGTCGCTGGGCGCCACCTCGGTGATCTGCTCCGACAAGACCGGCACCTTGACCCGCAACGAGATGACCGCGCGCCGCGTGGTCGTCGCCGGCCACGAGATCGCGGTCGGCGGCACCGGCTACACCCCGGAGGGAAAGCTGACCGTGGGCGGTCGGGACGAGGACATCGCTTCCGTGGCCGCGGCAGCGCCGCTGCTGCGGTCGGCGCTGCTGTGCAACGACGCCCATATCCGCTCCACCCAGAATGGCTGGGTCGTAGACGGCGACCCGATGGAGGGTGCCCTGGTCGTCCTGGGCATGAAGGCCGGTCTCGATCCCGACCATGTGCGCACGGAATGGCCGCGGATCGACGAAATTCCGTTCGATGCGCAGCACCGCTACATGGCCACGCTGAACGCGGGCCCGCATGAAACCTGCATCTTCGTCAAGGGCGCACCGGAGCGGCTGCTGGCGATGTGCTCCCTGCAGCTCGGCCCGTCGGGCAACAAGGCGGTCGACCAGCCGCGGTGGCACCGGGCAATTGCGGCCGCGGCCAGCCACGGCGAGCGCGTGCTCGGCTTCGCGGCGAAGCGGATGAAGGGCAAGCCTGGGCGCATCGACCAGTCCGATCTCGCCAGCGATCTCGTCTTTCTCGGCCTTGTCGGCTTCATCGACCCGCCGCGCGCGGAGGCGATCGAGGCGGTGGCGCAGTGCCGGTCGGCCGGCATCGCGGTCAAGATGATCACCGGCGACCACGCCGACACCGCGACGGCCATCGCCCGGCAGCTTGGGCTCGACGCGACGGCCAAGCCGGTCACCGGCGCCGACATCGACGCCCTGCCGGACGACGACTTTCCCGCCCTGGTCCGTCGCACCTGCGTGTTCGCGCGCACCAGCCCCGAGCACAAGCTGCGGATCGTGCGCGCGCTGCAAGCCGACGGCGCGATCGTCGCCATGACGGGCGACGGCGTCAACGACGCGCCGGCCCTGAAGCAGGCCGATGTCGGCGTCGCCATGGGCCGCAAGGGCACCGAGGCCGCCAAGGAAGCCGCCGAGATGGTTCTGCTCGACGACAACTTCGCAACGATCGTCGCCGCAGTGCGCGAGGGCAGGACGGTCTACGACAACATCCGCAAGGTGATCGCCTGGACCCTGCCGACCAACGGCGCCGAGATCTTTGGTGTCATCGCCGCCATCCTTTTCGGCTTCACCCTGCCGATGTCCGCGGTGCAGATCCTCTGGGTCAACCTGGTGACTTCCGTGACCCTCGGCCTGTCGCTGGCCTTCGAGCCCGCGGAGCCGAGCCTGATGCAGCGCCCGCCGCGCCGGCCCGATGCGCCGCTGCTGTCGGCGTTTCTGCTGTGGCGCGTGGTGCTGGTCTCCGGCCTGTTCGGCGGAACGGTGCTCGGCGTCTTCCTGGTGGCGCGCGCCCGCGGCGTGGACGTGGAAACGGCGCGGACCATGGCCGTCAACACCATCGTAGTGTTGGAGATCTTCTATCTTTTCAACGTGCGCTACATGCATTCGACGTCGATCACCTTGCGCGGCGCGATGGGGACGCCGGCCGTCCTGGTCGCGATCCTGCTCGCGACCGCCGTCCAGTTCGCGTTCACCTACGCACCGGTCATGCACACGCTGTTCCAGTCCCGACCCTTGGCCCTGCAGGACGGCGTGGCCATCGTGCTGATCGGCATCGTGCTGATGCTCGCGCTCGAGGGGGAGAAGGCCCTGCTGCACCGTCTGCGCATCTTCGGGGAGCTGTCCTAGCCGCCACGGCGCCGCCAACGCAAGGAGAGGTCTGCCATGGCCGAGTCACGACCGAACGACGGCGCACCGCGCGCCATCCTGCTGGCGACCGACCTTAGCGCGCGGTGCGACCGCGCCCTCGACCGCGCCGCGCAATTGGCGACCCAATGGAAATCCCGACTGGTCGCGCTGCATGTCATCGAGCCCGTAATTCAATCGGCGGCGGAGTCGCCCGAGCAGCCGGCGCCTTCCCGGCGGCGGCCTGGCGATCGCCTAGCGGTGGCAGAGCGCGAACTGCGCGCGGACCTGTTGACCGAGTTCGCGGCGGCAACCGCCATAGTCGGCGAGGGCGATCCCGCCGAGGTTATCGCCCGCGTCGCGCTGGAACGCGGCTGCGGCCTCATCGTCACCGGGGTCGCGCGCGACGAGGCGCTCGGCCGGTTCAGCCTCGGCAGGACCGTGGATCGCCTCGCCCGCCGGTCGCGAGTGTCGCTGCTGATCGTCAAGAACCGCAACCGCAGACCCTATCGCCATGTCGTCGTCGCGACGGACTTCTCGCCGTCGTCGCGCCATGCGCTCGAGGCGGCCCTGCGACTGTTCCCCGACCAGGGGCTGACGCTGTTCCACGCTTTCCATGCCCCGTTCCTCGGCTTCGCCGGCGACGAGGAGCGACAGATCGCGGAGTTCCACCGGCTCGCCGCCGGCAATTGCGCCAAATTCCTCGCCGAAACCAAGGCCGCGGAAGGCCGCGGCCCGCTGCTTGCCTCGCTGATCGAGCATGGGCCGCCGGCGCAGTTGCTGCGCGAGTATGCCTGGGACAAGGGAGCCGATCTGGTCGTGCTGGGAACGCACGGGCGCAGCGCAGCGATGGACCTGTTGCTGGGCAGCACGGCCCAGGCGATCCTCGGCGCCTTGCCGTGCGACGCGCTGCTGGTGCGCGACCCGCATGCGGTGGTCGAAGGATGACGCGGTTCCCGCGCAGCTACCTTCCACGCGGCCGGCGCAGCAGGTATGTGTCCATGATCCAGCCCTTGCGGGCGCGCAGCGTGCGGCGCAGGCGCTCGATCTCATCCACGACCTCGCGCAAGCGGCCGGAGACGAGCACCTCGTCGCCGGTACCGAGATAGGCGCCCCAGAAAATCTCCGGGTCCTGCTTCGCCGCCGCGCGCAGCCCGGCATCGCCGTCCAGCAGCACCACCAGGTTCTCGGCGTCGCCGGACCGACCCTCGGCGAGCTTGCGCCCGGTCGTGATCAGGACCGAACCGCCCAGCCGGTTGAGCGGAATGCGGTGCCGCGCGGCCAAAGCCTGCACGCTGGTGATTCCGGGGATCACCTCGAAGTCGAACGCGCCGGGGTCGGCGGCGAGGATGTCGTGCAGGATGTCGATCGTGCCGTCGTAGAGCGCGGGGTCGCCCCACACCAGGAAGGCGCCGGTCTGCCCGTCGGGCAGTTCGTCGCGGATCATGGCGCTGCAGAGCGCAAGGCGCTTGCGCCGCCAGGCGGCCGGCGCCGGCTTGCGGGCGGGGTCGGCCGGGTCGCGCACGGGGTCGCCCGCGGCCTCGACCACGCGGTATTTCCGCTCGCGGACATGGCGTTCGAGGACTTCGCGCCGCAGCCGCGCCAGATCGCCGCGCTCCTCGCCCTTGTCGATCAGGAAGAAGGCGTCGACCTTATTGAGCGCCTCGACCGCCTGGACCGTGATGTGGCCGGGATGGCCGGCGCCGATGCCGATGACCAGAATCTTCTTCATGCGCCCCCAGGGTGCGGAGCGTCGAGCCTACCACGGCACGTCGGGCATAGCCTTGATGGCATTGCGCAGCGCGCTCGACCAGCCCTGGCGGATCTGCTCGAAATAGGGATCGCCGTCGTCGATCGTCCGGCGCAGCTCGGTCTTGAGCGCATCGGTGCGGTAGATCAGCAGGTCGAGCGGCAGCCCCACCGACAGGTTGCTGCGCAAGGTGGAATCCATGGACAGCAGCGCCAGCTTGGCGGCGACCCGCGGTTCGGTCTCGTAGGTAAGGGCGCGGTCGAGGATCGGCTTGCCATATTTGTGCTCGCCGATCTGGAAGAACGGCGTGCGGTCCGAGGCGTGGATGAAATTGCCGGCCGAATAGACCTGGAACAGGCGGCAACGCCGACCCTTGATCTGGCCGCCGAGCAGGAACGAGACGTTGAACGCGCCCGGTTCCTTGGCCTCGAGCGTGCCGCCGACCTCGGTATAGATCGCGCGCACCGCCTGGCCGACGAGCTGCGCGGCGCGGAACATCGACGGCACGGTCAGGATCGTGTCCCCGCCCTCGCCCAGGCCCTCCTCCAGGTGGGTCACGACCGCCTGGCTGACCGCCAGGTTGCCCGAGGTCATCAGCGCGATAACGCGCTCGCCCGGACGTTCCCACACCGTCATCTTGCGGAAAGTGGCGATGTTGTCGACGCCCGCATTGGTGCGCGAGTCGGACAGCATCACCAAGCCGCCCTTGAGCAGCATTCCGACGCAATAGGTCATCGCCGCAGACCGCCCCTTCCCCGCATCGCCACCATCCTAGTCCAGATACCTGACCTGGACATCGACATCCATCGCCGCCTCGCCGCCGCCGATGCGCCGGCCGGTGACCGGCGCGGCCTCGGCATAGTCGAGCCCGACTCCCAGCTTCAGGTATTCGCCGGTGGCGCAGATCCCGTTGGCGGAATCGAACCCCAGCCAGCCGAGATTCGGCACAAAGGCTTCGGCCCAGGCATGGCCGAGCCGGCTGACATGCGGCGTTCCGTCCTGCTTCAGGCAGCCGCTGGCGTAGCGGGCGGGAATCCCGAGCGCGCGGCAGCACGCCACGTAGAGATGCGCGAAGTCCTGGCACACGCCGGCGCCGCGCTCCAGCGCCTCGGCGGCGCTCGCGTCCACCGTGGTGGCGCCGACCCGGTATTCCAGGCGGCCGGCGACGCGGCGCATCAGCTCGTGCAACAGCGGCACGCGCTCGTCCGGCTTTTCCGACTGGTCCTTCAGGTCGGCCACCAAGGCGTCGATCGTCGTTTCGTGCCTGGCCAGGCCGTGGTTGCGCAGCCAGTAGCCGGGCGGCAGCGACTCCGGCTCGCTGAACACCAGGTAGTCCTGGCCGCTCTCGATCCACTCGAACACGCCTTGGGCGGCGATCTCGATCTCCTGGTGCGGCTCGACCAGCGAAAAGACGCGTACCAGGTTACCATAGCCGTCGCGCCAGTCGCGCCCGCGGCCGGGCGTGCGCACTTCCCAGGACAGCAATCGCTGGCTTTCACCAGGTCGCGGCGTCAGGCGGCACTGGTGGATCGAATAGGAGCAGGGTTCCTCGAAACGGAACCGCGTGACGTGGCGGACCTCGTAACGCATGCGTCAGCTCATCAGGAACTGGCGGCCGATCTCATCCGACAGCCGCGCGTTGCCGCGGATGAAATCGGTCAGGAATTCGTGCAGCCCGTTCTGGAAGATCGTGTCGATGCGGGCATAGCGCAGGCGCGCATGCAGCTTGCCGGCGACCCGCGTCGCCTCGCCGCGCGTGCCGTAAAGCTCGGCCAGCTCGCTCAGGTTGCGGTCGACCTGGCTCAGGCAGAAGCGCAGCGAGCGCGGCAGGTCGTGGCGCAGGATCATCAGTTCGGCCACCCGCCACGGCTCGATCTTGCTGCTGTAGACCCGGCGATAGGTACGGTACGCGCCGATGCAGCTCAGGACCTCGGCCCACTGGTAATAGTCGAGGCTGCCGCCCACCCGTTCGCCTTTCGGCAGCAGGATGTGGTACTTGACGTCCAGGATGCGCGCGGTGTTGTCGGCGCGCTCGATCTGCAAGCCCAGCATCACGAAATTGTAGGCATCGTCGCGCAGCAAGGTGGATTGCGCGGCCCCCGTGGCCATCACCGCCTGCTTCTTGGTCCAGTCCAGGAACTGGCGGTAGTCCACGCCGTTGCCGCCCGCGCGCACCATGCCCTGCAGGTCAAGCCAGGTGCCGTTGAGGCTTTCCCACAGATCGGTGGTCAGGTTGTTGCGCTCGTCGCGCGCATTGTTGCGCGCGGCACGGAAGCAAGCCAGCACACTGGACGGGTTCGACTCGTCCAGGGTCATGAAATGCAGCAGGTCCTGCATGTTAGGCTGCGCGTGCCGTTCGGCAAACGCGGATTCGAGCCCGTAGATCGACGGAACCGAGCGCCACTCGCGGTCCGAGCTGGACAGGAGCGCCATCCGGTTGGTTGCCTCCAGCACGCGCGCTGTGTTCTCGGCGCGCTGGATGTAGCGCGCCATCCAGTAGAGGTTCTTGGCGGTGCTGCTGAGCATCCTGCGTCAGGCCCCCAGCACCCAGGTGTCCTTGGTGCCGCCGCCCTGGCTGGAATTGACCACCAGCGAGCCGTCCTTGAGCGCCACGCGGGTGAGCCCGCCGGGCATCACCACGGTTTCCTTACCGCTCAGCACGAAGGGACGCAGGTCCACGTGGCGCGGCGCCACGCCGCGGTCGACCAGCGTCGGGCACGTGCTGAGCGCCAGCGTAGGCTGGGCGATGTAGTTCTCGGGCATGGCCTTCACGACGGCCCGGAACTCCTCGATCTCCGCCTTAGTCGAGGTGGGCCCGACCAGCATACCCTTGCCGCCCGACCCGTGAATCTCCTTCACCACCAGCTCGGCCAGGTGCTCCAGCACGTATTTCAGGTCGTCGAGCTTGTCGCAGCGCCAGGTAGGCACGTTCTTGAGGATCGGCTCCTCGCCCAGATAGAAGCGGATCATCTCGGGCACGTAGAGATAGGTCGACTTGTCGTCGGCCACGCCGTTGCCGAGCGCGTTGACGATGTTGACCTGGCCGGCGCGCACCGCGGCGACCAGCCCCGCCACCCCCAGCAGCGAATCCGGCCGGAACGCCAGCGGATCGAGAAAGGCGTCGTCGATGCGCCGATAGATGACGTCGACACGCTGCGGCCCGCGGGTGGTACGCATGTAGACCCGGCAGTCGTCGACGAACAGGTCGCTGCCCTCCACCAGCTCGATGCCCATCTCGTCGGCCAGGAAGGCGTGCTCGAAATAGGCGGAGTTGTACTGGCCTGGCGTCAGCAGGATCACCGTGGGCTCGTGGTCCCCGTTGAACGACACGGCGCGCAGCATGTTCAGCAGCTCCTCGGTATAGCGCCCGACCGGCAGCACGGCGTGGCGCTGGAACAGGTCGGGGAACAGCCGCATCATCACCTCGCGGTTCTCCAGCATGTAGGAGACGCCCGAGGGCGTGCGCACGTTGTCCTCCAGCACGTAGAACTCGTCGGCCGATACCCGCACCATGTCGATGCCGGCGATATGCGCATGCACGTCGCCCGGCAGGTTGAGCCCCTGCGCCAGGCCGACGAACTGCTCGTTCAGCAGGATCTGCCGCTCCGGAATCTTGCCGGCCTTGCAGATGTCGCGCGCGTGATAGGCGTCGTGGAGAAAGGCGTTGAGCGCCCGGGTGCGCTGGATCAGGCCGCGTTCCAGGTAGCGCCATTCCTCGAACGTCAGGACGCGCGGGATTAGGTCGAAGGGGATGGTGGTCTCGTGCCCCTCGGCCGAGCCGTAGGCGCCGAAGGTGATGCCGTGGCGGCGATAGAGCGCCTCGGCCTCGCGGCGCTTGGTCGCCAACTGCTCGGCCGGGGTCTGGCGCAGCCACTCCGCGATGCGCCGGTATGGAACGCGCGCCTGCTCCTGCTGCTGGCCCTGCGACTGGCTCTGGCCGGCAAAACCCGACATCTCGTCGAAAAACTGGCGCTGCGCCACGCTTCCCCCGCTTGCCCGGCCGCCCCATTGTCCCTAGCCGGCCCCGGGAATGGATGCAAGCGCCGCGCCATCTGCCCGGATTCGCGGCACTGGACAGGACCGCCCGCGATCCGGCTAGCATCGCGGGCTTGAACGGAACCGGGGGGAACGAAATGCCTGCACAAAGCGCGGAACGGCGCGTGGGAACGCTTGGCCTGGACGTGCCCGATTTCATCCGCGAGGGGTATTACGGCGGCTCCTATGGCACGATGAAGCCGTACCACCTGAGCGGCAACCTGCTGTTCCTGTCCGGCCACGTCCCGCGCCGGAGCGGGCGCTCCGTCCATCCCGGACGCCTGGGCAAGGACGTGACCGTCGAACAAGGCTACGCGGCGGCCCGCGTGACCGGGCTCAACGTCCTGGCGGGCATCCGCCAGGCGGTCGGCAGCCTGGACCGGGTAAACTCGATCGTTCGCAGCCTGAATTTCGTGGTCTGCGCGCCCGAGTTCACCGAGGTCCACAAGGTATCGAGCGGCATGAGCGACCTGTTCGTCGAGGTGTTCGGCCCGGAAAGGGGTTTGGGCGGTCGCGCGACGATCGGGGTCATGGCGCTGGCCAACGGCCACTGCTTCGAGACCTGGGTGACAGTGGAGGTGGCGTGATGAAAATCGCCGAGATCCGCTGCTACCGGCTCGACGCCCCCTTGGTGCAGCCCTTCGCCTACTCCCAAGGCTGGTTCGAGCGTCGCGGCGCGCTGCTTGTGGAGGTCGTGGCGGACGACGGAACCGCCGGCTGGGGCGAATGCTTCGGGCCGATGACGCAGGCGATGGAGGGCGCGATCGCGTTCCTGCGGCCTGCGCTGATCGGCCAGGACCCGTTCGCGATCGAGGCGCTATGGCAGTCGATGTACAACCGCACGCGCGACCACGGCCGCAAAGGCGTGGCGATCGAGGCGATCAGCGGCATCGACATCGCGCTGTGGGACCTGAAGGGCAAGGCGCTGGGCCTGCCCGTGCATCGCCTCTTGGGCGGGCCGATCCGCACGAAATTGCAGGCCTATGCCACCGGCTTCTACCGCACCCGCGCGCCCGACCAGCTTGGCCTGCTGGTGGCGGAGGCCGAGCGCCACGTGGCCGAAGGCTTTGCCGCGTTCAAGCTGAAGCTCGGCTTCGGCGTGGACGACGACATCCGGCTCTGCACGGCGGTCCGCAAGAAAGTGGGCGACCGGATCGCCATCATGGTCGATGCCAACCACGCCTACGACGCGGCCGCGGCGATTCGCCTCGCGCGCGCGATCGAGCCGCTCGATATCGGATGGTTCGAGGAGCCGGTCGTGCCGGAGGACATCGAGGGCTACAAGCAGCTCAAGGCGGCGACGGCGATCCCGGTCGCGGGCGGCGAGGCCGAGTTCACGCGCTGGGGCTTCCGCCGTCTGCTGACCGAACGTGCGATCGACGTGGCGCAGCCCGACACCTGCGGCGTCGGCGGCATCTCGGAATGCAAGAAGGTCGCGGACATGGCGGCCGCCTTCGGCGTGCGCTGCATCCCGCATTGCTGGGGCACGGGCGTCGCCGTCGCCACGGCGCTGCAGGTGCTCGCGGTCATCCCGCACACCCCGCCCGGTCTGCACCCGATCGAGCCGCTGCTGGAATTCGACCGCTCGGAGCATCCCTACCGCATGCCCATCCTGAAAACGCCGATCGCGCCCAGGGATGGCTGGGTCGAGGTGCCGGATGGTGCCGGCCTGGGGATCGAGATCGACCGCGCGGCAGTCGAAAAGTACTGCGCGGACTGACCCTACTTCGCCCGCGTCGTCTCCAGCGCCTTCCAGTCGAATGCGACGCCGTGGCCGGGGCGCTCGGGGGCGACCGCCTTGCCCTCTTCGATGACCAGGGGGTCGGCGATGAAGCGGTCGAGCCCGAATCCGTGCACTTCGAGGTAGGATCGGTTCGGCACCGCGGCGAGCAGGTGCACGGTGATGTCGTGCGCGCCGTGCGAGGTGACCGGCAG
>CAYMTM010000023.1:0-27262 GCA_964393375.1 uncultured Rhodospirillaceae bacterium
AAACTTCTTCCTCGCAGCCGGATATGGTGCAGCTTGATCGGAATCAGCTCTAGCGCTTCCGGCGGAGGTCGGCCAGCGTATGGCCGACGACCGCGGCCAGCACCAGCGCGCCGCCCGCAATGGTCGCCATACCGGGGTTTTCGCCCAGCGCCAGCCAGACCCAGATGCCGGCAAAGACCGTCTCCAGCACCGTGATCAGGCTCGCCTCGGCCGCCGGCACCATGCGCGCGCCCGTTGTGAACAGCACCATGCCGATGCCGAGCTGGCCCACCCCGAACAGCCACATCAGGCCGAAGTCCTTGGTCGATACGCCGAACGGCTCGGCGAGCGGCAAGGCGATCAGCGCGCCGAAACAGGACGCAAGGCACGCGGCGGGCGTCATCCGGACGGCACGGTGGTAGCGTATCGTCACCGTCGTGGCGGCAAAGGCGAAGGCGGTGGTCAGGGACAAACCGAGCCCGACCAAACCGCCGCCGATCGCCTGATTCGACACCATGACGGTAATGCCGGCCGCGGCGACCACCAGCGCGATCCAGGTGCGGATCTGCACATGCTCGCGCATCAGCACCCAGGCCAGCAGCGCGGCGATGAACGGGCCGGTGTTCTGGACGATCAGGATGCTGGCGACGGTCGCTACTTGAAGCGCCAGGATGAAGGCGGTCGAGGCCGTGGCGAAACAGAGCGCGGCCACGATCCCCGGCAGGCCGGCCGCACGGAACAGCGGCCACACCTTGCCGCGCTCGCGCACCGCCAGGAACAGCAGCAGAAAACTGGCGCAGGCCACGCCGCGCCAGAACACGATCGTCCAGGGCCCCGCCTCGATGAAGCGCGCGATCAGCCCGCCGGTGCTCCAGGTGATCGACGCCGCCGCCACCAGCAGCAGGCCCGTGCGGTGCCGGGCGACGTCGCTACCCGCCCGTCCCGGCGCGGCGTGCGGAGCGGCCAGGACTTGCTCGGATGGACCGGGGGACATTGGAAACCTGAGGCCGTGGTGCCGTGGCAGCTTCCCGCCACGGGTCAATTGGATAGCACGCTGGCGTGGCGTCGACACCCTGAGCAAATCTCAGCCGGCGACGCAATTCCGCTCATCCGTGCGCGGCCCGGAAAAGCGCCGGGCGGCCGAAGCCGCCCGGGAATTCGCCAGGACAGCACGACGGCCGCGTCACGGGCCCTTCCACGCCTCCAGAGCGTCGAGCTTGGCCTTGTTCTGCTCGGCCTGCGACTTTTTGAAGTCGTGGCCGAAGGCAGCGGATTCGAACGAGCCGTAGGTCGGGTTCGGCAGGACGATCCACTCGCGGCCCCAGCGTTCCTTGTTGGCCTCGAACACCTTCAACCGTTCGGCCTCGGTGCCGCGATAGGCGTCGGTGAAGTCGCCGAAATTGTCGCCCAGGTTCAAGAGCACGCGATAGCTCTTGGCGACATAGGCGCGCCTGGTGCTCTTGGCCGAAGTCCAATCCGGCTGCTCGCGCGAGGTCAGCACCGTGTCGACGTTGCCGCCCATCGGAAAGCCCAGCTTTTCCATGTTGCGGCGCGTCGCCGGCTCCTCGTCCGCCGTGCGGTTGGAGATGTAGAAGACCTTCACGCCCTTCGACTCGGCGTACTTGCAGAACTCCACCGCACCGGGGATCGCCTTGGTGGTTTCCGAATTCACATAGGCGGTCCAGGTTTTCGGCTCGAAGCTGGTGTTCTTCTGCGCCATCCAGGCCTGGTAGCCCGAATTGTCCAGCAGGGTCTCATCCAGATCCAAGATCACGGCCGGCGGCAGGTTGGCGAAGTCGCCTTTCTGCTCATCGGGCGCGCCCGTCCACTTCTTGTCGGCCAATGCCTGGTCGAGGCGAATCTTGGCGAGCGCAAAGGCGGACAGCGCGGCGCCCTTGTACTCGACCGATTTCTGCATCCACAGCGTCGCGTTGATCAGGTCCGCGCGCGCACCGCTGGTCTGCGCGGCCGCCGGCGTGGCCAGAAGCAACCCCGCCCCTATTGCCAACGCCAAGGCCCGGCACCTGCCCGTCCTGCCCCAAGTCTCCTGCGCGATCATGCCTGTGTCCTCCATCGCTTGTTGCCCTACGCCTCATCCAACCATGCCGCGAACCGGCGATCTTCCCATGGCCCGGCCCGGTCAAAGAATTTGACAATTTTGTTAAACCTAGCACCTTGATTGCCCGCTTGGAACGGGCGGGGCGATTTGGCGGGCCAATGGATTTTGGTCCTCGCTTCGGTAGAATTGCCGGCTTCCCCTTCAAGCGGCCCCCGGAAGGGCCGAAATGCGTCATGGACCCCACCCAGACCAAGCAGCGCCGCCATATCATCCTCACCTCGCATCCCACCGGCGGCCAGAAGCCCGTGCCGATCAGGTGGGGCGCGCCGGCGGCGGCCGAGCGCGGCCCGATCGTTGCCACCACCGCCGAGCCGGCGCGGCGCAATGCCATCGGCACCCATGCCGGCTCCTATGGCCTGTACCGCGCGCTGGCAATCGCCGCGCACAAGCTGAGTCCGCTGCATCGCCCCGACCTGACCGACACGGCGCCGGCCGAGCCGATCGGTCCGCATTCACAGTGGTTCGACCCGGACCGGATCGTCTCGCTCGATCCCTGGGGCCACATGGTGGGCGAGGCGTTCGCGGAGCAGATCAAGGCCGGCATCGACATCCGTCCCTCGATCGCCGTCACCAAGGCCCGCATCAACATGCCCGAGCTGCGCGATGCGATGTCGGCGGGCCGGCTCAAGGCCGACGAGGCGATCCTCGTGGGCAACGGCGATGCACGCGTCACAAAGATCGCGATCGAGCCGGTCTGGTACCTGCCGGGCATCGCCAAGCGCTTCGGCATCTCCGAGACCGACCTGCGCCGCTCGCTGTTCGAGCATTGCGGCGGCATGTTCCCCGAACTGGTGACCCGCACCGACCTGCACGTCTTCCTGCCGCCGATCGGCGGCATGACGATCTACCTTTTCGGCGACCCGGCGGCGATCGCGGACCCGAAGCGCAAGGTTGCCTGCCGCGTGCACGACGAGTGCAATGGCTCGGACGTGTTCGGCTCGGACATCTGCACCTGCCGGCCCTACCTGGCGCACGGCATCGAGGTCTGCATCCAGACCGCGCAGGAAGGAGGCTGCGGCGTCATCGTCTACAACCGCAAGGAAGGCCGGGCGCTCGGCGAAGTCACCAAGTTCCTCGTGTACAACGCCCGCAAGCGCCAGGCCGGCGGCGACCGGGCGGAAACCTATTTCGAGCGCACGGAATGCGTGGCCGGCGTGCAGGACATGCGCTTCCAGGAGCTGATGCCCGACGTGCTGCACTGGCTGGGCATCAGGCGCATCGACCGGTTCGTGTCGATGAGCGACATGAAATTCGCGCCCCTGGTCGCCAGCGGCATCGAGGTGGCGGAGCGCGTGGAGATTCCCTCCGAACTGATCCCGGCCGACGCCAAGGTCGAGATGGATGCCAAGAAGGCAGCCGGGTATTTCACCGCCAAGGTTCCCGGCCGCGCGGAGCTGGCCCAGGCGAAGGGGCGCGGCCTGAAGGAATGAACGCGCCCGCGCCTGCGTCCGACATCGCCGCCTCCATCGGCTGGCTGCGGTCGACCGTGGCGATCCGCGAGCGCTGCGGCCTGCTGTTCGCGGCGGGCAAGCACGGCGAACTGAGACATTTCCGGCTGCACCTCGATCGCATGGACTGGACCGCCGCCTATGTCGCCCAGGTGATCCGCGAATCCTACCCGGGTTACGTTATTCCGTATCACAGCCGCTGGCGGCACTTCGACGTGGGCGGAGTGGACCGCTGGGGCGCCTTGTCCAGGGAGATCGACCCTGCGGACCGTGCGCGTGCCGGCGCCGACCTGGCGGGCGTCAGCGTGCTCATGGATGCGGGCGCCGGCCCGGGCTGGGGATACAGCGAGGCCGGGTCCAGCGCGCGCCTGGGACGATCCGAGGGGCTTGCCGTGGCCAGCCTGGCGATGTTCAAGGCCGGGCAGTTCTCCGGCGATCCGCGTCGTCCGTTCCAGGTCGATGCCAGGGGGCTGGAAGCGCTGAGCGATGCAACGTTATCCCGTAGCTTCCAGGTCAACGAGACCAACCCGCTGGTCGGACTCTCGATGCGGGTCGAGTTGCTGCGGCGGCTGGCCGGCGCCATGCGCCGCCGGCCCGATGTGTTCGGCCGCGAGGCGCGCTTCGGCAATCTTATAGCGTATCTGACACGCAATGGCGGCCGCACCGCGGTACCCGCGCGCGACCTGCTGTACACGCTGCTCGATACGCTCGGGCCCATCTGGCCGAACGGGCTGATGTTCCATGGCGTCAACCTGGGCGACGTGGCGCGGCATCCGCTGGCGCGTTCGGGCGACGCGACGGACGGGCTGGTGCCGTTCCACAAGCTGTCCCAGTGGCTCGCCTACTCGCTGCTCGAGCCGCTGGAATGGGCCGGTGCGACCGCCACCGGCCTCGACGAGCTGACCGGGCTGCCCGAATACCGCAACGGCGGCCTGTTCATCGACGCGGGCGTGCTCGAGCCGATCGATCCGCCGCCGCGCGATCGGCCGGCCGATCCGCGCTCGGAGCTGGTGGTCGAATGGCGGGCGCTCACGGTCGCGCTGCTCGACGACATCGCCGTCAGGGTGCGTGCGCTGCTGGGCCTGGACGCGGCGCGCCTCCCGCTGGCCAAGGTTCTGCAGGGCGGCACCTGGGCCGCGGGGCGCAAGATCGCGCGCGCGAAGCGCGCCGACGGCGGACCGCCGCTCGCGGTCGACACCGACGGCACGACGTTCTGAAGGGAAACCAACCGATGCATCCGAACGTCCACGTGGCCAATCATCCGCTGATCCAGCACAAGCTGACCCTGATGCGGCGCAAGGAGACGCCGACGGCCGAGTTCCGCCGCCTGCTGCGCGAGATCAGCATGCTGCTGGCCTACGAGGTCACGCGCGATCTGCCGCTCACGACCGAGCGCATCGAGACGCCGATCGCGCCGATGGACGCGCCGGTGCTGGCCGGCAAGAAGCTCTGCGTAATCTCGATCCTGCGGGCGGGCAACGGCATCCTCGACGGGTTCCTCGACCTGATCCCATCGGCGCGCGTCGGCCATATCGGGCTCTATCGCGATCCTGCGACGCTGGTACCCGTGGAGTACTACATGAAGGTGCCGCAGGATATCGCCGAGCGCTTGACCGTCGCGGTCGACCCGATGCTGGCCACCGGCCATTCCGCCGCTGCCGCCTGCCAGCGCTTGAAAGACGCCGGCGCACGGCAGGTACGCCTGGTCTGCCTGCTCGCCGCGCCGGAGGGGCTGAAGCACGTAACAGAGGCGCATCCCGACGTGCCGATCTACACCGCCGCGATCGACGAGCGGCTGAACGACCACGCCTATATCGTGCCGGGCCTGGGCGACGCCGGCGACCGGCTCTACGGTACGAAGTAAATCATCCCAAGACCGGAGACGTCCCCGATGCCCGTCGACCTCCCCGAGAACAAGCTGAAGCGCGCGCTTGCGGCCGGCAAGACGCAGATCGGTTTCTGGCTGACGACCGCCAGCACGACCTGCACCGAAATCGCCGCCACGGCCGGCTTCGACTGGCTCCTGATCGACATGGAGCACTCGCCCAACGACCTGACCGACGTGATCGACCATCTGCGCGCGGCGATGGGCGGCACGGCCGAGCCGATGGTGCGCGTGCCCTGGAACGATGCGGTGACGGTCAAGCGCCTGCTCGACATCGGCGTGCGCTCGCTGATGTTCCCCTACGTGCAGTCGGTCGAGGAGGCGCGCGCCGCCGTGGCCGCCACGCGCTATCCCGGCACCTACGAGCGCGGCATGCGCGGTTTCGCCGGCACCACCCGCGCCACCGCCTATGGCCGCGTGAAGGACTATCCCAGGCGTGCGGCCGGCGAGATCTGCGTGACGGTGCAGATCGAGACGCCGAAGGCGTTGGATGCCTCGACGGAGATTGCCAGGGTCGACGGCGTCGACTGCCTGTTCATCGGGCCCAACGACCTCGCCTCGACGATGGGCCATCTCGGCAACGCCGCCGGACCCGAGGTGCAGGCCGCGCTGATCAGGGGTTGCGAACTGATCAAGCAGGGCGGCAAGGCCGCGGGCGTGCTGGAGTTCCGCGAGGACAACGCGCACAAGCTGATCCAGGCCGGCTTCCAGCTCGTCGCCGTGGGCGGCGACGCCGGTATGCTCGCACGCGGGACCGAGCGCCTAGCGCGGGCGTTCAATCCGACTCTGGTTTCCTAGGCAGGGACCGTTCTGCCGGCGGGCCGATTCGGCCCGCCACAACCGCGCCGGCATCGGCTTCGAGTCGCGCGAAGACGAGCGCAGAGGCCGCCATCAGCAGACCGACGCCGGCGAAGGCGGGCAGGAAATCGGCCGCCCCCAGAACGCCCTCGCCATGGCCGCGCCAGGCCAGCGTCGCACGCAGCAGCCCGGCCCCCACCGCGACGCCCATGCTGAGGGAGACCTGCTGCACCGTGCTGGAAAGGCTGGTGGCGCGGCTCATGCGCTGCGGCTCCACGTCGGCAAAGGTGAGCGCGTTGATCGAGGTGAATTGCAGCGAGCGGAAGAACCCGCCGGCGAGCAGCAGGACCACGATCACCCAGGCCGGCGTTGTGGCCTGGAACATCCCGTAGGAGACGAAGAAAGCGCCGCACAGCACCGCGTTCAGCGTCAGCACGCGGCGGAAGCCGATCCAGCGCAGGATCGGCCGGGCCGTCAGTTTCATCGACATTGCGCCGACGGCCGCCGTGAAGGTCAGCAGCCCCGACGCGAACGCCGTCATGCCGAAGCCGACCTGCAGCATCAGCGGCAGCAGGAACGGCAAGGCGCCCACGCCGATGCGGAACAACATGCCGCCGCCGACGGCGATTGCGAAGGTGGGCAGCCCGAACAGGCGCAAATCCAGGATCGGAAACTCGCGCACCCCCGCATGCCAGAAATAGGCGGCGCCGAGCGCGAGGCCGGCCGCGAGCATCGCCGCCGCGGCCGGCATCGGCACGCCTTCGCGCCCCAGGGTCTCGCAGCCCGTCATGATGCCCGCCAGCGCAAGCGCGCTGAGCGCGAAGCCGGCGCGGTCGAGCGGCGGCGTGTCCGGCTCCTTGTGGTTCTTGATGTAGAGCGACACCAGCACGATGCCCACGAGCCCGATCGGCACGTTGAGAAAGAAGATCCAGCGCCAGGAGGCGTAGGTGACCAGGAACCCGCCGACCGGCGGTCCCAGCACCGGCCCAAGCAGCGCGGGTGCCGTCAGATAGGCCATGGCGCGCACCAGCTCGGCCTTGTCCACGCTGCGGACCATCACCAGCCGGCCGACCGGCACCATCATCGCGCCCCCGATTCCCTGGAGGAACCGGAAGGCTGTCAGCTCCACCAGGCTGTTGCTGAGGCCGCACGGGATCGACCCCAGGGTGAACACGATAATCGCGGCGCAAAAGACGGTGCGCGAGCCGAAGCGGTCGGCCAGCCAGCCGCTGACCGGAATGAAGATCGCCAAACTCAGCAGGTACGAGGTGATGGCCAGGCTGAGGCGGATCGGGCTGACGTCCAGCTCGCGGGCGATCTGCGGCAGCGCCGTGGCAAGCACGGTGCCGTCCAGGTTCTCCATGAACAGGCCGCAGGCGACGATGAGCGGCACCAACATCGAGCCGCGCGAAGGGGCCTGGGTGGGCGGGGCCATCGGCGAAAGGGCGGCCGGCGGCCCGTCAATACGACCTTGGCAGTCCCAGCACGTGCTGGGCGAGGAAGGCCAACACCATGTTGGTGGAGATCGGCGCGACTTGGTAGAGGCGCACCTCGCGCCATTTGCGCTCGATGTCGTATTCGCGCGCGAAGGCGAAGCCGCCATGCGTCTGCATGGCCGCCTCGCCGGCATGCCAGGCGGCCTCGGACGACACCAGCTTCGCCATGTTGGCCTCCGCACCGCAGTCCTTACCGGCCGCGAACAGCGCGGCGGCGCGCCGCGCCATCAGGTCGGCCGCATCGAGCTCCGCATGCGCGCGGGCAAGCGGAAACTGCACTCCCTGATTCTGCCCGATCGGCCGGTCGAACACGCGCCGATCCTTTGCGTAGGCGACGGCCTTGCCGAGCAGCCAGCGCCCGTCGCCGATCGCCTCGGACGACAACAGGATGCGTTCGGCGTTCATGCCGTCGAGAATGTAGCGGAAACCCTTCCCTTCCTCGCCGATCAGGTTTTCCGCGGGCACCTCCATGCCATCCATGAACACTTCGGTGGTGTTGTGGTTGATCATCGCCTTGATTGGTCGGATCTCCAGGCCTTTGCCGAGCACTTCGCGGATGTCCACGAGGAACACGGACAGACCGTCCGTGCGCCGCTTTACCTGGTCGAGCGGCGTGGTGCGCGCCAGCAGCAGCATCAGGTCGGAATGCAGGGCGCGCGAGGTCCAGACCTTCTGTCCCGTCACGACATAGCGGTCGCCGCGCCGCTCCGCCTTGGTCCTGAGCCTGGTCGTGTCGGAGCCGGTGGTCGGCTCGGTGACGCCGAAGGCTTGCAGCCGCAGCTCGCCGCGCGCGATGCCCGGCAGGTAACGTTGCTTCTGCGCGGCGCTGCCGTGCCGCAGCAGCGTGCCCATGATGTACATCTGGGCGTGTGCGGCGCCGGCGCTGCAGCCGCTGGCTCCGATCTCCTCCAGCACCACGGCGGCCGCGCGCAGCGGCAGGCCGCTGCCGCCATACTCCTCGGGGATCAGCGCCGACAGGAATCCGGCCTCGGTCAGCGCCTTGACGAACGCCGTCGGGTATTCCGAGGCCTCGTCGCGTGCGCGCCAGTATTCGCCGGGAAAGCCGGCGCAGACCTTGCGCACCGACTGGCGCAGCTCCGGATAATCCTCGCCCAGCTCCATCGTGACCGGATCGGACAAAGCGTCCTCCCTAGCGCCCCTTGAAAACGGGCTTGCGCTTCTCGTTGAATGACTTGATCCCCTCGCGCCGGTCCTCGGTCGGGACGGTGCGGTTGTAGGCTTCGATCTCCAGCGCCATGCCCTCGGCCAGGCTCATCTGCAAGCCGTGATGGATCGCCTTCTTGACCTGGCGCGTGGAGATCGGCGCATTGGCGGCGATCGCCGCCGCGGTCTCGATCGCCTCGGCGAGAAGCCGGTCGGGCTCGCACAGGCGGTTGACCATTCCCCAGTCATGGGCGTCGGCCGCCGTGAACGGCCGGCCGGTCAGGATGATCTCCTTGGCGCGGCGCTCGCCGACCGCGCGCGGCAGCGTCTGCGTGCCGCCGGCCCCCGGCATGATGCCGAGCGTGACCTCGGTCAGCGCGAAGCGCGCGCCGCGCGCGGCATAGATGAAGTCGCAGCCCAGCGCCAGCTCGCATCCCCCGGCATAGGCCGCGCCGTTCACCGCCGCGACCAGCGGGATCGGACAGTGGATCACCGCACGGATCGCGCGCTCGATGATCAGGTGCTGCGCCTGCCATTGCCGGTCGTCCATGCCGTCGCGCTCCTTGAGATCGGCGCCGGCGCAGAACGCGCGCTCGCCCGCCCCCGTCAGCACGACGCAGCGATACGCCTCGGGCTCGTCCGCCAGTTCGCGGAACAGGGCCAGCAGGTCGCGCATCATCTGCGTGTTGAGCGCATTGGCGGCATGCGGACGGTTCAACGTGACCAGCACGACGTGCTCGGTCGGCCGCGTCAACAGCAGCGTTTCGAAATTCTCCGCCATCGTTCACCCAGGGTGGAATTGCGATTCGTTACGCCAAGCGTTTCGTATCGCATTACGCTACAAAGAGTCGAGCCTGGCGCAAGTTCACGCTTGCCTGCGCGGTCGGCCTTGCGCAAGTCTCTCGCGCCACAATACAGGCACGACACGTCCTCGCCATCGTCCATCAACGGTTCCGCAATGCCCTTGAGCGACCCATATCCATGGGGCCATGACGACCGCACGATCTGCCGGATCCTGACGGACCGGGCGCGCGACACGCCCGCAGACGTGTATGCCCGGTTCGGCGATCAGACAATCGTCTTCGACGCGTTGAACGCCTGCGCCAACCGCTTCGCCAATGCGCTGGTCGAAGCCGGCATCGGCCCGGACGACCGGATCGCGCTGATGCTGCCCAACCACCCCGACTATTTCGTAGCATTCCTGGCGCTGCTGAAGCTCGGCGTTTGCCAGGTGCCGGTCAACGTGCACCTGAAGGGCGAGAGTCTCGCCTACCTGCTGGGCCATGCGGCGCCGCGCGCAGTTGTCGTCGACCAGCGCTACGCCGAGTCGATCCTGCCCGTGCTTCGCGCACAGCGCCCGCCGCTGGTGGTGTGGCGGGGCGAGCCGACGGCGATCGACGGGCTGCGCAGCGTGAGCTTCGATTCGCTGGCCCGCCATGCGAACGCGGCCGAGCCGCCGTTCCGCGGGACGCCCGACTCGACGGTGTCGATCATGTACACCTCGGGCACCACCGGCCTGCCCAAGGGCGTCATGGTGACCGACCGGATGCTGCGCGTCGCCGCGCGCGCCAGCGCGCGCCTTGCCGACGTGCGGTCCGGCGACGTGTTCTACGTCTGGGAGCCGCTCTATCACATCGGCGGCGTCGAGGTGATGGTGCTGGGGCTGATGGAGCCGATGACGCTCGCCATGGTCGAGCGGTTCAGCGTCTCGCAATTCTGGAGCCAGGTGCGCAAGTACGGGTGCACCCACATCCATTTCCTGGGCGGCGTGCTGGCCATGCTGCTGAAGGAGCCGCCCGGCCCGCGCGACCGCGACCACAAGGTGCGCATCGCCTGGGGCGGCGGCTGCCCGGTTACGATCTGGCGCGCCTTCGAGGAGCGTTTCGGCGTGCAGATCCGCGAATGCTACGGCATGACCGAGTGCTCGTCCTTCACCACCCAGAACCTGACCGGCAAGCTGGGCTCGACCGGCAAGGTGCTGCCTTTCTTCGAGATCCGCATCGCCGACGACGACGGCAAGGCGCTGGGCGTCGACCAGCGCGGCGAGATTTGGGTGCGCGAGAAGGTAGCCGGCGTGATCACCGCGGGCTATTTCCGCAACCCGGAGGCGACCGCCGCATCGAAGCGCGACGGATGGTTCCTCACCGGCGATCTCGGCTATTTCGACGCCGACGGCGACTACTACTACGCCGGCCGCAAGAAGGACAGCATCCGCCGGCGCGGCGAGAACATCGCCTCCTACGAGGTCGAGCGCATGATCAACGAGCATCCCGCCGTCGCCGAGAGCGGCATCGTCGGCGTCAGCAACGAGCTCGGCGACGAGGACATCAAGGTCTTCTTGCGCCTGAAGCCGGGCGCGACGGTCGATCCGCTCGAGTTCGTGAAATGGTGCGAAGGGCGCATGGCCTATTTCCAGGTGCCGCGTTTCGTCGACTTCATCGACGCGTTTCCCAAGACGCCCAGCGAGCGCATCCGCAAGGACGCACTGTCGCGCGACACGTCGCGCTGCTTCGACCTGGAAAAGTCGGGCTATCGGCTGCAGCGCCGGCGCGCTTAGGGCCGCGCGCGCGGCAAGTGCGGATCGTCCGGCAGTTCGGGCGGCGGCAAGTCCTCAAAGCACAGATCGCCCAGCAGCACTGGTCTCGCCGGCGGCCGCGCACGCGGCATGGCGATCGCGGCAGGCTCGGCGCCCGTTTCAACCGCCACCAGCATAGCCAGGGTCGACAGGCAGTTCCGCCCTTGGCAGCGGCCCATGGTCATGCGCGTCGTGGCCTTCATCTGCATCGCGCTCGATGCCCCCTCCCCGCGCCGGCGGTCGAGATCGGCCAGGGTGACGTCCTCGCAGCGGCAGACGATCGTCTCCGGCGTGAGAAGACCGCGGAAGCTGCGCGGCGGGCGGTAGAGCGTCTCGATCCCGCGGCGGAACCGGTCGAGCCGCGCCCAGCGCCGCCGCAGCGCCGCGCGTTTTTCGACAACCTGCGTGGCGCGCTGCAGGCGCTGGACGACGGCCAACGCGGCCAGCCGCCCTTCAACCAATGCAAGCTCCACCCCGCCGATGCCGGCCCCATCCCCGACCACGAACAGGCCGGAGACCGAACTCTCGCCTTCCTGGCTGCGCGCGACGGTCCAGCCGCCGCGCAGCGGCTCGTAATCCAGGCGCGCGCCGAGCAATCGCGGCAATTCGATCGACGGCGACAGGCCGAAGCCCGTCACCAGCAGGTCGCAGGCGAATGAGCGGCTTCGTGCACGGTCGACCCTTCCGCTCGGCTCGATCGGAGCGACGGAGACGCCTTCGACTGCATCCTTGCCGAGCGCGGCGGTCGGTGACCATCCGGTCAAGATCGGCACGTTCGCGCGCGCCAGGATGGCGCGGTAGCGGACCGCCTGCGCCAGGATCTCCGGCGCGGCGGCGAGGCGCGACAGCACTGCCGGCATCCGCCGCCAGATCGGCGCGGCCTCCACCACCGCCTCGACCTTGACGCCCGCACGCACGAGATTCGCCCCGATCAGCAGCAGCAGCGGTCCGTTGCCCACGAGCACAGCCCGGCCGCCCGGCACCACGCGCTGGCCCTTGAGCAGATTTTGCACGCCGCCCGCGCCGATCACCCCCGGCAGGGTCCAGCCGGGAAACGGCACCGGCCGGTCCTGCGCGCCGGTCGCAAGGATCACCGCCCGGGCGCGCACCCGCCCCGACCGCTCACCGGCCGCAACAGCCAGCACGCCGGGCTCCGGCATATCCCACACCACGGCGCCGGGCAGGTAGGTGACCAGCGGGTGGTCGAGCGCCGCGAATAGCGCCGCGCCGCGCTTGCGGTCCTTGTCCCAGGGCGTGTCGCCCGTGTGCCGGAAGCCGAGTGGCGGATGGCGGAAATACTGGCCGCCCGGCCGCGCATTGTCGTCGACGACGGTGACCGACAGCCCCGCCTCGGCCGCCTCGGCGGCCGAGGCAAGTCCTGCCGGCCCCGCGCCGACGATCGCCAGGTCGCACTGCCTCATGGACGTCCGGCGCGCCCGACGCCGTGCTGCGTCTCTACCCGCATGCCGGGCCTTGCCTCGGTCATGCAGGCACGGTTGGACGGCCGGCCGTCCACGACAACCAGGCATTCCCAGCACACGCCCATGCCGCAATAGAGCCCGCGCGGCAAGCCAGCCTTCGCTGTGCTGCGAAACTTGCGCAGATCCGCCGCGAGCAGCGCCGCCGCGACGGTTTCGCCGGGATAGGCCCGGACCTCCTGGCCGTCGAACCGGAAGCTGAAGGGCACGCCGCGGTCCAGCCCCTGGTCGACTCGGCTCATGGCGCGAACCGCGCCGGATCGAAAGAACGCATGTCGAGCGCGGTTCGGCCTTCGAGCATCAGCCGCGCCATCTCCTCGCCCAGCGCCGGTCCCTGGTGATAGCCGCCGCGCGCGCACGCATTCACGTAGGCGCCGGGCACGCCGGGCAGCGCGCCGAACAGCGGCAGGGCGTCGGCCGCCACGCCCTCGTAGCCGGCCCAGGTCCTGACCATCCGCAGCTCGGCCAGGGCCGGCACCACCTGCATCGCGACCCGGAGGTTGTGCAGCAGGTTGACGTAGTCGGTGTCGCGTCGCCCGGATTCGAGACTGCCCCTGCCCTGCCAGCCGCCGCCGATCAGGCAGGTGCCGTTGGGGTACTGCTTCAGCGACAGAATGCCGCCAATATGGGTGATGACGCGGTCGATCAGCCGGGGCGCCGGCTCGGTGATGGTCAGCATGTTCACGTCGGTCGCCACCGGCAGATCGACGCCGAGCATCCGCGCCACGCCGCCGGTCCACGCCCCGGTCGCGATGACGACGCGATCGGCCGTGACGGCGCCCGCCAGCGTGTCGATCCTGAAGCCCTTGCCGTCGTGCGCGAAGCCGCGGACCTCGGCGTTGGGGCACAGCACCGCGCCGGCGCGCTGTACGGCCAGCGCCAGACCATGACCCGAGGTGAGCGGCACCGACATGCTGTCCCACGCGCAGAACGTGGCAGCGCATACATCCTGCCCGAGCCACGGCGCCAAGTCGCGCAGACGGTTGCCCTCGTACCATTCCGTTTCGACGCCCAGCGCGGCCTGCTCGCGCTGCGATCGTCGCAGCATCGCCAGTTCGCGCTCGTTCGTCGCGACGCGCAATCCGCCGATCTGCGCGAAGCCGACCTCGATGCCGTCGATCTCCTGGAAGTCGCGCCACAGCTCGATGGCACGACGGCTGACCTGCAGCACTTCGTTGCGCTTGATCTGCAGCGACAGCGTGCCGGCATTGGCACCCGAGGATTCGCCCCAGGCCTCGCCACGCTCGATCACCGCCACCTCGCGCCCGGCGCGCGCCAGGAACAACGCGGTGCACAGGCCGGCGACCCCGGCCCCGATGACGGCGATCTCGACCCGGCGCGGCAGCGCCGGCCTTGGCGTCGCGTTCACTCCGCCGCGCGCGCCTGACCCGGGAGAAACAGCCCGATCTCCTGGAGAATCTGGCGAAGCTTCGCCAGGCCGGGTTCGTCAACCGGCAAATGCGGCCGCCGCGGCAGGCCAGCCGGCCGGCCCACCAGGTTCATGCAGGCCTTGATGACGACATAGGCGCCATAGCCGCCGATGTAGAAGGCTTCGTAGAGCCGGTCGATCGCCGCTTCCGCGCGACGCGCCTCCGTGGAGCGCCCGGCAAGTATGTCGTCGACGAACCGCACCGCCGGCGCGCCTAGGATGTTGGTCGCCATCGACACCGTGCCGACCGCGCCGCGACCGATCATCGCCATCGCATAGGGCTCGAGCCCGCAGAATACCGCCAGCCGGTCGCCGACCGCACGAAGCGTGCGCGCCAGCTCGTACAGGTCCTTGGACGAGTCCTTGAGCGCCACGACGGACGGCATGGCGGCCAGCTTTTCGACCAGCGGCGCCGTCATCGTCACCTGGGTGCGCCCGGGGTTGTTGTAGGCCATGATCGGCAAGCCAACATCCGCAATCGCCTGGAAATGGGCGAGCAGTTCGCGCTCGTTCGGCAGCGCATAGGGCGGCGCCAGCACCATCGCCCCGTCGCAACCCAGGCGCTTGGCCTCGCGCGTCAACCGCACCGCGTCCCTGGTGGCGATCGCGGCGGTGCCGGCGATCAGCTTGGCGCGCCCCTTGAGCTGGTCCTTTGCGATCTCGAACAGGCGCACGCGCTCGTCGTCCGAGAGGGTGTACCATTCGCCCGTGCTGCCCGCGACGATCACGCCGGCTACGCCGTCGGCCACGAACTGGTCCATCAGCCGGCGGAACGCGGCTTCGTCGGTCCGGCCTTCCCCATCGAACGGCGTCACCGATACGACAAAGACCCCGGCCCAATCCGTCTTGCGTGCCATCGCCCCGTCCTCCTATTTGTCGAGCACCTGGTCGAGCACCCAGTTGTCGATGGTGTGGACGAGCTGCTCGAGGTACGACAACCGGCCCGGCCGGTAATAGGGCGAGCGCAAGCCGATCTGTTGGTCCTCGGCCGCCTTGATGTCCTCGGGGATCGTAGTGTCCAAACGCTTGTAATAGAGCGGCACGATGTCGGCGAAATCGTTGCGCTCCAGCACCTTCCTGGGAAAGCACGAACCGGCGGTGATCCGCGTGCGCTCCGGCCCCAGCGGATCGCTGCGCACCCACCACATGCCGTCGATGCAGCAGCCCATCATCGTGCTGGGATGGATGCTGGGGTAGTAGGTGCCCTCGGCGATGCGGCCCTGCAATCCCTCGATCGGCGGAAATCCGGTGTCGCCCGCCAGCAGCATGCGGCTGCCCGGATGCTGGACGTAAAGCGCGACGTAGTTGCCGTTGCAAGGTTCGGGCGGATTGATCTTGCGCTTCTGCTTGTAGAGCGAGGTCTTGTGGATGAAGGGGATGTGGTACTGCTCGGCGAAGTTCTCGTAGAAGAGCTTCCAGTTGCACTCCATCACCCATTCCCGGCGCCGCACGCAGACCAGATCGTCGAAATTGTAGCCCTCGGTATTGGCGACGAAGTCGCCGAGATATTCCTTCAGCGGCGGCGTATCGGCCGAGAAGCAGATGAACATGAAACCGCCGAGAATCTCCAACCGCACTGCCGCCAGGCCGTACTTGGTCGCGTCGAAATTCTCGGTCAGGTTCATGTACGGCGTCGCGATCAGCGAGCCGTCCAGGTCGTAGGTCCAGGAATGATACGGACAGCGCATCGCCTTGCAGTTGCCCTCGCCCGCCATCACCGCCGAGCCGCGATGCCGGCAGGTATTGGCGAAGGCGCGTATCCTATTGTCCGCGCCGCGCACGATGATGGTCGAGATGCCGACATAGTCGAACACGAAGTAGTCGCCGGGATTGGGAATCCGGTCGACGCGATCGACGAAATTCCAGTTCCGCTTGAAGATCCGTTCGACCTCGCGCTGGTAGAACGTCTCGGAGGTGTAGCACCAGGCCGGCAGGGTCTCGGCCTGCATCACCGGCTTGCGAACGTTCTCGTAGTGACGCGGATCGAACAGGTCGATCGGCTGCATTCGCCAACTCCCACAAGCCATCCTTGATCGAGGCGATTGTAGGTGCCTTCACCACGGCGTAACAAGATGCCATCTGCGATAGGCCAAGGTATCGCATGGTGATGCAACAGGACGCGACACAGGCCATGGTTTCTCCTTCCCTCGTGTACCTCTCGCGCGCCGACGTCGAGGCGCTGGCGATCGCCCCTGCCCACTTGGTCGATGCGGTCGAACGGATGTTCCGCGCCCGGACGGAGGGCCGTGCGGACGCGACGCACAAAACCACGCTTTACCCCGGCGGCGGACGGTTGCACCAAACGATGTTGGCAGTGGCAGAGAACCCGCCCTATTTCGCGATCAAGTGCGTGGGCCTGTCGCCCGACAACCATGCCCGCGGGCTGCCGCATATCGGCGCACTGGTGGTGCTGCACGACGGCGTCACCGGCATGCCGGTGTCGGTGATGGACGCGACTTGGCTGACGGCGATGCGCACCGCGGCGATGAGCGGCGCGGCGGCGCGCAGGCTTGCGCGCGCCGAAAGCCGCTCGCTGGGTTTCGTCGCCTGCGGCGCGCAGGCGGCTAGCCATCTTGCGGTCATGCGTTCGCTGTTCCCGATTGAGCGGGTCGTCGCCTATGGGCGCCGGCGCGAGACCGCCGAGGCGCTGGCTTCCGCCGCGCGGGCCGCCGGATTGCAGGCGAGCGTCGCCAGCCGGGCGGAAGCGGCGGTGCGCGATAGCGACATCGTGGTGACCAGCGTGCCGGCCGCGCCGGACCAGCGGGCGGAACTCGATCCGGCCTGGCTCAGCCCCGGCAGCTTCGCGGCGATGGTCGATTTGGGGCGGTCCTGGTTCAAGGAGGGATTGGGCGGTCTCGACATGATCGCCACAGACGACCGCGGCCAGAGCATGCAGCTCGCCGCCGCCGGCAGGATCTCCTGGCCGGGGCCGTTCGCGGCCGATCTGGGCGAACTGGTTTCCGGCGTGAAGCCGGGGCGCACCTGCGCCGGCCAGCGTACGGCGTTCCTGTTCCCAGGCTTTGCCCTGGGAGACTTGGCGGCGGCGAGCCTTATCTACCAGCGCGCCCGAGAGGCCGCGCGCGGGATGGTGCTTCCGCTCTAGGACTCAGCCCTGCCCGGCGCCAATCTCCGCCGAGATCACGCGCGCCATCTCCAGCACCGTCGGCACGAGTTGCCGCCGCCGCTCGGCCAGATTCCAGCGCGTGGTCGGCACGGCGATATTGACCGCCGCTACCGGGCGGCCCGCCGAATCCAGCACCGGCGCAGCCACGGACATGTCGCCGAGATAGGTCTCCTGCTCGGCGATGGCGTAGCCGCGCTGACGCACGTCTTCGAGAATGCGCATCAGCGCATCCCGATCCGTTACGGTGTGGGGCGTCCATTGCACGCGCTTGGACCGCTCGATCAGGTCGCGCGCCTCGTCCTCCGGCAGGTAGGCCAGGATCGCGCGGCCCGGCGCCGTGCAGAACATCGGCAGTCGCGTGCCCAGCACGACGTCGACACTGACGACATGGCGGCTCGGCACCCGCGCCACGTAGACGATCTGCAGCCCGTCGGGTTCGGTCAGGTTGATCGTCTCCTCGCAGCGCTTGTTGGCCTCGAGCAGATGCGGCGTCGCGCGCGTCACCAGCTCGTCGCTGCGCAAATAGGCGAAGCCGAGCGCCAGCACTTGCGGCGACAGCCCGTAGGCGCGTGTCTCCTTGTCCTGACGCAGGTAGCCGAGGGCGTGGAGCGTGTGGGTGAACCGCTGCGCGGCGCTCTTGCTCAGGCCGGTACGCCGCGCGACTTCGCCCAGCCCCAGACGGCGATGCGACGCGTCATAGGCGCTCAACACCTTGAGCCCTTTCTCAAGCGAGCGGACGAACAGCGGCGACTGGCGCGGGTCGCGCCTGGGTGCGGCGGCGGTCGTGGATTGCATGGTCATTGACAAGCCCCGATGTGGATGGTTCGATATCACTATACGATACTTTGTATCGAAAAGCGATAAGGGGATTTCGCTGACCGATCGAGACGCATCGCCGCTGGCGGTCGAGACGCTTGGCACCGTCCGGCGCCTTACCTTGCGCCGTCCGGATCGGCTCAACGCGCTCGACAGCGCCCTGCGGCAGGCGCTCGTCGACGCGTTGCACGCGGCCGGGACCGACGCGGCGGTTCGCGCCCTGGTGATCACCGGCGCGGGCGACCGCGCCTTCTGTGCCGGCCAGGACATCAACGAGAGCGAACGGCTGGGCGAGGAGAACAGCGAAGCCTGGCTTGAATCGTGGCGGAGCTTCTTCGACGCGTTCGCCGGTTTCCCCAAGCCGATCGTGGCGGCGGTCAACGGCGTCGCCGCCGGCGGCGGATTCGAAATCGCCATGCTGGCGCATCTGCGTATCGCGACGCCCGAGGCGCGTTTCCTGATGGCCGAGATCGACATCGGCCTGCCCTGCATCGTCGGCAGCTTCCTGGTGCAGGAGCACATCTTCTACTCGCGCATGGTCGAGATCCTCCTTTCCGGGCGCAGCCTGCCCGCGCGCGAGGCGCACGCGGCCGGGATGGTCCATCGCATCGCGCCGCGTCGCCGCCTGGCCGCGGCGGCGCTTGCGGCCGCGCAGGAGCTCGCAGCGAAACCGCCGGTGGCCATGCGGCTCAACATCCAGCGCTTCAACGCCCTGCGCCGGGCCGCGATGGATCGCCTGGGCGTCGAGGAAGCGCTCCATCGCCTGCACGGCGAAGCGCTGCGGAGCGGCGAACCCCAGCGGGTGATGTCGGCGTTTCTGGCGGAGCGCGCCCGTCGCCGCGCGCAATTCAAATCGGCGGCACGCGCCGCAATGGCCAAGGGAGCCTGAATCCATGGCGGACTCTTCGGTCCTCACCGAAGTCAGGGACGGCGTCGGCATCGTTACCTTGAACAAGCCGGAGAAGCTGAACGCCTGGGACGGGCCGATGCGCCTGGCGGTCAAGGCGGCGATCGAAGGCTTCGACGCCGACCCCGCCGTGCGCGCGATCATCCTCACCGGCGCCGGCGACCGCGCATTCTGCGCCGGCCAGGACCTGGGCGAGACCAAGAAATTTTCCAGCGGCAGCGACGGCGGCGATTGGTTCGCGACCTGGCGCGATTTCTACGACTGCCTGCGCAAATCGACCAAGCCGGTGGTCGCCGCGTTGAACGGGGTAGCGGCCGGCTCGGCTTTCCAGTTCGCGATGCTGTGCGACGTGCGCGTCGGCCATCCCGGCAGCCGCATGGGCCAGCCCGAGATCAACTCGGGGATCCCAAGCGTGCTTGGCCCTCTCTTGATGATCGAGCGGCTGGGGCTGTCCCGCACCATCGAGCTGACCCTGACCGGGCGCATGATGGAAGCCAAGGAGTGCCACCAGATCGGGCTGATCCATCACCTGGTGCCGGCGAAAAAGGTCATGGCCAAGGCGATGGAGGTGGCGAAGTTGCTGGCCGCCAAGCCGCCGATCGCCATGCGGCTCAACAAGCGGCGCTTCCGGGAAGTTACGCAGCCCGCCTTCGACGAGGCGTTCCTGAATGGACGGCGGATTCAAGAGGAGGCCTACGCCTCGGGCGAGCCGCAGGCCGCGATGGAAGCGTTCTTCGCCGCGCGCGCCAAGGCGAAGGCGGCGCCAGCTGCGAAGAAGAAGCGCAATGCGGGACCCAAGGTCCGCCGCGGGCCCAAGCGGCGCTGAGCCGTGAGGAGACGGGAATTGCCGGTAAGCGGTTTCATCCGTAACATGGCTCCCTGGGGACAGGGCCAAGCCTTTGCCGTCGCCGGCGCGACGTAGTGGCTAGGGATCGGATGCAATACGGGGCCTGCGCCACGGGCACCAACGCAAACAAGGAGGGCAAGATGGCTGGGAAGGATAGGATCATTCGCATCGGCAAGCTCGAGATCGGGCGTCGCCGCGTGCTGCATCTGGCGGGCGGAGCGACGATCGCGCTGACCGCGCCCGCCTATTGGCGGAAGCTGTCGGCGCAGGAAAAGCGCATCGTCGTCCGCGACCCGGGCGGCCCCTATGCCGAGGGTTTCACCGAGGCGTTCCACAAGCCGTTCAAAGCGGCAACCGGCATCGAGTCGGTCGGCGTCGCCGGCCAGCACGAACCGACCAGCCTCATCAAGGGCATGGTCGACACCAAGAACTACACCTGGGACATGGCGCTGCTGTCGCGCGCCGCGCACGACCAACTGATCGCCGAGGGCGCCTATCTCGACACGCTGAACGTCGACACGCCGTTCCTCCGCTCGACGCCGAAGCAGTACGTGACGCCCACCTTCGCGGGCAACAACGTGTTCACCGCGATCCTCGCCTATCGCACCGACGCGTTCAAGGACAAGAAGCCGCCCGCATCCTGGGCGGATTTCTGGAACGTGAAGGACTTCCCGGGCCGCCGCGCGCTGCGCAAGCACCCGTTCGATACGATCGAGGAAGCGCTGCTGGCCGATGGCGTGCCGCCGGACAAGGTCTACCCCTGCGACTTCGACCGCGCGTTCAAGTCGCTCGACAAGATCAAGAAGAATATCTCGGTGTGGTGGACCGGCGGCGCGCAGACCTCGCAGATGCTCAAGACCGGCGAAGTCGACATGTGCCCGACCTGGAACGGCCGCGCGCAGGCCGCGATCGACGAAGGCGCGCCGGTCAAGATCGTCTGGAACCAGAACATCTGGAGCTCCGAGGGCTGGTGCATCATCAAGGGCACGCCGAAGGCCGACATGTGCCGCGAATTCATCAAGTTCGCGGTCGACCCGGCGCGCCAGGCCGCCTGGACCAAGTACATCTCCTACGGCCCCACGCACCCGGACGCCTACAAGCACATTCCGGAGGAGCGCGCGAAGACCCTGCCCACCTATCCGGCCAACCAGGTGGGCGCCGTCGAGGTCGACAATCCGTTCTGGAGCAAGCACAAGGACAAGGTCACCGAGCGCATGGACGCTTGGCTGCTGTCTTGACCGCAAGCGCCTGACCGGCCGGCGCCGCAACGCCGGCCGGTCAGATCCGCTTCCTGCGTCTGATCCACCGATACCCGCCGCCAAGACGGCGGGTATCGTTCGGTCGTTGGCCCGAACCTCCCATGTTTCCCATGTGCAGCAGGACAGGCGCCCGATGACGACGCCCAGTACGACCGCCAAGCTCATCGTCAAGGATTTGCGCAAGACCTATGGGCCGGTCGTCGCGCTGACGGACGCCAACCTGGAGGTGAGGGCCGGCGAGTTCCTGACCCTGCTCGGTCCTTCCGGGTCCGGCAAGACGACCATGCTGATGATCATCGCCGGCCTGGTGCAGCCCGACGCCGGCGAGGTCTGGATCGACGGCAAGCTCGCCACCTACCTGCCCAGCTTCAAGCGCGATCTGGGCATGGTGTTCCAGAACTACGCGCTGTTCCCGCACATGACCGTGGCCGAAAACATCGCCTTCCCGCTGCGCATGCGGCGGATGCCGGCCGCGGAGATCGGGCAGGCGGTGAAGCGCGTGCTGGACATCGTCCGGCTGCCCGCGGTCGGCGATCGGCTGCCGCGGGCGCTGTCCGGCGGCCAGCAGCAGCGCATCGCGCTCGCGCGCTGCATCGTCTACCAGCCTTCGATCATCCTGATGGACGAGCCCTTGGGGGCGTTGGACAAGAAGCTGCGCGACGAGATGCAGCTCGAGATCAAGCGCCTGCACACCGAACTCGGCATCACCGTGCTCTATGTCACGCACGACCAGGAAGAGGCGATGGTGATGTCCGACCGCATTTGCCTGATGAACGACGCGCGCATCGAGCAGCTCGGCACGCCGGCCGACCTCTATTTCCGCCCGCGCACCCTGTTCGCCGCCGACTTCCTCGGGGAGTCCAACATCTTCGATGCGACGGTGGCGACCGTCGAGGGCGGCCGCGCGATCATGCGCGTCAGCGCCGCCGGCGATGCCCGGATCGTGGCGCCCGCCCATAACGGCGTGCGGGCCGGCCAGTCCCTGAAGCTGATGGTGCGGCCGGAGCGGGTCATGGTGCTGGGGCCGGGCGAGCATGCCGACAACGAGATCCAGGCCAGCCTGAAGGACGTCATCATGGTCGGCGGCATCACCAAGCATTACGCGCTGATCGCCGAAGGCCGGGAGATACGGTCCGCACAGCTCACGCGCGGGCCGGTGGCCGCCGCCGCGCCCGGTCAGCCGGTGCGGCTGGGATGGTCGGCCGACAGTACCGTCCTGTTGGACTGATGGCGGCCGCGACCGCACGCGCCCGACCGGCCTGGATCGGCCTCTGGCCGATCCTGCCGGTGCTGCTCTTTCTCGGAGCCCTGTTCCTCTACCCCGTCGTCCAGCTCCTGTGGCTGAGCGCGCTGGAGAAGGGCACCGGCGCGCTGACCTCGGCGCACTATGCGCGGCTGTTCGCCTCGCCCCTCTACGTCAAGGTGCTCAGCATCACCTTCCAGATCGCGGGCTGGACGACCGTGCTCGCGATCGTCGGCGGCTATCCGGTCGCCTACTACCTCGCGACGTCGACCGCGCGCCGGCGCAACGCCTTGATGCTTTGGGTCCTGCTCCCGTTCTGGACCAGCTTCCTGGTGCGCACCTTCGCCTGGATCGTACTGCTGGGTCGCAACGGCGCTATCAACAAGTGGCTCCAGGCGCTGGGCATCACCGAGGAGCCCTTGCCGCTGATCTACAATTTCACAGGCGTCATGATCGGCATGACCCACGCGCTGATGCCGCTGGCGATCATGACCATGGTGTCGGTGATGGAGAACATCGACGCCAACCTGCCGCGGGCCGCCTCGACCCTGGGCGCGCGCGGCGGCCAGGCTTTCTGGCGCATCTATTTCCCCCTGTCGCTCCCGGGCGTCGCGGCGGCGGGCCTGCTCGTGTTCATCACCGCCCTCGGCTTCTTCATCACACCCGCTCTGCTGGGCGGCAGGCTCGAGACCATGATCACCCAGGTGATCATCACCCAGATCCAGGAGATCATGAACTGGGCATTCGGCGGCGCGGTGTCGATGCTGCTGCTGGTTTCGGCGCTGATCGTCTTCTACCTCTATGATCGCGCGCTGGGCATGTCGACCCTGGCCGGCGGCGCGGCCGCGACCCACACGGAGGGCAAGCGCAACCCGATCGCGCGGCTCGGCGCCTGGGTGGGCGGGCACGTGCTGGACGGCCTCGGACGGATCTGCGATGCCGTCTCCGCCGCCTGGGAACGCGTATTCCCCCTGCGCGCCGACCGCGCGCGCGGCGACCGTTCGCGGGCGGCGCTGACGGTCGTGGTGACCCTGGTCATCGGCTACCTGGCCGTACCGACCTTCTTTGTGGTGCCGGTCTCGTTCACGACCGACGCCTTCATCGAGTGGCCGCCCAAGTTCTACAGTCTGCGCTGGTACGAGGCGTATTTCTCGTCGCAGGCCTGGATCTCTGCGACGATCCGCTCGCTGGTCGTAGCCACGCTCGCGGCGCTGCTCGCCATGCTGGTGGGCGCGCCGGCCGCCTTCGTGCTGGCGCGCCAGCGCATGGCCGGCAAGACTGCGGCGATGGCCTTCATCCTGTCGCCCCTGATCATCCCGCGCATCATCATCGCGATCGCGCTCTTCTATTTCTACGCCCGCATCGGCCTGGTGGGCAGCTCGGCCGGCCTGGTGCTGGGCCACGCGGTGCTGGCGATTCCCTACGTGGTCGTCACCGTCATGGCGGTCTTGAAGACCTACGACGAGCGCCTGGACCAGGCCGCCGGCAGCCTGGGCGCCAATCGCTGGCAGACCCTCTGGCACATCACCTTCCCCCTCATCCGCACCGGGCTGATCGCGGCGTTCCTGTTCGCCTTCATCACCTCGCTCGACGAACTCACCATCGCGCTGTTTGTCAGCGGCGGGCTGGCGACCACCCTGCCGAAGCAGATGTGGGACGACGCGCTGCTGAAGGTGAACCCGACTCTCGCGGCGGTTTCGACATTGCTGCTCCTTTTTGTCACCACCATGATCCTGGTTGCGGAGTACCTGCGGCGGCGGGCGGGGGGAAGATGAACCGCAAGGTGACCGTGGTCGGCGCCGGCATCGTCGGCGTCGCCGCCGCCAGCTACCTGCAGCGCGACGGGCACGAGGTCACGCTGATCGACCGCGTGGCGCCCGGCGAGAGCTGCTCCTTCGGCAACGCCGGCGGCATGAGCCCGGGCTCCTGCGTGCCCGTCGCCATGCCGGGGATGGCCAAGCAGGTCCCGAAATGGCTGATGGACCCGCTGGGACCGCTGGCGATCCGCTGGTCGTACCTGCTGCCCGTCCTGCCCTGGCTGCTCCGCTTCCTGCGCGCCGGCCGGCGCGAAGAGGTCGAGCGCATCGCCGACGGAATCCGCGCGCTGCTGGGTGGTGTGTTCGAAAATTACGCGCCCCTCGTGAAGGCCGCTGGCGCCGAGCATCTGGTGCATTCGCGCGCCGGGCAGATGTATGTCTGGCGCACCAAGGCGCAGTTCGACGGCGACCAATTTGGCCTTAAGCTGCGCCGCGACCGCGGCATCACGATCGAGGAGCTGGACCGGCACGAGCTGCGCCAGCGCGAGCCGGCGCTGGCCCCGATCTTCGAGAAGGGCGTGGTGTTCCCGCAGCACGGCCACTGCTCCAACCCGTTCCGCCTGGTCCAGATGCTGGCCGAGCACTTCCAGCGCAGCGGCGGCACGATCCTGAAGCGCGAGGTTACGGGCTTCCTGCGCGACGGCGACCGCGTGACCGGCGTCCGGACCGAGGCCGGCGATGTCGCCGCCGACACGGTGGTGGTCGCGGCCGGCGCCTGGTCGGCCAGGCTGGCGAAGCAGCTCGGCGTGCGCATCCCGCTGGAGGCCCAGCGCGGCTATCACGTCACCGTGGCCGACCCCGGCGTCGCGCCGCGCATCAACGTGATGTGGGCCGACGCCAAGTTCATGGCCACGCCGATGGACATGGGTCTGCGCTTCGCCGGCACGGTCGAGCTGGCCGGGCTGGAGGCCCCGCCCGACTACCGCCGCGCCCGCAAGCTGCTGGAACTTGGTCGGCAGATGTATCCGGGCCTGAAGGACGCCAAGGTCACGGAATGGATGGGCCACCGCCCCTGCACGCCCGACACGCTGCCCGTCATCGACTTCGCGCCCGGCCGCAAGGACGTGGTGTTCGCCTTCGGCCACGGCCACACGGGCTTAAGCGGCGCGTCGACCACGGGCAAGCTGGTGGCCGAGATGGTCGCCGGCCGTCCGCCGTCGATCGACCTGAAACCGTACAGGGCGGCGCGGTTCTAACGAAGAGCCCTCCCCCGACGGGAGAGGGACTTAAGAAGCGTAAGCCGGCTCTTCCTCGTCGAGGATTTCCTTCACCGCGTCGAGATGCAGGACCGCGTTCTCGTGCCGGGTCTTGAAGCCGGTGCGCAGGGCGTGGGCCATATCGTCGGGGATCAGCATCAGCGGTTTGCCGGTGGACATGGCCAGCACCTGCACCTCGCAGGCGCGCTCGAGGTAGTAGAGGTCGTCAAGCGCGTCGGCCACCGTCTCGCCCGTGACGATGACGCCGTGGTTACCCAGGAACAGCACCTTCTTGTCCTTGCCCAGGTGGGACGCCATGCGGTCGCCCTCGTCCGTCGCGTTGGCGAAGCCGTTGAACTCCTCGTCATAGGCGCAGATGCCGTGGAACCGCGCCGCGTTCTGGTGCGCCATCATCAGCCGCCCGCCCTTCACGCACGCCAGCGCCGTCGCGTAGGGCATGTGGGTGTGGAGAACGACCTTGGCGCCGGTTTTCAGATGGACGCGGGTATGGATATTGAATCCGGTCCTGGCCGGCCGGCCCTCGCCTTCCACCGTCCCGCCCTTTTCGTCGATGACGATCAGGCGGCTCGCCGTAGCCTTCGACCAATGCATGTGGTGCGGATTGATCAGGAACCGGTCAGGCCGGAGCATCACCGTGAAGTGGTTGCACACGCCCTCGTGGAAGCCCAGCCGCGCCGTCCACCGCAGCGCCGCCGCCAGGTCAATGCGCGCCTGTTGCCATTCCGCGCGATTGCTGATGCCGTCCGCCATGCCTGCCTCCGCGCCTCGCCGTGTCTCCATTCTAGCGATGTTGTGCGGCGGCGTCGCGATTTCTAAGATCGAATCCGTGGCGCATCGGGCGTATCGCCTTTCGACACGCGCTTGGGGGGACGGGCTCATGAAGGATCAACTGCTCGCCTGGATCGACGAGGACAAGGACAAGCTGATCGGCTTTTTCTGCGACTTCATCCGCGCCAAGTCGCCCAACCCACCGGGCGATACGCTGGAAGCCGTGGCCCACATCCGCAGATTCCTCGACAGCGAGAAGCTGGAGCACCGCGTGATCGCCCCGAACAAGATCATGCCGAACATCGTGGCAAGCTTCGATGCGGCGAAGCCCGGGCAGCACCTGGTGCTGAACGGCCATATCGACGTGTTTCCGGTGGCCGACGAGGCGCGCTGGCAGCACGGCGCCTGGTCGGGAAAGATCGCCGACGGCAACATCTACGGCCGCGGCTCGTCCGACATGAAGTGCGGGACGACCGCCTCGATCTTCACCTACCGCTACCTCCACCGCATCAAGGACAAGCTCAAGGGCAAGTTGACGCTGACCTGCGTGTCGGACGAGGAGACCTTCGGGCCTTACGGCGCGCGCTACCTGATGGAGCATCACCCCGAAGTGCACGGCGATTGCTGCTTGAACGGCGAGCCGTCCAGTCCGCACACCCTGCGCTTCGGCGAGAAAGGGCTCTTGTGGCTGGAGTTCACGATCGAAACGCGCGGCTCGCACGGCGCCTATCCGCACGCCAGCGAAAGCGCCAGCAAGATACTCCACGGCCGCCCCTCCTACGCGAGTTGCTCTTTGAGTTGCTCGACCTCTTCAGCCGTTTGCTCGATGCGCACACGATGGGCGAGCAAGGCGAAGAAGACGATGGCGAACGCGATCATCGATACGAACATGG
>CAYMTM010000023.1:27272-30217 GCA_964393375.1 uncultured Rhodospirillaceae bacterium
TCACCTGGCACCCGACGAATTTTCCCAACCCCGCGAAACTGGTGAGCGACCTGGAGAAGCTGACCGATCTGCCCGTCGACCTGCCGGGCAATGTGATGGGCGCGCTCAACGCGGCCAGAGCCGAGATCGACCAGGCCCAGGGCAAGGGGTCGTTCGAGATCGTGCCCAAGGTCACGGTCAACATCGGCCTGGCCGAGGCCGGCATCAAGGTCAACATGACGCCATCGCGCGCGCGCATGGAGGTCGATATCCGCCTGCCCGTCGGCATGACGCGCAAGCGCGTGCTGGCCGAGGTCGAGAAGATAATGTCCCGCTACCCGCAGGCCAAGATGCGGGAGATCAACTACAACGCGCCGAGCTGGTGCGACCCCGGCCACGAGATGGTCGAGATCATCCAGAAGAACGTGCGCGCGCTTAAAGGCTTCGAGCCCAAGCCGGTGGTCAGCCTGGGCGCCACCGACACGCGGTTATGGCGCTACCGCAACGTGCCGGCCTATGTCTACGGGCCGGCGCCTACCGGCATGGGCTCGCTCGACGAGCACGTGCCGATCGACGTGTTCCTGCACGTCGTGCGCACCCACGTGCTGTCGGCCTACGACTACCTGTCGAAGTAGCGCCCTACTTCGCCAGCCACAAGTTCGCCAGGTCCTGGTTAAGGTAGTGGCTGGACATGATCTTCCAGCCGCGCAGGTCGGCGGTGTGCGCGACGATGCGGTGCCACCATACCACCGGCACGACGTAGCTCTGCTCGATCTCGCGCTTCTCGAAGGCGCGGATCAGCTTGACCCGTTCTTCCGCGGTCGCCGCCCGTTTCTGGCGTTCGAACAGGTCGTCCAGCGCGCGGTCGGTCACGTGGCTGAAATTGATCGGCGACTTGTCGTTCGAGATATACAGGCGCAGCTGCGTGTCCGGCTCGTCCACGTCGACGCAGGTGGCGTCCAGCCCGACCTCGAAATTGCCGCTCACCAGCGCCTGCTTCTGCTGCGCCACCTCGCGCGGCGAATGCTCGACCTGCACGCCGATCTGGCGCCACTGGTCGATCAGGTAGATCGCCACCGGCTGGAACGGCATCGGGACCGACCGGTTGATCAGGGTGAACTTCAGGTTCTCCTGGCCGGCCTCCTTCAGCAGGCGCTTGGCCTCCTCGCGGGATTTCTGGATGTCCCGGCCGAACCCGGGCAGCTTCTCCAGCTCGGCGTCCGATATGGCGAGCGGGTAGCCTGGACGCAGCATACCGCCCACGGCGCGCACGAAAGCCGTGCGGGAGAGCGCCTCGGCCCCCTTCCAACGGTCGATCGCCATCGACAGCGCGTGGCGCACCCGGATATCGGAGAACGGCTCCTTCTTGGTGTTGAAGAACAGGTCGAACTTGCAGGTCCACGGGCTCTCGGAGATGACCAGCTTGTCGCCCACCGCCTGCTTCAGGCGGTCGCGCTCCGCCGGCGACAGGCCGCGGAACTCGGCCATGATCTGGCCGCCCTGCAACGCGTTGATCATCGGCGCACCGGCCATGAACACGACGCGGAACCCGTCCAGATAGGGCTTCCCCTTCTCGAAGTAGTCGTCGTTGCGCTGGCCGACCCAGTGCGAGCCCTTGACGTGCTCGACGAACTTGAACGGCCCGGTGCCCATCACGCGGTTCTTGGGATATTCGGGATCGGACGCCAGCTTTGCCGCCGAGAAGATGCAGTTCCAGGGGCTGGCGAAGTTGAAGAGCATCGAGGCCGAAGGCTTCGACAGCCTGAACACCACGGTATTCGCGTCGGGCGTCTCGATCGCCGCTATGTCCTCGTAATCGGCCTTGCGCACCGACACGACGCCCTGCGGCGGATTGCGGATGCGCTCGTAGCTGGCCTTCACGTCGGCCGCGGTCAGCACGCTGCCGTCGTGGAACCTGACGCCCTGGCGCAGCTTGAAGGTGTAGGCCAGCCCGTCCGGCGCGACCGACCACGATTCCGCCAAGTCGCCCTTCACTGCGGGATACCTGTCCGGGTCGAACTTCAGGAGCTGCGAGTAGTGCGGGTTAAGCGTCTGCACCGCCACGAAGGTGGTGGTGTTGATGCAGTCATAGGAGGGCGGATCGGCGTTGACCGCGAAGATCAGCGTGCCGCCGCGCCGGGGCTGATCCTGTGCAATGGCCTGGGCGCTGCCGAGCGCGGCCACCATTGCCAGCGCTGCCGCCAGGGACGCGGCCGTGCCACCGCGGTGATGCATGGTTTCCTCCCCTTGTTTGCACCGGTTTGGGGCGATCTTGGCATGGCCGCCGCGGGTCCAACAAGGTGCCCGCGCCATCGGCCGGTCAACGGAATGCTGGTATTCCAGCGCCAATTCAGTAGACTATTCGCAACCATCGAAAACGATGACCGGACCGCCGCAACGGGTCCCCCGGGGAGGAAATGACCGCAGCCGTCGTCGAGCCCAGGCGCGAGGCCGCCGTCTCGCCCGTCATCCTCAGCGTCGAGGACTTGCACGTCCATTTCGCTACGTCGCGTGGGCTGGTGCGGGCGGTGGAAGGGGTCAGCTACCAGGTCAGGCGCGGCGAAGTGCTGGCGATCGTGGGCGAGTCCGGCTGCGGCAAGTCGGTTTCCGCCCTGGCGATCATGCGCCTGCTGGCGCGGCCGGCCGGCCGCGTGGCGGGCGGACGGATCATGTTCGACGGCCGCGACCTGCTGCAGCTTTCCGACGACGAGATGCGCCAGATCCGCGGGCGCGAGATCGGCATGGTGTTCCAGGAACCGATGACGTCCTTGAACCCGGTGCTGCCGATCGGGCTGCAGATCGCCGAACCTCTCGGCATCCACCTAGGGATGACCCCGGAACAGGCGCGCGAGCGGTCAATCGAACTGCTGAAACTTGTGGGCATCACCGATCCCGAGCGGCGCCTCGCCCAATACCCGCATCACTTTTCCGGCGGCATGCGCCAGCGCGTGATGATCGCCATCGGT
>CAYMTM010000024.1:0-30137 GCA_964393375.1 uncultured Rhodospirillaceae bacterium
GCAATTCCTACGGCTGGACGGCCACAATCGCGACGTTCAAGGCGGCGGGCGCGCCAGCTCTGTTCCCGCCGTTTGCGAAGTTCCAACCCTCAACCCACCTCAGGATGTAATCCAACATGGCCGACGGCTATGTCTACGAAGTCAAGAACGGTGCAAGCGGCGTGTCGATCTCGACCGCCATCACCGTGATCCAGATCAAGGCCGGCGCGTCCGCCTTGGAAATCCTACGCGCCTCCATCGGGCAGCGCGGCTCTACCACTAGCACCATCGAGCGCATCGGACTTGTCCGTAAGTCCGCCGCCGCGACCGTGACCTCGTTCACGCCGCTCAAGATGCGGCCCGGCGATCCGGCCGCGCTCGCGGTCGGCGGCACGTCGGCGACTGGTTACACCGCCACCGCCGAGGGCACCGACACCGACGTGCTGGTCGACGAGTGCTTCAACATCGCGAACGGCACCTGGGCGTGGCTCCCGACCCCCGAGGAGCGCCTCTGGGTTCCGCAGGGCGGCATCGTCGCGCTGAAGTTCCTGACCGCGCCGGCGGCGCAGACCTGGTACGCCAGCGTGAAGTTCCGCGAGCTGCAGTAATTCTAAGGCACGACAGGTAAGCCATGGGCGGCGTTTATCGCAAGCCCGCGCCAGCACGCAGGCTCCCACGACCAATCGGTGCGGCTCTGCTAGCGCAGTCAGGCGCGCGGCTGTGTTCTGTCGCGGCGCTGTTGGCGCCGATGACGGGCGCCGCAACGGCGCGCGTCGTTGTCCAAGCACACGCTGCAGCTCAGCTTGCGGCCCTGACCGGCGCGGCGACCGCGTCCTCCAGTGGCGCACGGATGGCCACCCTCTCGCAGGCGCTGGCCGGGCTGGGGCGGGCGATCGTCGTGGAAACGGGCATCTGGACGCTTTGGCCGCCGATCGGGGTGATCGTCTGTCCCGGTGCCATCTGGGACGGCGGATCATCCATCTGGGACGGAGCAGAAGACGTGTACGACAATAACGGAGCGATCTGGGACCCGGCTTCGCCGTTCGGCGGGTCGACTCCGCCGGCCGCGGCCGGCTGGGTCTCGCGACAGTCGGGCGCCGGCGCCTGGTCGGAGCCGTTGCGATGACGAGCGCCATCGACCCAGCCAAGCCGATCTCCGGTACGCCGACGACGGCCAGCGTGCGGGCGAATTTCGGTGCGGCCAAGAGCGAGATCGAGGCGCTGCAGGCGGCAATCGCGTCGCTCGAAGTCGGCAAACAGCCGCTGGACGCGACCCTGACCGCGCTGGCCGGGGTAATCACAGTTGCCAACCGCCTGATCTATGCGACCGGCGCGGATCAGTTCGCCACGGCGGAGCTGACGGCGTTCGCCCGCACTTTGCTTGATGACGCCAACGCCGCCGCCGCGCGCGCCACCCTGGGGTCTAGCTCGGTCGGCGATGCGGTATACGTGGCGGCCAACGCCGCGACGGCGCGCAGCGCCCTCGGCCTTGTGATCGGAACCGACGTTCAGGCGCAGGATGCGGAGCTACAGGCGATCGCGGGCCTAGCCTCTGCGGCGGATCGGCTGCCCTATTTCACGGGAGCCGGCGCTGCGGCGCTGGCGACGTTCACAGCGGCGGCTCGGACATTCGTGGCGGCAGCCGACGCCGCAGCGCAGCGCGGTGTGCTGGGGCTCGGCTCGCTCGCGACGCAGAACGCCAATACCGTCGCGCTGACGGGCGGAACGATCAACGGTCCGGTTGTCAGCAAGGCCGGCTTATCGCTGGGCGGATGGCATCCAAACCGTTACCACGGCGGCCAGACCACGGTGCCCAGCTCGACCCAGACGCTGGCGCTCTCGGCCAACACGCTTTACGTGGTGCCGTTCGCCGTCGGCGATACCGCTACCTTCGCGCGCATCGGCATCGACGTGACCGTGGCGGACGCCGGCAAGAGCGCGCGGCTCGGTATCTATAGCTGGTCGGATGGCGTGCCGGGGGCGCGTATCCTCGATGCCGGCGCGGTCTCTGTAGGGACAACGGGTATCAAGGAGATCACGATCAGCCAGGCGCTGGACGCGGGCATGTATGGACTGGCGCTGGTCGGCGACGGCACGCCCACAATCCGTGCCAACAGCGTCGCCCCGATCGCAGCCTTCGCGATCGGCACGGCGACGCCCGGCGTTGCGGACTACCGCATGTCGCGCGCATTCACCTATGCAGCGCTGCCGGATCCCTGGGGCACGCCGAGCTATGCGTCGGGCAGCACCGACTTGCCCGTCATCTTCATGCGTGTGGGGACCTGATGAAGATTACGATCCAAACGTTCAGTGGCAGGGTCGACGCCGACGGGCAGCCGGAGCTTCTCGAGGAGCACGAAATTGCCTTCGACGATGCGCAGGTCGCGGCGATCAAGGCGTCCGCCCTGGCGACAACCGAGGCGGACATCGCGCGCGTGGTCGAAGGCCTAGTGGAGGTTTTGATCGCCAAGGGACTGATCGCGGAGCAGGACCTTCCAGCCTTCGTGCGCGACACACTGGCCCGGCGTAAGTCGATCCGGAGCGCGCCATGAGCCTGATCGCCTTCGCCGAATGGACGCCGGATCTGGGCGCGCTGGGCAACGCCGGCGTGCTGATGGCGCGCAACTGCATCCCCCAGGCCCGCGGTTACCGCTGCTTTCCGGGCCTCGCGACCTATGCTGGGCCGAATGCGCTCCCGGATCGCATCGTCGGCGCAACCTCGGCCAAGGACAAGGACGGGAACACGATCAACTATGCCGGCACCCGCGGCGCGGGCAACCAGGCGCGGCTGTTCCAGTTGGTCGCGTCGTCCTGGCAGGACAAGTCGGGGACCGGCTCAGACGGTACGCCGGGTTATGGCGTCAACGACGGCGAGGGCTGGGAATTCGTCAAGTGGGGAGAATCCATGCTGGCGACTACGATCAGCGAGCCGCTGCAGCAGCACGGGTTCGGCGCTTCTACCTTTGCGAACGCGATCACGTCGGATCGTCGGCCGCGCGCGCGGCACATTGCGGTCATTCGCGACTTCGTGGTGCTCGGCAACATCGACGATTCGATCGGCGTGGGAGCCGACGGATTGAAGCCTTCGCGCGTGTGGTGGTCCGGGATCAACAATGTTGCGACCTTCGAGGAGGGCGGCGCATTGACCCAGTCGGATTTCCAGGACCTCCAGTCCGGCGGTGGGGTGCAGCGCATTGTCGGCGGCGAGACCGGGACGGTGTTCTGCGAAACGTCGATCTACCGAATGACTTACGTGGGCGCCCCTGTCGTCTTCCAGTTCGACGAGATCGAGCGCAACCGCGGGGTATGGGTTCCGGGCAGCGTGGCGACGGCCGGCCGGCCGACCTTCTTCCTCGACCGCGACGGCTGGTACGCCTGGGACGGGCAAACGTCGACGTCAATCGGCGTCGACAAGATTGACCGGACCTTCCTCGGAGGCGCCGATGGCATCGACTTGGCGCATCTGGATCGCGTTTCGGCGGTGGCAGATCCAGTCAATCATCTCTACTACTGCGCCTACCCGAGCGTGAACGCGAGCGGTGGCATTCCCGATCGGGTCCTGGTGTTCGACTGGATAAACCGCAAGTGGTCGCTGGCGGAGATCCAGGTCGACTACCTGTTTCGCGCGTTTTCCGAGGGATATACGCTTGACAGCCTGGACACGATCGGCGGCTCGCTGGACGCGATCAACGCCAGCCTGGATAGCTCGGTCTATACGGGCCGAAATGTGTCGCTCGCCGCTTTTAACGGCGATCATGCGTTTTGCTTCTTTTCAGGCAGCCCGCTAGGCGCCCTGATCGATACCGGCGAAGTGCAGTTGGAGCGCGAGGCCGGTGCGCGGGCGGTCGTTACCAGCGTCCGGCCGATCGTCGATGGAGCAAATGCCGTCAGCGTCCAACCGCTGACGCGCGACCTGCAAACGCAGGCGCCGCAGCCCGGCAGCGTGGCGGTGATGGACCAGGCCGGCGAATGTCGGCTCCGGTCCAATGCGCGCTATCACCGTTTCCGGGTTCGGATCGAGGGTTCCTTCACGGCGGCGCATGGCGTCGAGGTCAGCCAGATGGCGGCCTCTGGCAGGCGCTAGGAAAAGCCATGTCGACGGTCTCGGGATTTCCCCTGCTGCCCCCGCAGGGCGGCGATCCGCGTGCGGTCGCCACGGCGGTCAACCTGGCGATGCGCGGGAAGGTCAATGCGAGCACGGTGCTGACGTTGACCCCCAACGCCACGGTAACGGCATTGGTGGACGACCGGATCGGACCGGAAAGCTTTATCGGGCTCGCGCCGCTCTCCAGTACGGCCGCAGCGGCGCTTGCGACAACCTTCGTTGCCGAACGCCACAGGGGCAGCGCGACGTTCGCGCACGCGAACAGCGTTGCCACGGACCGGAGCTTTTGCGTCCTTATCATAGGGTGAAACGAACATGGGCTTCTTCGACGTTCTATTCGGCTCGTCGGACAGAAAGACCGAAAGCCAAACCTCGGCGCAGCAGGCGAGCCAGTCTGTCACGGGCCTGCCGGACTGGCAGATGGCCTATATCCGCCCGCAGCTCGACCGTGTCGCCAATATGGCGGCGCCGTATTACTACACCGGGACGCTGACAGCCAACCGGTCCCCAATGGCACTCGAGGCCGAGCGCATGGCCTACGGGCGGGCGCTGACCGGATCGCCCGACCTGCACGGGGCGCAGGCCTACAATCGCGTCGTGCTGGCAGGCGACTACCTGGCGGGCAATCCCTATGTCGACGCGATGTTCGGCAATGCTGCGGCGCGGGTTCGCCAGAGTTTCGCCGACAGCACCCTGCCGGCGATCGCCTCGATGTTTTCCGCTGCCGGGCGATATGGCCCGGGCGCGATGGGCAAGCAGGTGGATCGGGCGCAACAGGCGCTGGGCGACGCGCTCAATCGCCTGGCGGCAGACATCTACGGTCAGAACTATGCGCGCGAGCGTGCGGCCATGGAGTCGGCGGCCGGGCGTGCACCTGGGCTCGCAGCGGCCGACTACGCGGACGCGGACGCGCTCGCGCGCTACGGAGCCGCGGCCGACGCCTATCGCCAAGCCGCCATCGACCGCGAGGTGCAGCGGTTTCAATACGACCAGATCGCGCCCTGGCAGGCGGAGCAGGCACGCTTGGCGATGCTGGCCGGCGACTATGGAGGGCGGAGCGTCACCAACACCGGCTCGAGCAGCTCCTATGGACTGCAGGTGCAGGAAGGCGGCGGTGGAGGGATGCTGTCCGGCTTGTTTGGAGCAGGGATTTCGGGCTTTGGCGGGCAGTTCGGCAAGGGTCTTGCCAGCAAGACGCTCGGGGCGTGGTGATTGCCATGGGCATCGAATCCTATTCCGTCACGGCGGCGAACAACAGCAGCGCGCCGCCCATGGGCTGGCCCGAAGGCATGGCGCCGTCGGCCGTCAACGACACCGGGCGGCAAATGATGGCCGATATCCGCGCCTGGTACGAGAGTGCCGAGTGGATCGACTTCGGTTACAGCCATGCCTATGTCAGCGGCACGCAGTTCACCATCGGTGGCGGAGTCGACCGGACACCGACCTATCATCCCGGACGACGCGTGCGCGCGCAGGGCGGTGCGACCGGCACGATCTACGGCACGATCAGTGCGTCGAGTTACGCCGCACCGACAACAACCGTGACCGTCGCTTGGGACAGCGGCAGCCTGCAGAACGAAGTCTTGGCCATCGCGCTGCACATCATCTCAGGCAACGGGACGGCGATCCCCGCCGTGCTGGCGCGGTCGGGCACCAAGCTGCTGTTTCCCGGCATCGCAACCGCGCCTGCCGGCTGGACGATCGACACGACGGCCGTGTATGAGCAGGCGACCGTCAGGGTCAGGACGTCGGCAAGCGCCGGTACCGGCGGGTCGGTGGACTTTACCACCGCCTTCGCGAACGGCAGCACCGGCGCCTATACGCTGCAAGTGGCCGACCTGCCGGCGCATAGCCATGACCTGGGAAACCATACACAAGGCATGGCGCACACCCATACCTACAGCCGGTCGAACTACAACAACACCGGCGGCGTGTCGGGCGCCAATATAAACCCGAATGCGGGCGAGGCCGACGGCGCCGCCGCGACATCGGGTTCGAGCGCGGCGAACACCGGCGGCCCGAGCACGAACAGCTCGGGGTCCACCGGCGGAGGTGGCGCCCACAGCCACAGCCTGAACCTGGCGGTCAAGTACGTCGATAGCTGCATCTGCGTGAAGATCTAGCGAGGCGATTATGCCCTACGATCCGAGAACGACCTCGTGTCCGTACACGGGGATGGGTAAGTCATGTCACGAAGCAAGGCTGGAGCGTGACTGCCCGAAATGGATGATGTTCCACGGGCAGAACCCGAACACCGGCGAGACGGTCGCCGAGTGGGCCTGCGCCGATCGCTGGGCGCCGTTCCTGCTGGCCGATCTCAATCGCCGCCTGATCGGGGTCCAGGCCGCGGTGGAGACGCGGGGCGATGCAGTGCACGAGCAGCAGGCGCGCATGGCCGGGCTGATAGAGCGTGCCGCGCGGCGCGAACCGATGGTGGATAGAGGAGCGACGCTGCCCGCACCGCGGCGATTGAAGCATTGCGCGCCGGGGGAGCGCCATCTGTCATGACACAATGCAACTCGCCTTCGCGGCCGCGGTCTGCGGCCCTTGTTTTCGTCGCCCTTGGCTGCATTGTCGGCGCTGCAAGCGCAGCAGAGCCGCTGCGGGCGGTCGTACCGGTGCCCTATATGCTGGCGTGCGGCGCCACCGAACACCTTGAGGCCGCGCTGGCCGCGAACGGCGAGGCGATCGCGGCGCGCGGCGCGGCCACGGGCGGGCCGGCAACGCAGTTCTGGCTCAATCCCGCCTCGCGCGAATGGTCGGTGGTGTTCGTCGACCCCGGGTCAGGACGATCCTGCCTGGTCGCAGCCGGTGTTGACTTCAAGGCCGAACGACCGGCGCCGAAGCAGGCCGAGCCGCCCAAAGACCGGGCATCCTGACCATGGACGGCGAGAACATGGCGGCCGCGCTGGCGCGCATAGAGGCCAAGCTCGACCTGCATATCGAGCACAGCCGGGAATGGCGCGCCCACGCCGCCGCGGCTATCGCGGATGTGGCGACCCGAACGGAACGGCTGGACCGTTTGCGTCACGGCGGTGTCGGCATGGTGCTGGGCCTGGCGTTGGCAGCAGGCGCAGCGGGCTCGGTCGCCGTGGGTCGGCTGAAATCGATGCTGGGAATCGGATAGCGACGGGAGGCACGGATGGTGGCGGCATTGGGCGCGATCGGGGCATTGATCGGCGGCGCCTCGGGGATGGCGCCGGTGATCGGCAAGCTGATCGAAGCGGTGGCGCCGGTCGTGGATCGCTTGATCCCGGATCCGGAGCGTAAGCAGCGCATGATGGTCGAGTTGATCGAGACGCTCTCCAGGTTCGACCTCGCGCAACTCGAAGTGAACAAGACCGAAGCGCAGCACGCCAGTGTATTCGTCGCCGGCTGGCGGCCTTTCATCGGCTGGGTGCTGGGCGTCGGGATCGGCTACTCGTTCCTGATCGCGCCGATCCTCGGCGGCGTCATCGGCATCTGGCGGCCTGGCTTCGCGATGCCGGTGGTCGACGATCACCTGTGGGAACTGGTGTTCGCCATGCTCGGTATGGGGGCATTGCGCAGCTTCGACAAGCTGCGCGACGCGAACGGCAAGTCCGGACAGGGGCGCCGCGCCAAGTAACGGCCGGTTGACCATCGTTGGTATGATCGTAGAGCGCCCCGTCGGAGGAATCCGGCGGGGCGCTTTTCTTGTATCCGGCGCGGGACTGGACGCGCAGGGCGGAGCGGCCTACGATAGTTCCAGATTTTCGAACTAATGAGGACGCCTATGCTCGATCTTTATGTCTGGCCGACGCCCAACGCATACAAGGTTTCCATCATGCTCGAGGAGATCGGCCGGCCCTACCGCGTCATTCCGGTCGACATCGGCCGCGGCGACCAGTTCAAGCCCGAGTTCCTAAAGATCAGCCCCAACAACAAGATGCCGGCGATCGTCGATCACGACGCGCCGGACGGCAAACCGCTGGCGATGTTCGAGTCGGGCGCTATCCTGATGTACCTGGCGGAGACCAGCGGGAAGTTCATGCCGAAGGACCTGCGCGGCCGCTACCAGGTGATCCAGTGGCTGATGTTCCAGATGGGCGGCATCGGCCCGATGCTGGGTCAGGCGCATCATTTCCGCCAGTACGCGCCGGAAAAGCTCGACTACGCGATCAACCGTTACACCAACGAGGCGACGCGGCTCTATCGCGTGGTCGACAAGCGGCTGAGCGGAGCGGAATACCTCGCCGGTGCCTATTCGATCGCCGACATGGCGGTGTTTCCGTGGCTGCGGTCCTGGGAGCGGCAGGGGCAGAACCTGAACGACCACCCGAACTTGAAGCGTTGGTTCGACGCGATCAACGCGCGTCCCGCGGTGAAGAAGGGCCTCGAATTGTTGGCCGACAAGCGTCGCGCCGGCCCTATCGACGACAAGGCCCGGGAGATCCTGTTCGGCTCCACCCAGTACGCACAACGATAGGTAGTGCCATGGCCGACGCCAAGGTCGCTGTCGTCGTCGGGGCGGGCCCGGGACTGGGCATGGCTCTGGCCCGCCGTTTTGCCGAGGGCGGCTTTGCCGTCGCGGTGGCCGCTCGCGACAAGACGAAGCTGAACAAGTTGGGCGCGGGCAACGCGGCGCTGCATCCCTATGCCTGCGATGCCGGCGACGGCGCTGCCGTGGCAAAGCTTTTCGAGTCCGTGGCGCGCGAGCTGGGCGACGCGTCGCTGGTCGCGTACAACGCCAGCGCGATGGTGCGGGGGTCGGTGCTCGACCTCGACCCTACCGCGATCGAGCAGGCCTGGCGCGTGGCGTGTCTCGGTGGCTTCCATGTCGGCCAGCAGGCGGCGCGGCGCATGGTGGCGGCCGGACGCGGCACGATCCTGTTCACGGGCGCGACGGCGAGCCTGCGCGGCGGCGCCAATTTCGCGGGCTTCGCCATCGGCAAGTTCGGCCTGCGCGCGCTCGCGCAGAGCATGGCGCGCGACCTGGGTCCGCGCGGCATCCATGTCGCGCACGTCATCGTCGACGGGCACATATCCTCGGAGCGTCATCGCGACTACCAGGCGGCGCATGGTGCCGATTCCGCGCTCGACCCCGCGGCCATCGCGGAAGCCTATTGGCAGCTACACCTGCAGCCGCGCAGCGCCTGGACCCATGAGCTCGACCTCAGGCCTTGGGTGGAGAAGTTCTGACGGCGCTATTCGGGGTCGCTCGATTTTCGAGCACTCAAGTCGGCATTGATCTCTGAGACGCGCGGCGTCCGCGGACGGGTGGCGCGAGCGTGATCGCTTGCGCCGGGGCGCATAGCCGCGCCGGGCACCCGCCGCCCGCCTTCACAACCCGTCGCGGCATGAGCCGCAAAGAAGAGAGGAGGTCGCTACCATGCCCGGCTGGCGTCATCTGTCGGCGTCGTCGAACCGAGGTGCACCGAATCCGCTTCCGCATGCGCCTCGCAATCCTGGCGGAGCAGACCGACTTGGTGATGCAAATGCTGGAAACTGGGCCGAGGTCGATGCTTCGAGCCGATCCAGCGCCCCAGCCGATCGGCCAACCGACCTGGATTGGGATGCAAGCCGGCTATGGCAACCAAGGCGCGCCATTCTCGCCGATGGCCTCGCCGCCCTTGGCATTGCAGGTCGGCCGAGTCGGCTTCGCGGCGCTCCAGGCCCTCGGCGCAGCGGGCGCCGCGGCCCTCGCGGCAATCCTTGAATCCTACCGCAACCGATTGGGCCGCCTGCCCAGTCCGAACGAACTCGACTCAGCACTGCAGGAGCAGGCTGCTCAACGTGATCACTCACGGCAGCCAGTGATGGCCCAGCCGCAAGAATTGGGCAAGCGGCGCAGGCCCAACTATGATGATGAATGCCAACGGCTATTTGATGGCGAAACCGCGATATGCTCGCAGGTGACCCAAACGCTCGGAAAACATGCCGGCACCATCTGTCATCAATCGGCCATGCAGCGGTATGCGGAGTGTCTGCGAGACGGAGTCAACGGCGTACGGACGCCACTGACGATAGTTACTTACTAGGCGGCTATGATATCTAGCGGCGGGTGCGTGGTGCGGCGAAGCTATGTGCTGAGACCTGAAATGCCGATCCTTAAGAACGCGCTTCTTGTGCAGACCGATGATAAGGGCCGAAAGCTGGGAATCTACTATGTGATGCGTGGGGGAGGCCCCAAAGCGCGAACCGTGCTGTTTACCGAGTTGTCGATCAGCCGACTGAAAACGTTGCCACATGGCAAAGCTGCTCGATACGTCGGCGAATGCATCTTGCTTGGAATGGATTCGACGCGCAGGCGCTTTTACGAGACGCGACGGTGCAGTAACCGGAAGGCGGCGATCAAGGATCCACCAAATATCGCCCGCGATCGGCGACGGTCCATCGTTGCACGTTCCCATCGTTGAACGCTGGTCTCAAGACCGATGCTGCTCAGGGGCCATGCAATGGCGGGCTTTCTTATCACTGCGCGGGCGATGTCGAAGATAAAGGTTCTCCAAGCGACCGAACCCGCCAACTATGCAAATCCCGGGCTTGCGTGGATGGGCGATCGCGCGGATGGAACGTATCGCCTTGCATTTGTGTTTTTCGGCGATGCGGCGGTCGAATTCGTAAGGCCCGAGATGATCCTGCGTTCGGAAGATCCGGTGATGATCTACGACGGTTCTCGCGATCACGTGGCACACCTCAAACTGGATTGGGACGGCCGATACTTCGGGCTCATCGAACGCGGCGAGCACGACGTCGAAGATGTGGAGCCGGTGCCTTGGGCGCCCGAAACGCCGCCAGAGGTAAGGGTAGGCGATCCCGACAACGACAATGCGCGACAGGGTTAGGATCGATTCCCGCGAACTGCCGCGCCCGGGCGCCTGCATGTCCGAATTGACGGCGGCACGATCCGGAACAGTCGCATGAGATGCAGGAGTTCGTTTCGATCCAAGGCTCCTTTCTTCAAACGCGTTTCGCTGCGCGAGGACATCGCGGGCGACGAAACCGGATTTCCCCTGTCCGTTCCCTTCGTCTGCCGGCGCACGCTGGACTTCACCTTCGACAAGCAGGTCACGATCGTCGTCGGCGAGAACGGCACGGGGAAGAGCACGCTCCTGGAAGCGATCGCCTCGCCGGCAGGGTTCAACCTGGCGGGCGGCAGCGCCGACCATCGCTTCGGCAACGAACGCCAGGCGGCGCTGGCGCCGTTCCTGCGCCTTTCCTGGCTTCCGAAGGTGAGCCGCGGCTTCTTCATGCGGGCGGAAGGCTTCTTCAATTTCGCCAACTGCATCCACCAGATCGCGCGCGAGAACCAGCCGCCACATGTCTATGCGGCCTACGTCGAGGAGTCGCTGGACGCGAAGTCCGGAGGGATTCGTCGCCGGTATTCTGCGGGACTGACGCCAGACGCGCCGGTCAAGGGCACGGATAGAGAGCGCGCATCGCCGCCTTCACGCCGACGGGCGGGCGTTCGCGGTAGGTCGCGCGGTTCTTCTCGGCCCATCTCGTGAAGCCGCGCGCCATCTCGACCGGAAGCGATTCCGTGAAAAGCCGGTCCCGCGGCAGGCAGATGCCGTCGAACGCCGCGGGGTCGCGCAGGTTCTCGCGCAGCTTGCGGTACTGTTCCTGCTGGGCCAGCTCCTCCACGCGCACGGCGGCGTAGCGCTGGATGTATAGGGCGAACTGCTCCTCGCAATAGAGCGAGTCCTCCTTGCAGCGCGCCAGGAACTCCTCCGTGTTGGCCGGGCGCATGGGACGGTAGATCGGCTCGCGTTCCGGCCGTTCGATATCGGCATCGGCCCGGCAAGGCCCGGCGCCAAGCGCCGTGGTCGCGACGCCCAGGAAAAGCGCGGCGGCCAACGTGCGCAACGGCACGAAAAGATCGGCCGGGGCTTTTGACGGCCCCGGCCATGCCAATATAGGGAAGGGTATGAGACGATCCATCTTCTAGCGGTCTTGCTGGCGGGTCGCTTTGATCTGGATCAATTCTTCGTGCTCTCGACAAACCGGACGCCATCGCCGCGCGGCGCCCGGAAAAAACAGGTCGGGCGGCCGGTATGGCAAGCCGGGCCGGTCTGCGCAACCTTCAGGAGAATCGTGTCGCCGTCGCAGTCGATCACCAGGTCGACCAACCGCTGCTTGTGCCCGGACGTTTCGCCCTTGCGCCACAGGGCTTGGCGCGAGCGCGACCAGTAGCAAACCTGGCCGGTGGCCAGCGTTTCGGCAATCGACTCGCGGCTCATCCAGGCCAGCATTAGCACCTCGCCCGTATCGTGTTGCTGGGCGATGGCTGGCACCAGTCCGGCTTCGTTGAAAGCGACTTCCGCCAGCACGCCGTCGATCGTCGCGCGCGAGGCGGGCACGGTCAGCGCGGTCATCGGCAAGAACCTCCATCGGCAGACAGCCCGTTTGGGCTCGCAATACCACGCCCCAAGCGTGTGTTATGATATATCAATTCGATCCGACAGGGGTCCATATGCCAAAAAGCGCTCCGGTGGTCGAGATCGGCGACCACGACCATCGGCACTGCATCGAGCAGGCTGTATCGACGGCCAGCGATTTGTGCGTCCAACGCGGCGTCCGCCTGACGCCGCTGCGTCAGCGCGTGCTGGAGCTGGTCTGGCGGTCGCATCGCCCGGTCGGCGCTTATGAGTTGCTCGACCTGCTGCGGACCGAGGACGGCCGGTCGGCGGCGCCGCCCACGGTCTACCGGGCGCTGGAATTCCTGATCGAGCAGCGCCTGATCCACCGGATCGAATCGCTGAACGCGTTCGTGGGCTGCGTCGATCCCAGCCGGCCGCACACCGCGCAGTACCTGATCTGCCGCAAATGTGGCGTGATCAACGAGCTGGAGGACAAGGCGATCACTGGCGCGATCGGTCATCAGGCCAACCGGCACGGTTTCGTCGTGCACGAGCAGACGGTCGAAATCCACGGCCTGTGCCGCACTTGCGCAGAGGCAGACGCTGCATCCGCCGTCAAGGCGCCCGCGCACCCTGTCTAGGCTGCTCGTGCCGCGGGCCCGATCTCAGCCGAACATGTCCTGCGTGATCGACTCGTACCAGCCCTCGGCGAAGGTTGCCTCCTGGCTTCGGAATTGCGCGGGCTGCGCGGTCGGGCTGACGCCGCCGCCATCGGCGGCGACCAGGCCGGCGCCCGTCACGCGGTATACGTTCGCCACCGAGATACCGTATTTCGGCGCGATCAGGCTGTAACAGGTGTTGGCGAAAGCCGGGGGCGGGGGCGTGCGGCCGTTGAGGCTTTCGACGATCGCCAAGGCCGCCACCTTGGCCTGGCTATTGGCCGAAAAGCCCGATTTCGGCATGGCGCCAGCGATGGTAGCGTCGCCGACGATATAGGTGTCGGCATTGGACTTGGACTGGAAGGTGTTGAAGTCCACCGCGCACCAGCCCGAGGGCTCCGCGAAACCGGCCGCGCGCACGACCTCGCCCGCGAATTGCGGCGGGATCACGTTGATCACCGCGCCCTTCTGGTCGCCGAACTCGGTCTTGACCGTCATCGCCTTAGGGTCGACGGAGGTGACCTTGCCGCCGGCCTTTCCGGGCAGCCACTCGATCATTTTGCCATAGACCGCCTGCCAGCCTTCCTGGAACAGCGCCTGCTTGGAGAAGCTCTCCTTGGCGTCGAGGATGAGAATCTTCGACTTCGGTTTCCTGGTCTTGAGATAGTGCGCGATCATGCTGGCGCGCTCGTAGGGACCGGGCGGGCACCGGAAGGGGTTATCCGGGCAGACCATGATGACGGTGCCGCCGTCCGGCATCGCCTCGAGTTGGCGCTTCAACAGCAGGGTCTGCGCGCCGGGCTTCCAGGCATGCGGCATTCTTTCGGCTGCGGCCTGATCGTAACCGGGCAGGGCGCCGAAATTCAGGTCGATCCCGGGCGACAGCACCAGCTTGTCGTAGAGCACCGCGTTGCCGGTCGATAACGACAGGCGCTTGGCTCCCGTGTCGATCCCCTGGACCGAGGCGCGGACGACCCGCACGCCCGCTTTCCTCAGACCCTCATAGCCATGGGTGATGTTGTCCATTGTCTTGAGGCCGCCAAGGACGAGGTTCGAGAACGGGCAGGTGATGAACTTCTCGTTCGGCTCGATAAGGGTGACCGAGAGCTGGCGATCGAGCCGCTTGAGATAACGCGCGGCGGTCGCGCCGCCAAAACCACCGCCGACGACGGCGATGCGCGCATTGGCGCCGAAAGCAAGGTTGGGCATGGCAAGCAAGGCGCCAGCAGCGCCCGCCATGGTGGTGAACGATCTGCGGGTAATGCGGGTCATCGCTGTGCCCCCCTACTTGCGCTTGGAGAAATAGTCGGCCAAGGCGTCGATCTCCTGGTCGGTGTAGCCCTTGGCCAAACGGTTCATGACCGTGGCCGGGCGCGTGCCGGCCTTGAATCCGACCAGCGCGTCCTTCAGTTCCTTTGCCGGCCGACCCGCCAGCGTGGGGATCGCGCCGGGACTCTTGCCATCGGTGCCGTGGCATGCGGCGCAAGACAGCGCAAGCGCGGTCGGCTGTTGCGCCGTGGCCGCGGACGCCGCCACCATTGCGGCGGTGCATGCAGATACAAGGAAAAGCAGACGCGGACGACTCGGCATCGTCTCAACCCTCCCTGTTGTTTCTCTCGCGGGCATGCCTCGCGATCACCCGTCGGGGAATGCTACCCCGGCCCGCGGCAATAATACAGCGCAATCACGCTCTTTCGGCGCCATAATACAGTGTTACGGTGTGGCGGGCCTCGGCAAAAAACAGCCAGCGCTCAACCAGTATGCCGAGACCGGCCGAAAGCGCGGCGGTCAGCGCGGTCCAGGCGGCCAGCCTTCCGGTGAACGCCGCCGTCAAGCCGGCCAGCACGAAGGGAACGAAAAATCCAAAGGAGAGCGCGATTCGCCGCAGCCGCCACGCATGCTTGCGCGCGATACGGTAGCCCATCTCGCGCAGCAGGAAGTTGTCCTGGGTATGCGGCGATTCCAGCAGCCGGACCCGGCCGATCGCTCCAAGCCCGGTGGCACTCTCCGCCGTCGATCCGCCCCTGGCGGTGTCGATCGACCGCCAATAGAGCACCTTGACCACCAGCCCGGCCAGGGCGCCGCCGGCCGCGATGAAGGCGATCGTCGGGCGCGAAAGGCCGCGCCATTGCAGCAGTACGTTCAGCCACAGCGCGCCCGACATCAGCGCAATGACAAGATAACCGGGCAGGACCCAGGCATTGTGCCACTGCCGGATCGGTTTCAAGGTCGAGTAGATCTTGCCGGTCGCGACCACGGTTGCCGCGGCCAGCAGTCCGGAAATCGCGCCGAAGAACGCGAAGACGCCGGAATTGAGCCCGAAAAAAGCCCAGGCGATCCCAAAAGGCGCCGTCGGGAGGTAGACGGCGGTGGCGAGCAGGCCTTCGCGCGACAGCCAGGACGAACGCCACTGCGACATGGCCCGCCAGGCACGCTCTGGACGGCCGAGATGGAACAGCGAGGCCAGCAGGCCGGCCGTAGCGAACGTGACCGCCATTCCGAACGCGGCAAGGCCGAGAATGCGGTCGGGCGGCAGCAGGCGCGTGGCCGCACCATAGCCCAGCAGGAACAGCATCCCGTAGCCCGTGCCGGAGAGCACCGTGAACAGGATGACGGATCGAGCGGGATGCATGCGCCGTGTTCGCTGCTACCTGGAGAGAATCCGGTCGACCCAGCGCAGCAGCATACCAGCGCCGCTCAAGTCCTCGTCCTCGGGCGCAAGGGCCGCGGCCGCGCCGGTGCTGCCCGAATGCGTTTTCGGCGCACGGGGCGGCAGGTACTTGTTGACGGGCTTGTAGCCGAGTTCGGGCATCAGGTCGTAGCCGCCGCGCTCGGCGACCAGTTGCGATACCGGCGATGTGGGATCGCCCAGGTCGCCGAAATGCCGTGCGCCGACCGGGCAGGTCGACACGCAGGCTGGCACGCGATCCGCCTCCGCGAGGTTCTCGTTGTAGATGCGGTCGATGCACAGCGTGCATTTCTTCATCACGCCTTCGTCCTGGTCGAATTCGCGCGCGCCATACGGGCAGGCCCAGGAACACAACTTGCAGCCGATGCAGGTCTCGGCGTTGACCAGCACGATGCCGTCCTCCGCGCGCTTGTAGGACGCGCCGGTCGGACAGACCGTGACGCAGGCCGGCTGCTCGCAATGCAGGCACGAACGGGGGAAGTGCACGGTGCGGCCGGCAGCGCCGTCGCCCGCCTCGAAGGAATGGACGCGGTTGAACCACACGCCCCAGGGATCGGCGCCATAGGGATCGTGGTCGGTCAGCGGCGCCGAATGGCCGCCGCTGTTCCATTCCTTGCAATTGACGGCGCATGCGTGGCAGCCCACGCAGATATCCAGGTCGATCACCAGGCCGAGCTTGCGACCGGTCGCGTCCTTGGGGAGACTCGTCATCGCCGCCTCACCGCCGGAACCCGGCGCCGTAGCGCAGGATGTGGGGCGGGTCCATCATGCCGGGCGGGCGCTTGGCCGGCTCGAAGCGCGGCGCGGTTTCTCCCGCCTCGCTTTCGGCCGCCTTCTCGATGCGCACGCGCAAGTCGTACCACGCGGCTTGGCCCGTAACGGGGTCGCAGTTGGCGAAGCGGTGGCCGTCGGGCTGTGGCGGCAGCAACTCCGAGATCACATGGTTCAGCAGGAAGCCGCGTGTGGACTCCGGTGCACCCGGCGCCAGGGACCAGGCGCCGTTTCGCTTCCCGATCGCGTTCCAGGTCCAGACCGTGTCTGGGTTGACGCCTTCCGCGAGCCTGACCTGGCATTTGACGCGGCCGTGGTGGCTGATCATCCAGACCCAGTCGTCGTCAACAAGGCCCAGGCGAAGCGCGGTGCCGCGGTTCACGAACAGGCGGTTGGCGGTGTGGATTTGGCGCAGCCAAGGGTTCTGCGAGCCCCAACTGTGGTACATGGCCATCGGGCGCTGCGTGACGGCATGCAGCGGAAACTCGTCCTCCGCCACCAGTGCGCCTTCGAACGGCGGATACCAGTAGGGAAGGGGGTCGAAATAGGCCTCGACGCGCTGGCGGTCGCGGTCGGGGGGTTGCAACGGCCCATGCCCGCGCGCCGCCAGTCGGAACCGCTGCATCGGCTCGCTGTAGAGCTGCATGACGATCGGCTCGGCCTTGGCGAGGAAACCCATCGCCACGGCCCAGTCGAGATAGCCCTTGTTGGCGAAGCGATAGTAGCGGTGCGCTGGCGCGATCTCGTGGCGCCAGAAGCAGCCATTGGCGATGTAAGCGTCGAGCTGCCGCGGATTGGGCGCGCCGGTGCCATGCCGGTCGCCGTCGAGCCCGCGCCAGCCCGCCAGCATGCCGATGCCGGGCTGGCGCTCGTGGTTGGCCATGTAGTCGGCGTAGCCGCCGGGAAACTTCGCGCTGCCGTCGGCGTTGACCAGCGCAGGCAGCTTCAGGCGAACGCCCAGTTCCAGCAACACATCCTGGAACGGCCGCACGTCGCGCTCGGGCGTGACGACGGGCTGGCGGATCGCGTCGGCGGCCCCGTCGGCATCGCAGATCGGCCGGTCGAGCAGCGAGATGCAGTCGTGGCGCTCGAGGTAGGTCGTGTCCGGCAGGACAAGATCGGCGTAAGCAACCATCTCGGAGTGGTAGGCGTCGGCGTAGATGATGTGCGGGATCGCGTAGTCGCCGGTATCGGGATCGTAGGCGGTCAGCATTCCGAGCGTGCCCGGCGTGTTCATGGCCGAATTCCAGCCCATGTTAGCCATGAACATGAACAGCGTGTCGATCTTGTAAGGGTCGCCTTTGCTGGCGTTATGGATCACCATGTGCATCAGGCCGTGCGCGGCGAGCGGCGCTTCCCAGGAGTAGGCCTTGTCGATGCGTCGCGCGCGGCCATCCGCCTCGACCAGCAGGTCTTCCGGCCCCATTGGAAATCCCAGGGGCGGGCCGGGCATGGGCCTGCCGGATGCGACATGGGCGGCGCTGCCATGCGGCTTCACCGCAGGCGGGGCGGACTTGGGGTAGGGCGGCTTGTGGCGGAACCCGCCTGGACAGTCGATAGCGCCGAGCAGCATCTGCAGCACATGGATCAGCCGGCAGGTATGGAAGCCGTTGGCATGCGCGGAGATTCCGCGCATCGCATGGAACGACACCGGCCGTCCGACGGTCTTCTCATGGCGCCGCCCCGCCCAGTCGATCCAGGGAATGTCCAGGACAATCTGTTGGTCGAATGCGGCATGCGCCAACTCGGCCGCCAATCGCCGGATTGTCTCGGCGGGCACGCCGGTGTCGGCTGCAACCGCATCGGGCGCGTAGCGCCGATCGAGATAGCGTCGCGCCATCAGTTCGAACACCGGCACGGCCACGGTGCCGTCGGGTAGGGTGCGGCGGCCGACCAGGGAGGGGCGCATGTCGGGCAGCAGCGCGTCGCCCGCGGCGTTGCCGTCGGCATTCCAGCACAGCGGATGGCCCTTGTCGTCGCGTACGAACAACCCGTCCCGCGCGGTCCCGGGCGCGTCGATCACCAGCCAGGGTGCGTTGGTGTAGCGCACGAGGTAGTCGAAATCGACCCGGTCGGCGCGCAGCAATTCGTGGATCAGCGCGGCGACGAACAGGCCGTCCGTGCCCGGCCTAATGCCCACCCACTCGTCGGCGATCGCCGAATAGCCGGTGCGCACCGGGTTGACCGAGACGAACTTGGCTCCGCGGCCCTTGAGCTTGCCCAGGCCGATCTTGATCGGATTCGAGGCGTGGTCCTCGGCTACGCCGAACATCATGAAGTATTTCGTCAGGTGGAAGTCGGGCTCGCCGAACTCCCAAAACGACCCGCCGATCGTGTACATGCCCGCCGCGGCCATGTTGACCGAGCAGAATCCGCCATGCGCCGCGTAGTTCGGCGTGCCGAACTGGCTGGCCCACCATCCGGTCAACGCCTGGCTCTGGTCGCGCCCGGTGAAGAAGGCGAGCTTGCGCGGATCGGTGGCGCGGATCGCTTCCAGCCATTGCGTGGCGGTGGACAGCGCCTCTTCCCACTCGATCTCGCGAAACTCGCCCGATCCGCGCGGTCCCGTGCGCAGCAAGGGCTTGGTCAGCCGCGCCGGCGAATACTGCGTCAGGATGCCGGCCGAGCCCTTGGCGCACAGCACGCCCTTGTTCACGGGATGGGCGCGGTTGCCTTCGATATAGCGAACGGCGCCTTCGCGCAGATGAACCTTGATCCCACAGCGGCAGGCGCACATGTAGCAGGTGGTCGCCTTGACCTCGTCGCTGACCTTGGGCGAAAGGTCGACGGTTTCGGCGACCGTCGCCAGCGGATTGAGCCGCAACGATTTCCTCCCCGTCGCGCCGTCAGGTCAGCGCGTCAATCTGTTCGTCGTTGAGCCTGCCCGGCACGACCGTGATCGGCACGCGCAGCTTGCCCGACATCTTGCCGACGAGATGGTTGACCAGCGGCCCCGGTCCTTCGGCGCCGGTGCCGGCGCCCAGCACGAGGACCGAAATGCTCGGCTCCTCCTCGATCAACTTCATGATCTGCTCGGCCCGATCACCCTCGCGGACGTAGACCATCGGCATGGAGCCGGCGATCTCGTTGACCTGCGCTGAAAGGTCCTGCAGCAGCCGCTCGGCCTCCTCGCGGCGTTCCTGCTGGATCAGCGATTCGACCGCCATCCATTGCTGGAAGTCGGCGGGCTCCAACACATACAGCAATGCCACGCGCCCGCCCGTCTTCTTGGCGCGGTTGCACGCGAAGCGCAGGGCCGCGCGCAGTTCCGCCGTGGCGTCGACCACGATCAGGAAGACGCGTCCGGCTGCTTGCGGCGGGCGATCGGACATCCGTTCACACCTTCCGGAACAGGAACGCGGCCGACGATCCTGCCACCAATGCCATCAAAATCGCAATTGCGCCATAGATCGGCGCATCGCGGTGCGCGAACATGTAGATGTCCGCCCCCAGGCCGATCTTGCTGATCACCAGCGGCACGGTCTGCGCGCCGGCGACCTCGCCGTTGCGAAGCAGGAACACTTCGACCTGATAGGTACCGACCGGCACGTTGGCGGGAAAGGTCAGGCTGGCGCGGAAGAGCTGGTTGCCGAGGAACTGTACCCGCTCGGTCTGGGTCGGGAACAGCTGCTCGGCCTGTTTGAGCCTGACCAGCGAGGCGGCGAACGTCTTGTAGTTCGGATCGGCCTCGCGCCCGCCGGCGTCCAGGCGCAGATACTCCAGGCCGATCTGGTGGCGCGTCAGGACCTGGGGCGAGGCGAGTTCGGCCAGCGGCTTGTTGGTGGCGACCGCATAGAAACTCGGTACCCGGCGGAAGCGGAACGAGGCGCCGTGAATCCAGATTCCGGCCATGCGCTCCTTCTTGCGCACGATCTCCTCGCGCTCGGGGCCGCGCACGATCACGGCGATGTCGCCTTCGCCGTCGGTCGCGCCGAACACCAGCACGTCGGTCCCGGTGAAGCCCGTGGTGATCGCGATCAGGTGGCTGGAGAGGTCGGCGACGATGGGATCGGCGCGCGCGTCCGCCACTGGCAGCGCCATCAATGCGGCAAGGGCGAGGCCGATCCGCGTCGCCGCGCGCATCACTGGATCCGCACCGTGCTGGCCAGCGTGAACAGCTCGCTTGGCGCCACCAGCAGGTCGAACAGAAGCTTGCCGCCGACCGCGATCACCAGCGCGCCCAAGAGCGCGCGCATCCACTCGCCGCGGATCTTGCCGCCGTAGACCACGCCCAGTTGCGCGCCGACGACGCCGCCGATGATCAGGAACAGGCTCAGCACGATGTCTACGGTGTGATTGTGCAGGGCCTGCAGGAAGGTCACGTTGGCGGTGACAAACAGGATCTGGAACAGCGAGGTTCCAACGACCACCGATGTCGGCATGCCCAACAGGTAGATCATCGCCGGCACGATGATGAAGCCTCCTCCCACCCCCATGATCGCGGCAAGAACGCCGACGCAAAATCCGACCGCGAGCGGCAGCAGCGCGCTGATGTAAAGTCGCGATCGGTGGAACCGGACCTTGAGCGGAAGCCCGTGCAGCCAGGTATGCTGGTGCAGCTTGACGGCGGCGCCCTTGGGCATGCGGCTGCGGCGCAGGAACGTCCGGGCGGATTCGGTCAGCATCAGGGCGCCGATCACCCCGAGGAAGATCACGTAGGAGATCTTGATGACCAGGTCGATCTGCCCGATCGCCCGCAGGAGGCCGAACAGGAACACGCCCGAGGTGGACCCGATGAAGCCGCCGAGGAGCAGCACCAGCCCCATCCGCACGTCGACATTGCCGCGCCGCCAATGCGCCATCACGCCGGAAATGGATGAAGCGGCGATCTTGTTGGCCTCGGTCCCCACCGCGACCGCCGGCGGGACGCCGATGAACATGAGGAGCGGGGTCATCAGGAATCCGCCGCCCACGCCGAACAGGCCGGAAAGAAAGCCCACGGCCGTTCCCATCGCAAGAATCAGGAAGACATTCACCGAGATTTCGGCGATCGGAAGATAGACGTACATGGCCACCCAGACGGACGGGCGCGTGGCGAGAGGTCCCGGCGCATCATAGCGCGGCCGCCCGGAGTGGAAAGAATATTCTCGAAATTGCCGGCCGATTCGGCTCAGGCGTCGGCCAGCGCGTCGTCCATCCGGCCGAGCAGCAGATCGCATTCCGCCCTGCCATGGGCGAGCGACAGGTAGAGCTTGGTACCCATGGGGTTCAGGAACACGCCGCGCCGGAACAGGCCGAGCATCAGCGCGCGACCCTTGGCGCCGTCGCCCTTCTTCGTGCTGCGGTAGTTGAACACCGGGTCGGGCGAGAACACCACCTGCGCCAGCGGTCCGTCGCCGATGACCTGGGCGCGAAGCTGGCGCTGCTCGAGCACGCGGCGCATGCCCGCGCGCAGGTACTCGCCCAAATCGCGCAGGCGGGTATAGGTCTCGGGCCGGCGATAGATCGCCAGCGCCGCCAGCGCCGCCGCCGCGCTGACCGGATTGCCGCCTAGGGTCGAGGCGGTCCAGACATAGTCTTCGCGCCCCAGGCGGTCCTCGCGCACCCAGTCCAGGATGTCGCGTCGACCGCCGAAGGCGCCGATCGGAAATCCGCCGCCGAGCGCCTTGCCGTAGGCGACCAGGTCCGGGACCACGCCATAGAACTCCTGCGCCCCGCCATAGGCCAGCCGGAAGCCGGTGACGACCTCGTCGAAGATCAGGAGTGCGCCATGCCGGTCGCAGGCCGCACGCAGGCCCGGTAGAAACCCGGGCCGCGGCGGTGTGCAGCGTTGCAGCGGCTCGACGATGACCCCGGCGAGGCGCCCGGCGTGCCGGGCAATGATCGTCTCGGTCGTGGCCAGGTCGTTGTAGGGCGCGACGATCACCTGGTCCTTCACAACCGGGGCAATTCCGGCACTGGAAGGGTCGGGGGTCGGAAAATCGACCAGGCGCTGTGGGAACAGGCTGGTGACGCCGATCTCGTTGGCCCCGTGGTAGGCGCCCTCGAACTTCAGGATAAGCGGCCTTCCGGTGACGGCGCGCGCCAGCCGTTGGCAGTACATCGTCGCCTCGGTGCCGGACGCGCAGAATCGCACGCGTTCGCTCGCGGGGCTCAGGCGCTTGATTTCCTCCGCCAGCTCGAGCGCGGGCCGGTTGACATGCGCGAAGTTCGATCCATAGGAGGCCTGGCGCGTGGCCGCCTCGACCACCTCGCGGCGCGCATGGCCGGGCAGGACCGAACCCCAGCCCATCGAGAAATCGACGAACTCGCGGCCCGTGGTGTCCCAGAGCCGTGCCCCATCCCCGCGCTCCACCACGATGCTGAGCTCGGGCGGAATGTTGAACTCGCCGTTGGATCCGGCCGGGAACACGTTCTGGGCGCGCTGTGCATCCGGCGCGATGCGGTGATCGTCGGGTGCGTTCATCGTTTCCTCATGCGCTGCATCGGGTGGCGCGGCCCCATTCCCGCGCGGCGAAGAGGGGGTAGGTTTCCGCCAGCTCCATCGCCACGCGGCCGCGGATCAATTCCAGCGCCTCCCGCGAGGGCGAGGCGGTCGCCGGCACATCGGGAGGAGCATCGTAGTCGAAACCCGTCTCGGCGCGCACCTCTTCGGCGGTGTGGCCGGGATGAACGCTCTCCAGCCGGAACCTTCCACGCGCACGGTCGAAGGCGAAGGCGCACCGCCCTGTCACCAGGGCGGCGGGGCCGCCGGTGCGATATACGCCGGGCGGGCTTTGGCCTGGGGCGCTGACGAAGGACACGCGCGGCACCAGCACCCGGCGCGAATGCTCGGCGCGGAACAGGATCACGCGCGGCACGACGAAGTAGAGATAGGCCGAGCCGAACGAGCCGGGGAACCGCGCCAGCGGCGCATCCGGCGGCCCGACCGCCACCAGGTTCACGTTGGCCTGGCCGTCAATCTCGCCGCCGCCCAGGAAGAAAGCATCGAGCCGGCCCTGGCCGGCCGCATCGAACAGCTCCCGCCCTCCGTCGGTGTACGGATTGTGCGCGCGGCTGCCCAGGATCGACACGATCATGGCATCGCCCGACAGCGCGCGCGCCAGCAGCACGGCTGCGGCGGGGATCGGCGAGGCGTTGCCGACGGCCACGTGCCGGCAGCCGGCGACAAGCCGCGCCAGGGCGGCAATCAGCACCTCGTTCGCGGATGGGTGGGTCATGCGGCCTGGCGCGCGGCCTCGTCGAGATAGCGGGCGAAGGCGGCGTCGCTGCGCGCGGCGGCGGCGTAACGCGCGATCTCGGCGTCGTCGGCTGCGTAGACTCCGGCCAAGCCCAGCGGCCAGGCGCCGCGCTCGGCCACCGCGACCGCACCGACATAGAACGCAGGCAGCGTGCCTGCCGCCGTCGCCTCGTCGGCCATCAAGTCGCCCTCGTGGATCGCCTCGACCGTGGCCAGAGTGACCGCGGAGGCATGGGCCATGGTCGCCAGCTCGCGCCGCCGACCGATCCAGACATTGCCGTGCCGGTCGGCCCAGCGCGCGTGGAACAGGGCGAAGTCGGGCTTCAGCGCGGGCAGGAGGACCAGCGGGTCGTAGCCCGCGCCCAGGGGATTGTCGATGGTCTTCCAATCCGGCCGCTGCTTGAGGATGTCCGATCCCAGGAGGCCGCGCAGCGGCATGAAAGGCACGCCCTTCTCGCTTGCCTGCAGTTCTGCGTGGATGGCGGGGCAGGTTGCCTCGATGACCCTGATCGCGCCGCTCTTGGCGGCTGCGGTGAATCGCGGCGCAAGCCCGTGCTCGTTGAGCGTTACGCCCGAGGTCTCGATTTCGGCCACGCAGCCCGCGCCGATCAGCAGGTCCGCCTGCATGCCGCTGGTCGGCACCGTCACGAGCCTGAGACCCCTGGCTCCCCGGCGCGCGATGGCGCGGGTCGCGGCCATGGCGACGCCGCTGTAATCGGCGGGAATCGCCAGGCGCGCGCCGTCGGGGACGCGCGCGGCCAGGGCTGCGAGATCGACAGCGGTCATCGCCGGCAACGATAGCGCATTTCGCGTTTGCGCTCGACGCTGCGTGATTCCGAGGCTTGGCGGCGGAAACCGGGCATTTTAGCGAAGCATCCGCGAAATTGATCCGGGTTTATCGAGGTCTTTGACTCTTATTCGCTATACTTGCGAATACTGTATGATCTTGGAAATTTACTTTGACTCTTAGCGCTTGATTAAGCCGCTACGCTTATAACCGTGCCCGGTCGCCTGAAACCGGCAGATAGTCGGTCGGGCGTATGCAGGTAGCGGCCGGTTCAAGGCAGTGGGCCGGCGAGTACGCCGGGAGACGACCGCGGGCGGCGCCGACGCTTCGGCAGGGGTGTCGGCGCAGCGACAAAAGGGGGCGGAGTGCCAGGACGGCGCTTCGCCTTCTTTGTTTTGACGCCGGGGTCCGCTATCGTGCGCCGTCCTTCCCCGGAGCCTCCCTGCCGCAATGGACAAACCACCCTACGACCAGCGTCTCGCGCGCATTTTGGTGCGGCCGCTGATAGCGACCGGACTCACGCCGAACCAGATGACGACCGTCACGCTGCTGTTCGCCTTTGCCGGCGCGGCGCTGATCGCCATCGGGCGCGCGCCGCATATCCACTGGGGCGCGGGCCTGTTCGCGCTGGCGCGCTTCCTCGACCATTTCGACGGCGAGCTCGCGCGCCAGACCGGCCGCACCTCGCGCTTCGGGTACTACTACGACTACGTCGCCGGGGCGAGCAGCTATGCGGCGCTCTTCGTCGGGCTGGGCGTCGCCTTCCGCGACGGCTGGCTCGGCACGTGGTCGATCGTGCTGGGGGCGGTGGGCGCGGTCAGCGCCTTCGGGTCGATGGTGCTGAGCCTCGATATCGACCGCCACGCCGGCCAGGGCACGGCGAACTACCCTGGCTTCGCCGGGTTCGAGCTGGAAGACGGCATCTACCTGATTGCGCCGATCGTGTGGCTGGGCTGGGCGCAGCCGTTCTTCGTCGGCGCCGGAATCGGCGCCGGGCTCTACGGCCTGTGGACGCTGTTCAATTTCGCGATGGTGCGCCGCAAGCTCGCCGCGCGGCGGAAATAGCCGCCGATCAGGAACCCGAGGATTGCGGTCGCCGGCGGTCGACCGGTTGCAGCACCGGCTGCTCGCGCGGCCCGGCGGGACGCGGCTGGATCAGGTCGGCGAAAGGCGAGCGGTCCAGCCGGTGCAGCTTGGTGAAATGGCGCGCCGCGAGCGCCGTGAAGATCGGGGCGCAGATGAAGGCCATCACGGTGAGGGGCACCGTCCAACCGAGCCAGACGAAGATCGGCAGCAGCAGGGTTGCATCGTCGGCGTCGAAGCCCCAGAAGCTTTTGAGCTCGGCCGAGCGGGCGCCCTTCATTTCCTCCATCGCCATCACGAACCAAAGGTTCAGCATGATGGAGATGCCGGCCACGGCCCCCATCGGGATCGCCCAATAGCCAAGGCTGGTGCCGTCGCGCAGGCCGATTCCGATCGCAACGAAGGCGAGCGCATTGGAAAAGGCGTCGGCAAACAGATCGAACCGATGCCCGCCCGGCGAATGCTTGCCCGTCATGCGCGCAAGTTCGCCGTCCGCTCGGTCAAGCAGCATCGAAAGCGCGAAGACGCCGGCGCCGATTGCCGCCCAGGGCGAAACGCCCATCGCCAGCAGGCCTGCGGCCGCCACGCCCGTGAACAGGCGCAAGCAGGTCACCTGGTTGGGCGTCACGCGCGTCCGCGCCAGGGGGCGGACGGCGGTGCGCACGATGCGATGGATCCAGGTGTTGTGGCTCATCTCAACGGCGATCACGAAATCACGGGCAATACAACGCGTTGCACCAGCCATTTCAGGGCGGCGCGATTCGCTACATTAAAGTGTTTTCGATTTGCCCCGCAACCTTAATTGTCGCGACGCGAGCCTGTAACGGACGAAATGCGACGTGGTTAAGGGAATGTGACGGCGGCAGTTTGGGGCCCGCCGATCGACCGCGGGCCCCAAGCCTGGACCGTCAGCCCGGCACTACTTGGCGGCCTGGACCATGATCTCGACCTTGAGACCCGGGGCGGCGAGCTTGGCCTCCACGGTGGCGCGCGCCGGCGTGTTGCCTGGCGACACCCAGGCGTCCCAGACCTCGTTCATCTGCGACCAGGTGCTGATATCGGTGAGCCAAATGTTGGCCGACAACAGCTTCGATTTGTCGGTTCCGGCCTTCTTCAGCAGATCGTCGATCTTCGCCAGAATTTGCCTGGTCTGGCCCTTCACGTCCTGCGAGGCGTCGTCGGCGACCAGGCCTGCCAGATAGACCGTGTTGCCGTTCTCGACGGCTTGGCTCATGCGCGGTCCGACGTTGTGACGTTTGATGGCCATCGTTCAGTCTCCTTTCCTTCAGTGCTTGATTGGTTCGGCCAGGAAGCGACGGAAGCGGCGGGCGACTTCCTGGGGGGTGACGGTCGGCCGGCCAAGCTTCTCCAGCGAGCCGGGCGCTATTCGTAGATGCAGCAGATGGGGACCTGGGCGTCCCAGCGCCTCCTTAAGCCAACCCGCAAACCCTTCGACGGTATCAGCCGAAGCGGCCGCCGCATAGCCGCAGGCCGCGGCCACGCGCGCGAAGTCCACGCTGGCCGAGACGGTCGCCTGGCCTCCGGTCGAATCGTGGACGCCGTTGTCCAGCACGACATGGATCAGGTTCTTGGGCGCATAGGCACCGATCGTCGCCAGCGCCCCGAGCTTCATGAGCGCGGCGCCGTCGCCGTCCAATACGATCACCGGACGGCCGACCAGCCGGGCGGCGCCCAGGCCCACAGGACCGGCGCATCCCATCGAACCCACGAGATAAAGATGCTGCGGGCGATCGGCCAGGGTGAAAAGCTCACGACCGCATTTCCCCGTCGTCGCGATGATGGCAGCTTCGGCGGGGACGTCGGTCAACAGGCGCTCCAACACGGCAAACCGGGTCGGAAGCTCGCCACCCCGGCGATCGTCGCGGTAGGCGCCCGGCGCGCGCGGTGAGGAAGCAGTTTCTTCAAGGCCATCGTCGCGAACGCTATCCTTGCGCATGATCAGCGCCGCCGGCAGCGATCGCGTTTCCATCTGCTCGATCGCGATCTCAAGGCTGCTCTTGATCGCATTGATTTCCGTAGGGAACATCGCATGGTCGATCCGCATCGTGTCGAGCATTGCCGCGGTGATCTGGCCCATCAGCTCGTGCTGCGGTTCGTCCTTCAGGCCGGGCTGGCCGCGCCAGGTGACAATCAGCAGCGTCGGAATCCGGAACGGGTAATTTAGTGACGTCAACGGGTTGACGGCATTTCCTAAACCGGAGTTCTGACACATGACGACGGTCTTGCGGCCCGCGAGCCAAGCGCCGGCGGCAATTCCGACCGCTTCACCCTCCGAAGCGGCGGCCACATAGTCCAGTTTCGGATGGCTGATGGCCCGGTTGATGAAGGGGGTCAGAAACGAGCAGGGGACGCCGGTGTAGAAATCAAAGCCGCGCGCCCGGGCCGGCTCGATGAAATCATCGGCGCCAATCATCTGGGGGAATGCCTAGAGGAAGTTGCGGGCCTTGGCGAGGTCGAAGCTGTCGTCGACGTCCAGCCAATGTCCGGTGATGTACTGCACGCGCACGCGGTGACCCGCGGCTACCAGGCGGTTCAGCAGATCGGGCATGTTGGCGTTGTCGAGCGAGCCGTCCGCACGCATGGCGCCCAGTTCCCGGCGAACCAGCCCGGTCCCGAGCGCGCTGAGCTTCATCAGCCCGACCCATTCGCCGCAGATCGCGCGATCCGGCAGGTCGGGTCCGACCCGCACCAGGTCGACGGTGTCGTCGTCCAGGTAGGCCGGCGAGAATTGGCGGCTGCACACCACGTGGTCGTGCACCAGACCGGGTCCGGTGCGCCGACGCTCGCGCCACAGCGCATCGGCGACCACCACGATGTCGCCGTCGGCCTCGAGCAGCCGATCAAGGATATAGCGGCGGAACAGGATGTCCCCATAAGTGACCAGGCACGGCCCATCGAGGCGGTCCTCCGCGCATGCCAACGACGCGCATTCGCCGGTCGTCGCGTAGGCGGCATTCGCCACGGTCTCGATCGACCGAAGGTCGACAGCGTCCTTGCGGTAGCCCACCACGACGCTCACCCGGCGGATGCCGCTGTCCTTCAACATGGTCGTGAGCTGCCGCAGCAGCGGCTGGCCGCGCACGTCGATCATGCATTTCGGCCGATCGGCGGTAAGCTCGCCAAGCGCCGCGCCGCGCGAAGCGGCAAGCACGATCGCCTGGGTGTCGATGCCGGGCTGCGGCAGGTAGCGCCGCTCGGCCTCCACAAGCTCGGAATTGCCCTGGAGCGCGAAGATGTCCTTTACCGACGCGATCGAGCCTTCGACGCCGACCAGCGTCTCCGACGCCGCGATCTTGCGGCTGACCTCGCGCATGGCCGAGATCGCCGCGCGCACGTTATGATTGGCCCAGATGACGCAGGAGATGCCGGCGTCGCGGTAACGGTCGGTCGGCGTCGCGTAATACATCGTCGGTACGATCACGACGGGGCAGCGATTGGCCCATTCGCGGCAGAATGCCAGAATTTCGTCGGCGCTGGATTTCTTCGAGTGGATCAGGATCGCGTCGGCGCCGGCCCGATGGTAAGCCTCGGCGCGGCGCAGCGCCTCGTCCAGGCCCCAGCCCGAGATCAGGGCTTCGATCCTGGCGACCAAGCAGAAGTCGGGATCGGTCTGGCTGTCCTTGCCGGCCTTGATCTTGCCGCAGAACTCGTCCATGTCGGCCAGGGGCTGGCCGTCGCCGATGAACGAGTTGGTCTTGGGGAACAGCTTGTCCTCGATGCACACGCCGGCGATGCCGCGCTGGCACAGCTTGCGGACCAGGCGGCGGACGTTGTTGAAGTTGCCATAGCCGGTGTCGCCGTCCACGAGGATCGGGATGGTCGTGGCGTCGGCCATGAACTCCAGCACCTCGAGCACCTGGGTCCACGACGCCTCGTTGTTGTCGCGCACGCCCAGCGCCGCCGAGATCGACAGGCCCGAGGCCCATACGCCCTTGAAACCGGCCTCCTCGACGATGCGGGCGGAAAGCCCGTTATGCGCTTCCATCAGGAAGGTCAGCTCGGGCGACAGCAGGGCCGCCTTCAGAGACGAAGCCCGGCTCGTTACGCGCGACGATTCCGGCGATGGCGGGTGGCGCAGCGTGATCGTCATCGAAGCTGGATCAGTTCGTCGCCGTCTTATTGCCCAACTCGGCGGTCTTCTCGTCCATCGCCGCAATCAGGCGCTCGATGCCAGAGTTCTTGATGACCGCCGTGTATTCGGAGCGCCGCGTGGCGACCTCGCTGATGCTGCTGCGATAGAAGACATCGACGATCTGCCAGCTTTGCTGGTTTTCCTGCAGGACATAGTCGATGTTCTCGGTCGAGCCGTTGGCGCGGACGAACTGTGCCTTGACCATGACGCCGTTCTTGTTGGGCAGTTCCGCGGTGCTGACGACCTTGAACGTCTCGCCCGAGAATCCGTCGAGCCGCGAGGCGTGCACGGCCACCGTATAGCGCGCGAACGCGTCGACGAGGCGTTGGTGTTGGTCGGGGGTCATCTGCTTCCACGCGCCGCCGACCGCGACCGACACCATCTTCGGCAGGTCGAAAGTCTCGAGGATG
>CAYMTM010000025.1:0-29605 GCA_964393375.1 uncultured Rhodospirillaceae bacterium
TGTCCCAGCTCTGGGGCCGAAGGGCCTACCATATTGGGCTTGACCAGCACCTTGCGGCCGGCGGCGTCCATCCGTTCGTAGAGATAGCGCCGCGCGGCGCACAGGCCGAGCGCATGCGGATCGCCGGCGGCGCGCGCCGCGGCCACGTCCAGCACCCCCATCGGCATGCCGTCGTCGGGACAGCTGAACCAGCGGCTGCGCCGGCCCATGTGCTCGCTGGCGGGCTTGTCGCCGCAGCGCGCGGAAACGAACGGATCGCCCGCGTTCGGATCGCTGAACATGGACGTGGTTGAAAGCGGTGCGCGATCGGTCAGCACCGCCAGAGGCACATAGAGCCCGCTCGCATCGGTAGCCCAGGACGGCAGCCCGGCGCGGTCGTATCGCGCTTCCGGCTTGTCGGGAATGTGGCACTGCTGGCACTGGTTCAGCGCCCGGAACCGCGCCACTTCGCCCCAGGAAGGCAGCAGACCCGTCAGCGGTTGCGGTGTGTCGCGCACGAACTGCGTGAGCAGGCTGTTGGCGGCGTTGGCGCGGTGCGGATCGTCGCGTGGCCATTCCCAGCCGGTAAGCGGTGCGCCCGGCTCGATGCCGGCGGGGCGGTAGACATGGAAATACTCGCGCCCGTCCGGCCCCCAGCGCGTTCCGCGCACATCGTCGACGGTCCATTGGCCGGCCTCATCGGCTGTCAGTGACACGCGGTCGCTGGCGCTGCCCGGCGGCAGCTTCAGCGTCGGGCGTCGCTGGTCGTCCAGCATCCGCGTGGTGATAACGCCGCCCGCGGGTATGCGCAGGTAGACGACCGTGCGCCAGCCCGGCGCGGTGGAGACGCGGATCGCCGGCGTCAATTCGACGAAGCCGTTGTCGCGCCAGTAGCCCCGGGGATCAGCGATATCGATGCGGGTCGGAACGAGAGGCACGGGCAAATCGGCCCGCGCGCCGCCGACGGCGAGACAGAAAAGAACGCACAGGGCGAGCGAGGAAGCGAACCGACGCATTGCCGAGAGCCTAGCACCCGCGGGATCGAAAAGGCGCGCCCGCACGGCGAAGTGAAGGCCCGTGCCTCAGGACTCTTTGGCCGCATTTGCGACGGTGGCGGTGTCGTAGAACTCGAAAAACGATGTCGCCTTGCCGTTCCTGAAGCGCCAGACATCGACCTTGGGCGTCTCGACGCGCTTGCCGGTCTTGATGTTGGTCCAGGCGGTGGTGCCGATCATCACGATCGTGTCGTCCTCGCACACGAAGCGTTCGACCGTGTAGTGCTCCATCCGGAAGCTGGCGGTCAGCTCGGACAGGTAACCACGCACCTCTTCGCGGCTGGTCCGCCGGCGCGTCCAGGGCACGCCGTGCTGCCCGCCCGCCAGGGACCGGAAATCGACCTTGTCGCCGCAAAGCCCGAGCCAGGTGTCGATGCTCTTGCCCTTGCTGTCGTGCCATGCCTGATAGGCGGCCTTGAGCTTGGGCAGTGCCGTTTCCCATTCGGCCATTCTTGGCCTCCCATTTGCCCCCAATCGAGCGTAGGCAGCGGCGGGCAGGCACGCAAGGCAGGAATCGCCTAGGTTCCCCAGCGCAGGACGACCGGATCGAGCGGACGCGCGAGTTCGAGCAGCCCCACGCGCGCCGCGGGATGCAAGGGCTCGAGCGGGTGGCGCACCGCGTCGGACCTGATTACCTTGCCTTCCATCATCGCCGCCTTGGTCGCGCGCAAGCCGCACTGGCGGTTCTCGAAGTTGATCAGCGGCAGGATGCGGGCATAGGCGGCTGCCGCCTCGGCCCGGCGCCCGGCGCGGAAATGTGCGAGCACCGGCTTGATCAGGTCGGGGATCAGCGCGCTGGGCATGGTGCCGGTGGCGCCGGCGTCGAGGTCAGCCATCAAGGTGATCGACTCCTCGCCGTCGAACGGTCCCTCGATCACCGCCCCGCCCGCCTCGATCAGCGCCCGCAGTTTGCCGGCCGTGCCCGGCACCTCGATCTTGAAGTAGCGCACCGTGGGAATCTCGCGCGCCATGCGGGCAAGCAGCGCCACCGAAAGCGTCGTGCCGCTGAGCGGCGCGTCCTGCACCATGATCGGGATTTTCACGGCATCGGCGATCCGCTGGAAGTGCTCGAAAATGCCCTTTTCGTCCGCGCGCAGACTGGCACCGTGATAGGGAGGCATCAGCATCAGCATCCTGGCGCCGGCCTGCTCGGCGCGGCGGGCGCGCTCGACCGCGATGCGGGTCGAGAAATGGCTGACGGTGGCAATCACCGGCACCCGGCCCGCCACGTGGCCAAGGCACAGATCCAGCAACAGGTCGCGCTCGCGGTCCGCCAGCAGGAACTGCTCGGAGTAGTTGGCAAGAATGCAGATGCCGTCGACTCCTTGGTCGACCATGCAGTCGAGCACCCGCTTCATGCCCTCGAGGTCGAGATCGCCGTTCGGTGCGAAGGGCGTCGGCGCGATCGGGTAGATGCCGGTATAGGGCGTGGGCACGGCGTACCTCCGCTACATCCGCATCCGCTTGCCGTCCGGATCGAAGGGCGGAGCAGGTATGATGGTGGCCTTGCGGCGGTCGCCGATGATCTCGATCTCGAAGGCGCCCCTGCCGAGGTCCTGGGCCAGCGCCACGGGCACGTAGCCCTGGGCCAGCGACAGATCGACATGGTGGCCGTAGCCGCCCGAGGTGGCCCAGCCTACCACCTTGCCGCCATGCCAGATCGGCTCGTCCCCCAGCACGTCGGCGTCGGCCGCGTCGACGACCATCGTGACGCGCCGCAACTTGCCGCCCTCCTGCTTCTCCTTCAGCGCCGCCTCGCGGCCGATGAAGTCGTTCTTGCCGAGGTCGACGAAACGGTCGAGCGCGGCCTCGAACGGGCCGTAGATGGGCCTGAGCTCGCGATACCAGGTGGGAAAGTTCTTCTCCAGGCGCAGGCACAAGAGCGCGCGCATGCCGAAGTTGACGATGCCCTGGTCCTTCCCGGCGGCCATCACCTCCTGGTACAGGCGCCGCAGGTATTCCGGCCGGCACCAGATCTCGTAGCCCAGATCGCCGGTGTAGGTGACGCGGTTGATCATGACAGGCACGTTGGCGATGTCCATCGCGCGGTGATCGAGGAACTTGAACGCCGCGTTCGACACGTCCGCGTCGGTCAGCTTCCGCAGCACGTCGCGCGACTTCGGCCCGGCCAGCGACAACCCCACCAGGTCCATGTCGTAGCGGCGGACCCTCACCGACCCGTCCGCCGGCAAGTGCCGCTCGAACCACCGCATGTGGTACTTCTGCGCCTGCGATGAGCCCCACATCAGGAGCCGATCGTCGGCAGCCTTGGCGATGGTGAAGTCGCCGATCAGCTTGCCTGCTTCGTTCAGCATCGGCGTCAGCACGATGCGCCCCTGGCTCGGCATCTTGTTCGTCATCAGCCTGGAGAGGAACGCCTCGGCGCCCGGGCCGGTGAATTCGTACTTGGCGAAGTTGGCGATCTCGGTCACGCCCACCCGCTCGCGCACTGCCTTGCACTCCGCCTTCACATGCGCGAAATCGTTGGAGCGGTGGAAAGACACGATGTCCCGCGGTTCCACGCCCTCGGGCGCGAACCACAGCGGCGTCTCGAGCCCCCACGAATCGCCCATCACCGCGCCCTGGGCCAGCATCGTGTCGTAGAGCGCCGTGGTCTGCTGCGGGCGCGCGGCCGGCAGTTCCTCGTTCGGAAAACGGATCGAGAAGCGACGCGCGTAGTTCTCGCGTACCTTGGCGTTGGTGTAAGAGCGCGTGGCCCATTCGCCGAACCGCGCGATGTCCATCGCCCAGACATCGAAGCCGGGATCGCCGTTGACCATCCACTGCGAGAGCGCGAGGCCCACCCCGCCGCCTTGGCTGAACCCGGCCATCACCGCGCAGGCGCACCAGAAATTCCTGAGGCCCTGCACCGGGCCGACCAGCGGATTGCCGTCGGGCGAGAAGGTGAAGGGGCCGTTGATGACGCGCTTGATGCCGGCCTTGGCCATGGCGGGAAAATGCCTGAACCCGATCTCCAGCGACGGCGCGATGCGGTCGAGGTCGGGCGGCAGCAGTTCCGTGCCGAAGTCCCAAGGCGTCTCTCTGGGCTCCCAGGGCACGCAGGCCCTCTCGTAGGTGCCGAGCACCATGCCCTGGCGCTCCTGGCGCATGTAGATCTCGGCCTTGAAGTCGATGGCGTGCGGCAGCTCGCGGCCGTTGTCCTTGTTGAACTGGATCACCTCGGGCATGTCCTCGGTGACAAGGTACATGTGCTCCATCGCCAGGACCGGCAATTCGATGCCGACCATGCGCCCGACCTCGCGCGCCCATAGGCCCCCGCAGTTCACGACATGCTCGGCGCGGATGTCGCCCTTGGTGGTCCGCACGGTCCAGGTGCCGTCGCCCAGCGGGTCGAGCGCGGTCACACGGGTCTGCAGGTAGATCTCGGCGCCCTGGATGCGCGCCGACTTGGCGTAGGCATGCGTCGTGCCTGCCGGGTCCAGATTGCCGTCGGCCTTGTCCAGCATGGCGCCGACGAAGTACTTGTCTTCCAGCAACGGAAAGAGTTTCTTGGCCTCTTGGGCGCTCATCAGTTCGGTCTCGAGGCCAAGGTAGCGCGCACGCGCATGGGCCATCTTCAGCCATTCCATGCGCTCGTTGGTGTCGGCCAGCATAAGGCCGCCGGATCGATGCAGCCCGCAGGATTGCCCGGAGATCTTCTCCAGCTCGTCGTACAGCCCGATCGTGTAGCCCTGGAGTTTGGCGACGTTGGGGTCGCCGTTCAGGGTGTGGAATCCGCCGGCCGCGTGCCAGGTGGAACCCGAGGTGAGCTGGTCGCGCTCCACCAGCACCACGTCGCGCCAGCCGGCCTTGGTCAGGTGGTATAGGACGCTGCAGCCCACCACTCCGCCGCCGATGACGACGACCTGCGCCTGCGATTTCATCGGATGTCCCTGCCTATTTGAGAAGGCCGCGCTGGGCCAGGTTGCGCATCAGCGCGCCCGCGCCGAAGGTCCAGGGCGGCGCCTTGTCTGACGTGGTCACGCGGTTGACCAGTGCGCCCAGCGTCGGCGTGGCGATGGTGACGATGTCGCCCACGTGATGGGTGAAGCCCGATCCCTTGGCGCCGCGGTCCTTGGTCGGCGCGAACATCGTGCCCAGGAACAGCACGAACCCGTCGGGATACTGGTGCGCCGCGCCGATCGTGTGCGCCACCAGCTCGAGCGGGTCGCGGCTGATCTTGGACATCGAACTCTTGGCGTCGAGCAGGAACTGGTCCTCGCCGCGCACGCTCAGGTGCACGTCGGCGCGACGCACATCGTCGATCGAATAGGTCTCGTCGAACAGGCGGATGAACGGACCGATGGCGGAGCTGGCGTTGTTGTCTTTGGCCTTGCCGAGCAACAGCGCGCTGCGCCCCTCGAAGTCGCGCAGGTTGACGTCGTTGCCCAGGGTGGCCCCCTTCACCTCGCCGCGCGCATTGACCGCCAGCACGATCTCGGGCTCGGGGTTGTTCCAGGTCGATTCCGGATGCAGCCCGATCTCCGCCCCGGTGCCGACCGAGGCCATCGGCGGGCACTTCGTGAATATCTCCGCGTAAGGGCCGATGCCGACTTCCAGGTACGGCGACCACAGATCGCGCGCGATCAGCGCCTGCTTCAACTTCTCGGCCTCGGGCGAGCCGGGCTTCACCTTGCTGAGGTCCGAGCCGATCTCGCGCACCAGCTCGCGGCGCAGCGCGTCCTGGCGCGAGGGATCGCCCTTGGCCTTGGATTCGATCACGCGCTCGAGCATCGACTCGGCGAAGGTGACGCCCGCCGCCTTCACCGCCTGCAGGTCGCAGGGCGCAAGGAAGTGGGGCTTGGCCGGGTCGCGCGCGTCGGCCGACGTGTTGGACAGGATCTCGGCCAGCTTGCCCAGCGGCTTCGCGCCCTTGGTGGCGCGCGCCAGGGTCAGGCTGTTCGGCGCGTTGAGCAGGTCGCTCATGGTCGGCGCGAGGGACGATATGTCCCACACCGCGTCGGGGCGGACCGCCACGACCGAAGGCCCTCCGGGACTCCCGGGCACCCAGGCGCGGCCCACGAGCGTGCCCTTGGCGCCGTTGCTGGGCAGGGTCTGGGCGGCATCCAAGGTCATGCGCATCGCTGGTGTCCCCCCAATTCCTAGGTTGCACGCCACTTTGGTGCGCGCCCGTCGTACTGTCCAGGCCGCGATTGAACAGGCGCGACGCAGTCTTTATATACCTGCGCGCGACGGGGATTTGACGATGCGCGTCAATGGCAGGCATTACCGCACGATCTGGCCGGCGGAGGGCGAGCCCCACGGGCCGGTCGAGATCATCGACCAGACCCTGCTGCCGCACCGCTTCGCCACCGCCAAGCTGACATCGATGCAAGACGCGGCGCGCGCCATAAGGACCATGCAGGTGCGCGGCGCGCCCCTGATCGGCGCCACGGCGGCCTATGGCGTGGCGCTGGCGATGCGCGCCGACCCGTCGGACCAGGCGCTCGACCGCGCCTACGACACGCTGCTCGCGACGCGGCCCACGGCCGTCAATCTGCGCTGGGCGCTGGACGAAATGCGCGCGCATCTGCGCAACCGCCCGTGGGGCGAGCGCGTCGCCGCCGCGTATCGACGCGCCGCCCGGATTTGCGACGACGACGTCGCGATCAACGACGCGATCGGCGCGCACGGGCTGAAGCTGTTCCGAGACATCGCCACGAAGAAGCCCGGGAACGCGACATTGAACGTCCTTACCCATTGCAATGCCGGCTGGCTGGCCACGGTGGACTGGGGCACGGCGCTGGCGCCGATTTACAAGGCGCATGACGTGGGCATGGATATCCATGTTTGGGTCGACGAAACCCGCCCGCGCAACCAGGGCATGAGCCTGACCGCCTGGGAGCTGGGCCAGCACGGGGTGAAGCATACCGTCATCGCCGACAACACCGGCGGGCACCTGATGCAGCACGGCATGGTCGATCTATGCATCGTCGGCACCGACCGCACCACCGCCACCGGCGACGTATGCAACAAGATCGGCACCTACCTGAAGGCGCTGGCCGCGCACGACAACGACGTGCCGTTCTATGTCGGCCTGCCCTCGCCCACGATCGACTGGACGCTGCGCGACGGCGTGAAGGAAATCCCGATCGAGCAGCGCGGCGCCGAGGAATTGTCGCACATGGCTGGGCGCTTGGCCGACGGCACGGTCGCGTCGGTGGACATAGCGCCCGAGGGCAGCGCCATGGCGAACTACGCGTTCGACGTGACCCCGGCGCGGCTGGTGACGGCGCTGGTGACCGAGCGCGGCGCCTGCCCCGCCACCGAGGCTGGATTGCGCGCGCTGTTTCCCGAGCGTGCGGCGAAGAAGGCGGTGTGATGAGAAACCTGTGGTCCGACCGCGACGCGCGCGCGATGGTCAGGCACTACGCAGCCCAGGGCGTGAACCAGGACCTGGCGCTGCGCGTCTACACCTCGCGTCTGCTTGGCGGCGAGCCCAGGCTGGTGCAGCACGGCGGCGGCAACACCTCGGTCAAGACCACGGTGCGCGACCAGGTGGGCGAGGAGGTCGCGGTGCTGTGCGTCAAGGGCAGCGGCTGGGACATGGAGAAGATCGAACCTGCCGGCCTGCCGGCGGTCCGCCTGGAGCCGCTCAAGCGTCTGGCGAAGCTGGACGCGCTGAGCGACGAGGACATGGTCAACATCCAGCGCGGCAATCTGATCGACCAGGCCTCGCCCAATCCCTCGGTCGAGACGCTGCTGCACGCCTTCCTGCCGCACAAGTTCATCGACCACACCCACTCCAACGCCGTGCTGTCGCTGACCGACCGGCCGGACGGCGAGAAGCTGTGCCGCGATCTCTATGGCAAGCGCGCGGCGCTGGTGCCCTACGTCATGCCCGGCTTCGCGCTGGCGAAGCTCGCGCGCGACGTGCACGCCGAGAACCCGGACTGCGAGGGCCTGATCCTGTTGAAGCACGGCGTCTTCAGCTTCGGCGGGACGGCGCGCGAGTCCTACGACCGCATGATCGCGCTGGTGACGATTGCCGAGGAGCGGCTGGCGAAGGAGAGGCCGGCAAAGCGCGCGGCGGCGAAGCTGCCGCGGAAGATCGCGCCCGTGGCCGAGGTGGCGCCGGTGATCCGCGGCGCGCTCGCCCAGCCGGTCGACCGCAACGAAGGGCGTTGGACGCGCTTCGTGGTGGAGCACCGCGCGTCCGATCGCGTGATGGATTTCGTCAACGGCAAGGATCTGGCGCGTTACGCCCGCGGCGGCGTGGCGACGCCCGACCACGTGATCCGCACCAGGCCCTGGCCGCTCATCCTGCCCGCGCCGGAGGCCGGCAAGCTCGACGAATTCGCCACCGCCGCGCGTGACGCGGTGGCGATCTATGGGACGGACTACCGCGCCTATTTCGAGCGCCACAACGCCACCGCCCAGCCGAAGAAGAAACCGCTCGACCACCTGCCGCGCGTCGTGCTGGTGCCGGGCGTGGGACTGTTCGGCCTGGGCGCCTCGGCCAAGGACGCCAGAATCGTCGCCGACATCGCCGAGACCTGGGTCGAGATCGTGTCGGCCGCCGAGGCAGGCAAGCGCTTCGAGAGCATCGCCGAGCGCGACATTTTCGACATGGAATACTGGTCGCTGGAGCAGGCCAAGCTCGGAAAATCGTCCGAAAAGCCGCTGCAGCGCCAGGTCGTCGCCGTCACCGGCGCCGGCGGCACGATCGGCGCGGCGATTGCCGCCGCCTTCCGCCAGCAAGGAGCGGAAGTCGCGCTGCTGGACCTGAACGAGGCCGCCGTCCGGGCGCAGGCCCAGAAGCTGGGCGGGCTGGGCATGGGCTGCGACGTGACCGACCGCGCTTCGGTCGGGGCCGCCTTCGATGCGATCGCGTGCGTCTATGGCGGCGTCGACATCGTGGTGTCGAACGCGGGTGCGGCCTGGCAGGGAAGGATCGGCGAGATCGCCGACGAGGTGCTGCGTGAGAGCTTCGAGCTCAATTTCTTCGCCCACCAGCACGTGGCCCAGGCGGCCCTCCGGATCATGCGCGCGCAGGGAACGGGCGGGGCGCTGCTGTTCAACGCCTCCAAGCAGGCCGTCAACCCCGGCCCGAATTTCGGCCCCTACGGCCTGCCCAAGGCCGCGACCCTGGCGCTGATGCGGCAATACGCGATCGACTACGGCGCCGAGGGCATCACCGCCAACGCGGTCAACGCCGACCGCATCCGCTCGGGTCTCTTGACCGACGAGATGATCAAGAGCCGCTCCAAGGCGCGGGGCCTGAGCGAGCACGACTACATGGCAGGCAACCTGCTCGGCCGCGAGGTGCGGGCGGAAGACGTGGCCGAGGCCTTCGTGTCCCTCGCGCTCGCCCGCAAGACAACCGGCGCGGTGCTGACCGTGGACGGCGGCAACATCGCGGCGGCGCTGCGGTAAGATGCATCGCGGCCGGGGATCGGCCGCGGCACCCCGCGCGGGTCAGGGCTGTCGATGACGGACGATATTGTCGCGAAGCTGGAGCGGCGGCTGGGCCGCCTGCACGCCAGGCAACGGCTCGGGATCGAGGGCGATCACGAGGCATACATCTTCGGCCATGGCTACAACTTCTTCCATATCGAGAACTGGTATTCCTCCCACGCGCTGATCCGCAAGACGCTGAAACTGAGCGGGCTCTATTGGCGCGGCGCAGCCAACGCCCGGAACGTGCAGGTGCGCCGCAACACGATCCGGCTTCGCGATCTGCCGGCATCGTTCGACGGCTTCACGATCCTGCACATCAGCGACATGCATGTGGACATGAATCCGGGCGCGATGGCGCGCCTGGCCGAACTGCTGCCGGACCTGCGCTACGACATCTGCGTTCTGACCGGCGACTATCGCGGCCAGACCTATGGACCGTTCGACGACACGCTCGCGGGGCTGGCGGCGGTGCGCACGCGCATCAACGCCCCGATCTACGGCGTGCTGGGCAACCACGACACGATCCGCATGGTGCCGGGAATGGAGGAGATGGGCATCAGGATGCTGCTCAATGAATCCGAACCGCTCCACCGCGACGGGGCGCGAATCCACCTCGCGGGCATCGACGACGCGCACTATTTCCGCGTCGACAACATCGAGAAGACCGCCGAGCGGATCCCGCACGACGAAGTGTCGATCCTGCTGTCGCATACCCCGGAGATCTACCGCCAGGCGGCCCATGCCGGCTTCAACGTGCTGCTTGGGGGCCACACGCATGGCGGCCAGATCTGCCTGCCCGGATCGATCCCGGTGACGCTTGATTCCCGCCTGCCGCGGCGCCTGGGCTCGGGCGCCTGGAAGTACCGCGAAATGATCGGCTACACCTCGGTCGGCGTGGGATCGTCGATCGTTACCGTCCGGCTCAACTGCCTGCCGGAGATCACCCTGCATCGCCTGACCAGGGGGAATCAATAGGGGCGGTCGCGGATGCGCAGCCGGTAGAGCAGGCGGGAGATCGCAAGCTCGCCAAGGAAGAAGACGACGACGCCGGCCGCGATCTCGGCCGCGGTCAATGACAGGGCGCCGCGGCAGGCCAAGAGCGGGAACAGCGATTCCGGTATCTGGTCGAGCCCGAGCGCCATGCTGCTGGGCGCCAGGCGCAGCCGGCGCTTGAGGAAGCTCGAGAACAGGTCACCCATCATGGCGAACGCCCCGACCGTGGCGCCGATTGTCCAATCCAGCCCTATTGCCGGAGCCGTGGCGGTCGTGACGAGCAGAGCGAGGACCACGCCGCGGACGGTCTTCGACCTGCCGAACAGCGGCTGGCCGTCCAGGAAGTGCACGCCGCCGTCCAACGGCTGCTCGAAGCGCTCGCCCAAGAGCTTCTTGGCGATCACGGGTGTTCCGTTTGCTGCCGCCAGCAGAACAACGAGCTGAAGAACCAGTACCGGCTGCATGCGTTTGACCCGGGCCGAGAAGCGTCCGCTGGCCCTCGCCTAACGCTTCGCGTCCAGCTCGGGGTAATGGCGGAAGATGCCGTCGTTGTTGAACGGGATGCGCCGTTTCGATTCCAGGTAAGCCGAAATGCGCGGGCGCCCGGCAACGCGGTCGTGCAGCGCGACCGCGCGCGGAACCTTCCGTTCGAGCCTGGCCATCGCATTCGGAAACGCGTAGCGCATGCCGGCCACGAGCTGGAACAGCGACAGGTCGGGATAGGTCAGGCGCCGGCCGATCAGGAAACGGTCGCCGGCGGGGTTTTGCGCCAGCACACGCTCGAAATAGCCGAAGAATTTCGGGGCGCGGTATTTCAGGAAGGCATCGCTGTAGCGGCGCGATTCCGGCCGCTGATCCACGTGATAGAGTTCGGGCGATATCGGATGGTGCGTGTTGTGGATCTCCTGCACGAAATCCGCAACGGTGAGCTGGAGCTGGTGGGCCCACAGCCGTCCGGCCATCGTGCGGGGCGCCAGCCCGTGCCGGTCGCCGAGATAGAGCAGAATGTTCGCGGTCTGCGCAATCAGCAACCGGCCCGCCTTCAGGAACGGCGGGGCGAAGGGCGGATCGACGAGCCGCCGGTTCTCCATCAGCCGGATCATCGCTTCCTCGCCGCCCCGACGGCGCGCGACGTCGACATAGGGCGCGCCCGCTTCCTCCAAGGCCAGGCGGACGAACTCGCCGCGCCCCTGGATGGTCGGCCAGTAGTAGAGCCGGTAGCGCATCGCTCTTCCCCCTTAAGCCCCCGCCGCCGCGTCCGGGTCCTGGCCGTAGTCCACCCGCTCCACCCGGGCGAGGTGCGGCAGGCCGGCGGCGATCTCGTCGGCCAGCGGCATGCTGGGCTGGGCGCCGCGCTTGAGGCACGCGATGGCGCCCGCGACCGAAGCGCCGCTGAGCGCCGCTTCGAGCCCCAGGCCGCCGACGATGCCGGCCGCCAGCACGCCGACGAAGGCATCGCCCGCCCCGGTCGTATCGACCACCGCCTCGGGCTTCAATTGCAGGGTCGGCACCAGCCAGCCCTGCTCGCCATGGAAGGCGATCGCGCCGGATTCTCCCAAGGTGACCACCACCGCGAGCTTGCGCCCGGCGGCCAGGTAGCGCGCCGCCATCACCGGCGTGCCGGCGGGGAGACCTGCAGCGCCGGCCACGATCGGCGCCTCGTGTTCGTTCATGACGAGAAGGTCGAGCAGGTCGAGCAGGCCAGGCGGTATGGCGGCGGCCGGCGCGGCATTCAGCATGATCGTGGCGCCCCGCCCGGCCGCGCGCCGGGCCAGCGCCTCGTTGGCGGCAAGGTCGGTTTCCATCTGCAGAAGCAGCAGCGTGTCCGGATCGAGCCACTCGTCGGGCACCCAGCCGGGATCGAGCGCCCGGTTCGCCCCCGGCGCCACCACGATCTGGTTCTGGCCGTCCGGCGCCACCGCAACCATGGCCAGCCCGGTGGGACCGTCCACGCGCATCACCCGGCTGAGGTCCACCGCCTCCGCCTGCAGCAGGGAGAGCGCGGGTTCGGCGAAAGCGTCGCTGCCAACGCAACCGACCAGACGAACCGTGCCGCGTCCGGCACGCCGTGCGGCCAGGGCTTGGTTGGCACCCTTGCCCCCCGGCACCATCTCCACCGCGTCGCCCAGGATCGTCTCGCCCGACCGTGGCAAGGATGGCACGCGCAAGACCAAATCGAGATTAATTGAGCCGAAAACCACCAACCCCATCGCGCGCCCCCAAGCGCCTGCCCGACAATAATCTATTCGCGATAGCGGGCAGGACCGCACTCTAGCCGATTCGACGGGCGGCCGCTCTTGTTGTCGGCGGCGGATTTGGCTAGGTTTAGCCGTTGGGAGAGGTCATCCAGCAACGGACAATCGAGGACGGCGCGCCAATGCCGTTCCTTACCAGCTCTAAGGAAAAAGACACCCGCATGGACCTGGCATCGATACGTCGCGCGTACAAGCGTTACGCCGGCATGTATGACGTCGTGTTCGGCGCGCCGATGAATCCCGGCCGCAAGCTGGCGGTGGCCACCGCCAACAGGAAGCCGAAGCAGCGCGTGCTGGAGGTGGGGGTCGGCACCGGCCTGGCCCTGCCGCTCTACCGTCGCGACATCACGGTCGTGGGCATCGACGTGTCCAAGGAGATGCTGGATCGCGCGCGCGAGAAGGTGGAGGAGAAGGGGCTGCGCAACGTCGAGGCGCTGCTGGAGATGGACGCCGAAAACCTGACCTTCCCCGACCAGTGCTTCGACACGGTGATCGCGATGTACGTCGCCTCGGTCGTGCCGCATCCCGAGCGGCTGATGGCCGAGATGCGCCGGGTCTGCAAGCCCGAGGGCGACATCATCATCGTCAACCATTTCACGTCGGACGGCGGTCCACTGCGGGCGGTCGAGTTCCTGATCAACCCGCTGTCGAAGACGCTGGGCTGGCGGCCCGAGTTCGACCTGAAGCCGCTTATCCGCGCCGCCGGGATCGAGGTAAGGTCGATCCGCCCGGCCCACCCAATGGGCATGTTCAAGGTGATCCACTGCCGCAACGCCCCGGCCCGGGTGCGGGTCGGTGCGGTGGGCGCCGAAGCCTACGACCCGCTCGATACGGGCGACCTCCAACCTGCCGAAATCCGGCGCTCGCGCTCGCGGCGCTAGCGCTTCAGCAATTCGGATAGGACGGTCGGCCGGCATCGGAGATGCCGGCGCCGTGGAAGACGCGCGCGATCCCCGCCCAATAGGCCGCCGTGCCGCACATCGCGCAGGGTCGGAACGAGGCATAGAGCGTTGCGCCCGCAAGGTCGCGCGTACCGAGGCGGCGGGCGGCGTCGCGGATCGCTTCCATCTCGGCGTGCGCGGTGGGATCGTTCGCCGTGACCACGCGGCTCGGCGCCTCGCCTACGATCAGTCCGTCTTTCACCACCACCGCGCCATACCCTGGTCGCCGGCCGCCAACGCCCGGTCGCGCAGGTCGAAAGCGCGGCGCATGAAAGCCTCGGGCCCGGGCGCGGCGGGCTGGGCAATGGGGGTCGCGGACCGGGCCAAGCCGGCCGTGGCCGGCACGCAGGCGCAGCCTATGCCGGACCCCAAGATCCAACGCCGCGATACGCGCGCCATCGCCCCCTCCTTCGCCGCTTCGATCCTAGCGCGGCACCACCGCCGTCGCCTCGATCTCGACCTTGGCGCGGTCCTCCACCAGCGCCGCGACCTCGACCACCGCCATCGCCGGGTAGTGCCGCCCGATCACGGCGCGCCAGGCCGCACCGACCTCCTTGAGTTGCGCCAGGTAGGCGCGCTTGTCGGTCACGTACCAGGTGGTGCGCACGAGATGCTCGGGCCCCGCCCCGGCCGCCTTGAGCACGGCCACGATATTCTCCAGCGTCTGGCGGAACTGGCCGGCGAAGTCGTCGGTCTCGAACTGCTCGGTCAGCGGGTTCCAGCCGATCATGCCGCCCAGATAGACCTGCCGGCCGTCCGCTACGACCGCGTTGCTGTAGCCCTTGGGCCGCTTCCAGCCCGGCGGCAGGACCGGCATCATGGCTTGGCGCCCGCGGCCATCTGGCGCAGCTTGAAGCGCTGCAGCTTGCCGGTTTCGGTGCGCGGCAGCGAGGCCACGAATTCGACCGCGCGCGGGTACTTGTAGGGCGCGATCTCGCGCTTCACGAAGTCCTGCAGTTCCCTGACCGTGGCGGGCGTGGCGTCCTCGGGCGCGCGCAGCACGACATAGGCCTTGACGATCGCCCCCCGCTCCTCGTCGGGCGCGGCCACCACGCCGCATTCCTTGACCTTGGGATGGTCGAGCAGCACGTTCTCGACTTCCGGCCCCGAGATGTTGTAGCCGGCCGAGACGATCATGTCGTCGGTGCGCGCCGCGTACCAGAAATACCCGTCGGCGTCGCGGGAGTACGCGTCGCCGGTGTAGTTCCAGCCGTCCTTGACGTAGACCTTCTGCCGCTCGTCGGCGAGATAGCGGCAGCCGGTCGGCCCGCGCACCGCCAGGCGCCCGATCTGGCCGGGCGGCATGTCGTGGCCGTTGTCGTCGACCACGCGGGCTTCGTAGCCCGGCACCACTTTGCCGGTCGAGCCCGGGCGGATGTCGCTGCCTGCGGCGGCGATGAAGATGTGCAGCATCTCGGTCGCGCCGATGCCGTCGATGATCGAAATGCCGGTCGCCTTGCGCCAAGCCTCGAAGGTCGCGAGCGGCAGGTGCTCGCCGGCCGACACGCACTTGCGCAAGGTGGCGATCTGCGGGGGCTTCATCAGGTCGAGCATGGCGCGATAGGCCGTGGGCGCGGTCGACAGGATCGTAGCGCCATGCTCGGCGATCGCGGCCAGGAGATTGGGCGGCGAGGGCTGTTCCACCAAGGCGGCCGAAGCGCCCATGCGCAAGGGGAACAGCAGGTTCACGCCGAGCCCGAAGGTGAAGGCGAAGGGCGGCGAGCCGATGAACACGTCGTCCACGCTCGGCATGATCACGTGGCGCGGCGTGGTGTCGCAGATCGCCAACAGGTCGCGGTGGAAATGCATCGTGCCCTTGGCCGGCCCGGTGGTGCCCGAGGTGAAGGCGATCAGCGCCACGTCGTCCTGGGCCGTGTCGCAGGCTTTGAAGCCGCCGTGCTTGTCGGCGATCAGCGCCTCCAGCGTCCCCGCCGCGCCTTCGGTGTTGAACGGCACCAGCCGTTCCAGGATGTCCGACTGCGCCTTGGCGGCCTCCAGGTCCTCCAGGAACCGCGCGTCGCAAAGCGCGAACTTCACCCGCGCCTTCTCGATGATGTAGCCGAGCTCGCGCGCGCGCAGCAGCGGCATGGTGTTGACGGCCACGCCGCCGGCTTTCCACACCGCCAGGCAGCAGGCCGCCATCATCGGGTTGTTGGGTCCCCGCAGGAGCACGCGATTGCCCGGCACGAAGCCGAGGTCGTCCACCAGGACCCGCGCGATGCGGTTGACCCGGTCGGCCAGCAGCGCATAGCTCCAGGTGGCACCGGAGGTTCTAAGCGCGGTGCGGCCCCCCAGGCCGCGCGAAACCCAGCTGTCGACGAACTCGACCGCGGCGTTGAGCCGGTCGGGATAGACGAGACCCGGCGCGCGGTCGAACACCAGGTCGGGCCACTGCTCGGGCGGCGGCAGGTTGTCGCGTGCGAAGGTGTCGACATGGCCGGTCGGGTGCATAGGCCTCACCCTCCCTGCCGCAGGAGCTGGCCGGCGATGACGAGTTGCTGGATCTCGGAGGTGCCCTCGTAGATCCGCAGCGAGCGTATCTCGCGGTAGAGCCGCTCCACGGGCGCGCCGGCGACGACGCCCGCGGCGCCGTGCAGCTGCACCGCCCGGTCGATCACGCGCTGCGCCGCCTCGGTGGCGTAGTACTTCGCCATCGACGCCTCGCGCGTGACGCGCTGCGCGCGCACATCGCGCGTCCAGGCCGCGCGGTAGACCATCAGGGCGGCCGCGTCGGTTTCCACGGCCATTTCCGCCAGCTTCTGCTGGGTGATCTGGAACTCGGCCAACGCCTGGCCCATCACCTTGCGCGATTTCGTCCGCGCCACCGCCTCGTCCAGCGCGCGCCGCGCGAAGCCCAGCGCCGCGGCGCCGACCGTGGCGCGGAACACGTCGAGCGTGGCCATCGCCACCTTGAACCCCTCGCCCGGCGCCCCGACCATCGCCGCCGCCGGCACGCGAACGCCCTCGAACCGCAGAGTCGCAAGGGGATGCGGCGCCATCACCGCGATGCGCTCGGCCAACGTCAACCCCGTCGCACCGGCATCGACGACGAACGCCGACAGGCCCTTGGCGCCGGGTGCCTCGCCGGTGCGGGCGAAGACCACGTAGAAATCGGCGATGCCGCCGTTCGAAATCCAGGTCTTGGTGCCGTCGATGATGTAGTGGTCGCCGTCCCGGCGCGCCGCCGTCGCGATCGCCGCCACGTCCGAGCCTGCGTCGGGCTCGCTGAGCGCGATGGCGGCGATGCGCGTGCCGTCCGCCACGCCCGGCAGGTAGCGCCGCTTCTGCGCCTCGGTGCCGAACAGCGAAATCGACCCGCTGCCCAGCCCCTGAACGGCGAAAACGAAGTCCGCCAGCGCGTCGTGCCGCGCCAGGATTTCGCGTCCCAGGCAGAGATGGCGCGCGTCGAGCCGTTCCAGCGCGCCGCCGAACGGCGCGAGAACGCAGTAGCGCAACCAGCCGCCGGCGGCGAGCCGACCCGCCAGGTTGCGGCACGAAGCGTCGAGCTCTGCCTCGCTGTGGTTCTTCCCGGCGCCCAGTTCCCGCGCGGCCCAATCCTCCAGCCGCCGCGCAAAGTCGCGATGCGCAGGCTCGAAGAAAGGCCAGTCGAGGAAGGTCCGGTCCGCCATCACTTCCCTCGTCCGGCTCGCTGCGCTCGCCTCCCTCTCCCGACGGCAGGGGGTTCCGAAACCCTCTCCCGTCGGGAGAGGGATGGGCCTGGCGCCAAGCGCAGGAAGGGTGAGGAGATTGCGAGACGCACCGCTAGTTCCCCTCGAACACCGGCGCCTGTTTTGCCGCGAAGGCACGGTAGGCGCGGGCGAAGTCCTGCGTGGCCATGCACACCGCCTGGGCCTGGGCCTCGGCCTCGATCGCCTGCTCGATCGACATGGTCCATTCCTGGTGCAGCATGGTCTTGGTCATGGCGTGGGCGAAGGTCGGGCCGGCGGCAAGCTGTGCGGCCACGGCCGTGGCGTCCGCCAACAGGGATTCGGGCACGCACAGCCGATTGTAGAAACCCCAGCGCTCGGCCTCCACGCCGCCCATGGCGCGGCCGGTATAGAGCAGCTCGGCGGCGCGGCCCTGGCCGACGATCCGCGGCAGCATGGCGCATGCCCCCATATCGCAGCCCGCGAGGCCCACGCGGGTGAACAGGAACGCCACCTTGCTGCGCTCGGTGCCGAAGCGCAGGTCGCTGGCCATGGCGATGCAGGCTCCCGCGCCCGCGCAGACTCCGTCGATCGCGGCGACGATCGGCTGCGGGCATTCGCGCATCGCCTGGACCAGCGCGCCGGTCATGCGCGTGAATTGCATCAGCTCGGGCATCGCCATCTTCACCAGCGGCCCGATGATCTCGTGCACGTCGCCGCCCGAGCAGAAGTTGCCGCCCGCGCCGGTGACGACCACCGCCTTGACGTCCTGCGCCTGCTTCAACGCGCGGAACGTGTCGCGCAGCTCCGCGTAGGAATCGAAGGTCAGCGGGTTCTTGCGCTCCGGCCGGTCGAGCGTGACGGTCGCCACCTTGTCCGCGACCTGCCAGCGGAAATGCCTGGGCTTGAATTCGGCTGCCTTCATGCGCTCCTGCCTTCCATGCGATCGGCGTCCGCCGGCATCAGCGTCTGCTTGACCGCGCCGAGCAGCCGCGCGAGCTGGTCGCGCTGGCGGTCGTTGAGCGCGGCGAAGACCTCGGCGATCCAGCCGGCATGAACCGGCGCCATGGCGTCGAAGGCGCGGCGCCCTGCCGGCGTCAGGCGCACCTTGGCCGAGCGGCGGTCCGCGGCGTCCACCCGTCGCTCCACCAGCCCCTCGCGGATCAGCCGCGCCACCAGCCCGGTCACGTTGCCGTTGGTCACCATCATGCGCCGCGACAGCTCGGTCATGGTAAGCCCGTCGGGTACGTGGTCGAGCTGGGCCAGGAGGTCGAAGCGCGGCAGGGTGGAGCCGAAGCGCTCCCGCAGCCGCGCGCGCACGCGCGACTCGATCAGGTTCGAGGTCGACAGCAGCCGCAGCCACAGCCGCAGCGCCGCGCGCCTCTCGCCGGCCCTCACGGCGTCTCCCCGCCAGAGACGGCGATCGCCTGGCCGGTGATCGCCGCCGCCCCGGCGCCGCACAGGAACAGCACCGTCGCCGCCACTTCCTCGGGCGCGATCAGCCGTCCTTGCGGATTGCTCCGTGCCAGCTCGGCCCGCGCCGCTGCGCAATCGCGCCCGGTTTTGGCGGTGATGCGCTGGACGCTCTGGGCCACCATGTCGGTGTCGGTGTAGCCCGGGCAGACCGCATTGACGGTCACGCCCGATTTCGCCGTCTCCTGCGCCAAAGCCCGCGTCAGACCGATCATGCCGTGCTTGGCGGCGCAATAGGCAGTGACATAGGCGTAGCCCTTCAGACCCGCCGTGCTGGCGATATTGACGATGCGGCCATGGCCACGATCGAGCATTGCCGGCAAGGCGGCGCGGCTGCAGAGATAGGCGCCGGTCAGGTTGACCGCGAGCATGCGCTGCCACAGCGCGGGATCGGTGCGATGGAACGGCGCGCTTTCCGCCTGGCCGGCGTTGTTGACCAGGATCGTGGGTGCGTCGAAGCCCTGGCGTGCGCAATCATACGCGTGGGCGACCTGCTCGCCGTCGCTCACGTCGCCAGGCACGGTCTGCACCTCGATCTTCGCCTCGCGCAGGCTCAACGCCGCCTTGTCCAGCCGCGCGCCGTCGCGGCCCATCAGCGTGACGCGCGCCCCCGCGGCGCCTAACGCCCGGGCGATAGCCAGCCCGATGCCGCGCCCTCCGCCCGTGACCAGCGCATGCGCGCCATGGAGCTCCGCCGCCATCAGATCGGCGCCTGCTCCGCCAGGCGGCGGCGCTGGCGTTCCATCTGTTCCTTGCCCGCGAGATACTGCGGCGGCCAGGGCTGCACGGCGTAGCCCTGGTCCGCCGCCGCGCGGAGGGTCCAGTGCGGGTCGCTCAGATGCGGGCGCGCCAGGGCGCACAGATCGGCCCGCCCGGCGGCCAGGATGCCGTTGACCTGGTCGAAATCGGTGATGTTGCCGACGGCCATGGTGGCGATGCCCGCCTCGTTGCGGATGCGGTCGGAGAACGGCGTCTGGAACATGCGGCCATAGACCGGCTTTGCCTCGCGCGAGGTCTGGCCGGCCGAGACGTCGATCAGGTCGCAGCCCCGTGCCTTGAACGCCCGAGCGATTTCCACCGCCTGGTCGCCGTCGATGCCGCCTTCCACCCAGTCGGTGGCCGAAAGCCTGACCGAGACCGGCCGGTCCTGGGGCCAGGCCGCGCGCACCGCGTCGAACACCTCCAGCGGAAAGCGCAGCCGGTTTTCCATGTTGCCGCCGTACCGGTCGGTGCGCTTGTTGCTGATCGGCGTGATGAAGCCGGACAGCAGATAGCCGTGCGCCATGTGCAGCTCCAGCCAGTCGAAGCCTGCTGCGACGGCGCGGCGTGTCGCCGCCACGAACTCGTCGCGCACCCGGTCCATGTCGGCCCGCGTCATTTCGCGCGGGGTCTGGTTCTGCGGTCCGTAGGCAATGGGCGAGGCGGCGATCACCGGCCAGTTGCCTTGCGGCAGCGGCTCGTCGTAGCCCTCCCAGCCCAGGCGGGTGGAGCCCTTGCGTCCGGCATGGCCGAGCTGGACGGCGACCTTCGCCCGGCTGTTGGCGTGGATGAAATCGACGATGCGCTTCCACGCCGCCACATGCACTTCCGCGTAGAGCCCGGCGCAGCCCGGCGTGATGCGCGCATCGGCGGCCACGCAGGTCATCTCGGTGAACACCAGCCCGGCGCCGCCCAGCGCGCGGGCGCCCAGATGCACCAGGTGGAAGTCGCCCGGAATGCCGTCCGCCGCGCTGTACATCGCCATCGGCGAGACCACCACGCGGTTGGCCAGCGTGACGCCGCGCAAGGTGAAGGGCTGGAACATGGGCGCGCCGGGGGCCGCGGCCTGTGGCGCGGGCCGAGCGGCGGCGCCGGCGCGGCCGGCGAACCAGCGCTCGACGTTCGAGAGATAGGAGGCGTCGCGCTGGCGCAGGTTTTCGTGGCTGACCCGCTGGCTGCGGGTCAGCAGGCTGTAGGCGAACTGCGTGGGCGCCAGCTTCACGTAGCGCTCGACGTTCTCGAACCACTCCGTGCTGTTGCGCGCCGCGCTCTGCAGACGCAGCACTTCGACCCGGCGCTCGTCCTCGTAGTCCTTGAGCGCCTGGTCCATAGGCGCGCCGCGCTTCAGGTGCGCCGCCAGCGCGATGGCGTCCTCCATCGCCAGCTTGGTGCCCGAGCCGATCGAGAAATGCGCGGTATGCGCCGCATCGCCCATCAGCACGATGCGCCCGTGGCGCCAGCTGCGGTTGGCGACGCGCACGAAATTGAGCCAGGCCGAGCCGCGCAGGTGCGCGGCGTTGCTCATCAGCTTCTGCCCGCCCAGGTGCTCGGCGAACATCGCCTCCAGCCGCCCGATGCCTTGCGCGCGGTCCATCGCCTCGAAGCCGGCGCGGCGCCAGTTCTCCTCGGAGGTCTCGACGATGAAGGTGCTGGTGTCGCGGTCGAAGCGGTAGGCGTGGACCCAGAACCAGCCATGCTCGGTTTCCTTGAAAATGAACTTGAAGGCGTCGAAGGGCTGTTTGGTGCCGAGCCATAAGTACTTGTTCCGCCGCCGGTCCAACTCGGGCCCGAAGCGGTCGGCAAACGCGTCGCGGATGCGGCTGTTGATGCCGTCGGCCGCCACGATCAGGTCGGCGTCGCGGAACAGCGGCTCCTTGAGCAGGGCCTCCGGCGCGACCTCGGCGCTGAACTTGAGGCTCACCCCCAGGTCGATGGCGCGGAGCTGCAGGACGCTCAGCAGCTCCTTGCGGGCGATGCCGCAGAACCCGTGGCCGCCCGAGGTGATCACCTCGCCTTTGAAATGGATGTCGATGTCGTCCCAGTGGGCGAAGCGCTCGACGATGCGCTCGTGGCTCGTGGGATCGGCCTTCTGGAAGTTCTCCAGCGTCTGGTCCGAGAATACCACGCCCCAGCCGAACGTATCGTCCGGCCGGTTGCGCTCGAGCACCGTCACCTGATGGCGCTGGTCGGCCAGCCGGAGCAGGATGCCCAGGTAAAGGCCCGCGGGCCCGCCGCCGATGATCGCCACGCGCATGGGCTTGCAACGCCTCCGGTGACACCAGCCGAAGATATTTTAAGCTTAAAATAATTGCCTGTCCAGCCCCGCGGCGCTGGTCCCGCCCCGGACGGCGCTATAGGGTTCCGGCCTTCTTCTTTCGCAGCGGGGAAACGCGATGCGCTGGTCCAGGACCGTGGCGATGATCGAGGCCCATGCCGAGGGCGAGGTGGGGCGCGTGGTTGCGGGCGGTGTGCTCGACGTGCCGGGCGCCACCATGCTGGAGAAGCTCGCCTACCTGAACGACAAGGACGACAGTTTGCGCCGCTTCCTGGTGTTCGAGCCGCGCGGCTATCCGGCGATGAGCACCAACCTGGTGTTTCCGCCGACGCGGCCCGACGCCGACGCCGCCTTCATCGTGCTGCAGGGCGACCGCGCGCACGCCATGTCGGGGTCGAACTCGATCTGCGTCACCACGGCGCTGCTCGAGACCGGCGTCATCGCCATGAAGGAGCCCGAGACGGTGGTGCGGCTCGACACGGCGGCGGGTCTGGTCACGGCCACCGCCAGCTGCCGCGGCGGGAAGTGCGAGCGCGTGCGCCTGGCGATGAACCCCAGCTTCGTGCACGAACTGGACGTGACGGTGGACGTGGACGGGGTCGGCAAGGTGAAGTGCGACATCGCTTTCGGCGGCGTGTTCTACGCGCTGATCGACCCGCGCCCGCTGGGGCTCAGGATCGAGCCCGACCAGGCGCGCGCGCTGGTCCAGGCGGGCATCGCCACGCACCGCGCCCTCAACAGGAAGCTCGCCGTCAAGCATCCCGAATTGCCGGGGATCGAGGGCATTGCCTACACCATGTTCGTCGACCGCGACGAAGAGGGGCTGTTGGGCGCCACGGTGATGGCGCCGGGGCGGCTCGACCGCTCGCCCTGCGGCACCGGCAACAGCGCCAGGCTGGCGGTGCGCCACGCCCGCGGCGAGGCCAGGCCGGGCGACAAGGTGGTGGCGCGCTCGGTGATCCGCAGCCGCTTCGACGTTGGCTTCCGCGGCCTGACCAAGGTCGCGGGCCGCGACGCCGTGCTGCCCGAGATCACCGGCCGCGGCTGGATCCACGGCATCCACCATGTGGGCGTGGATCCCACGGACCCCTACCCGCAGGGCTACAAGCTTGCCGACATCTGGGGCGACGGGTTCGATCTGCTGAAATAGACCGCAAGCCAGCTTTCATCTTGGCCCCCGTCCCGCGAGGAGAGGGAGACTTAACAACGAGCAATCACCGCTTCTTCACGATCTCCCGCAGCTCATACCGTAGCACCTTGCCCATGGCGTTGCGCGGCAGGCGGTCGACCACCACCACGTCGCGCGGATGCTTGAAGCGGGCCAGCCTTCCCTCGAACCGCGCGAGGATCGCGGCCTTGTCGCAAGCCCGTCCCGGGCGCGGAACGACCACCGCCACCGGCTCCTCGCCCCATCTGGGATGCGGGCGCGCGACGACCGCGCATTCCGCGACCGCCGGGTCTTCCAGCAGCACCGCCTCCAGCTCGGCCGGGTAGATGTTCTCGCCGCCCGAGATGATCAGGTCCTTGCGCCGCTCGTCGACCCAGAAGAATCCGTCGGCGTCGCGATGGCCCACATCGCCGGTGCGGAACCAGCCCTGGCGGAACGCCTCGGCGGTCGCCGCGGGGTCGCGCCAGTATTCGCGCATCACGTTGGGTCCGCGGACCTCGATCTCGCCATGCGTGCCGGGCGCGACTTCGCGACCCGCTGCGTCGACGATGCGCGCCTGGCAGTGCTTCGCGGGCAGGCCGGTGGAACCCACGCGCTTCGCATGCTCCACGCGCTGGCAGACCGCGATCGGCGCCGTCTCGGTGGAGCCGTAGACCTGGATCACCGGCACGCCGCGGGCGTGGAAGGCATGGATCAGCTGCGCCGGCACGATCGACGAGCCGGTCGTGACGCAGCGCAGTGATGACAGGTCCGTCGCCTGCCAGCGCGGATGTTCGATCAGCGCCTGCATGGTCGCGGGCACCAGCACGCAGAGCGTCGGCCGGTCGGCCTGGATGGCGTCGAGCGTCGCCGCCGGATCGAAGCGGCGGTGCAGCAGCACCTCGGAGCCCGCGCGCAGCGCCGGCAGGGTCTGGATGTTCAAGCCGCCGACATGGAACATCGGCAGCACGGTCAGCGCGCGGTCGGCCGCGGTCAGCCCGTGCATGTCGGCGCTGTTGAGCGCGTTCCATTCCAGCGCGTCCTGCGTCAGGACCGCGCCCTTGGGTTTTCCCGTCGTGCCCGAGGTGTAGACCAGCAGCAGCGGCGATTCCGCCGTGCCGGCGACGGGCGCGTCCTGCCCGCGCGCCGCGTCGGGCGGGTCCATCGCGCCGAACCACTGCGATTCGTCGGCGCCGAAATGCCTGCCCTTGAGGAAGGGCAGCTCGGGCAGGATGGCGCCAAGTCCGGCGCGGAATTCCTCCTCCGCGACGATCAGGCTCGGTTCGGCGTCCTTCAGGATATGGGCGTGCTCGGGCGGGGCGAGGCGCCAGTTGAGCGGCAGCAGCATCGCGCCCAATCGCGCGCAGGCCAGCAGCAGCAGGATCATCTCGGGCCGGTTGAGGCCGAGATAAGCCACGCGGTCGCCCGGCTTGACGCCGCCGCCAAGCGCCATCACCGAAGCGATCGCGCGCACGCGGCGGTCGATCTCGGCGTAGTCGATCGCCCTGCCCTCGAACCGGATCGCCGTTCGATGCGGCGTCGCGGCCGCATGGCGCTCGATCCAGGCGGTCAGCGTCACTCGTCCGTCTCGCCCGGCTCGTAGAGCGTCTCGCGACCAAGGCGGTCGAGACAGAGCTCGGCGGTCCAGGGCAGCATCAGCGATCCGCAGCGGCTGTCGCGGTAGAGCCGCTCCAAGGGCAGCGGCCGCAGCATCGCCTGGCCGCCACAGGTGCGCAGCGCCAGGGCGCACAGCGCATTGGCGTTCTCCATGATGGTGAACTGCGCGGCGTAGCAGCGCAGCCGTGCCGCCTTGGGCGGATCGACCCGCGCCTCGCCGATCACCCGGCGGAACAGCGCCCAGGTCTGTTCGAGCTTGATGAACATCTCCGCCACGGCGATCTGTTTGGTCGGATACATGCGCCGCTTGACGGGCGGCAGGCCGTCGATCTCGCCGCGCAGGTAGGCGACGGTGAAGTCGTAGGCCGCCTGGGCGATGCCCATGTAGGTGGGCGAGAGGGTCAGGAACATGTGCGGCCAGCGCATCGCCGCCTGGTGATAGATGCCGGCGGGCATCAGCGCCGCGTCGTCGCCCACCTGCACGTCCTTGAGCAGGAGCGTGCGCGAGACGGTCGCGCGCATGCCGAGCGGGTCCCATGCGCCCACCACCGACAGACCCTGCGCGTCCTTGGGCACGGCGAGGTAGAGCGTGTCGCGCATCGAGGCGCCCGGCCTGTCCTCGGTGCAGAGCACGCCGTAGAAGTCGGCCGCGCCGCTGAGCGAGGCGAAAATCTTCTTGCCGTTCAAGACCCAGCCGCCGTCCACGCGCCTGGCGGTGGTGCCGAACGGCGCCTTGCCGGCGGCGGCCGCGCTGCCCTCGGAGAAGGGCTGGGCGAATACCTTGCCCTCGCCGACGATGCGGGCGTAGTGCAGCCGGCGGCGCGCCTCGTGCTCGGCGCGCTGCGCGTCGGTCATGTCGAGCGCGTCGGCGAGATCGCCCGACCACATCGCCGCGCAGCTATGCATGTTGAAGGTCAGCGCCGTGGCGCCGCAATGCCGGCCGATCTCCGCGGCGACCAGGCAGTAGGTCTCGTAGTCCGCGGCGAGACCGCCGTACTTCTGCGGCACGCAAAGCCCGAGGAAGCCGGCGTCGCGCAGATCGGCGTAGTTCTCGAACGGGAACGACGCCTCCAGGTCGTACGCGAACGCGCGCGGCGCGAACTTCTCGCGCCCTAGCTTCGCCGCGATCCCCACCAGCTCGTGCTGGCGCGGTGTCAAGCCGGCGGTGGTGTCGATCGCGGGATCGGTCATGCCGCCGCTTTCTTCTGTGCGGCCAGAAACGCCGCCAGCGCCGCGTTGAAGGCCCGGGGCTGCTCGAGATTCGCCAGGTGGCCGGCTTCCGGCAGTTCGACATACTGCGCACCGGGAATCTTCGCCTGCATGCGCTTCATGAGGTCGGGCGGCGCCACCGTGTCGCGCTGGCCCGCAATGAGCAGCACGGGCATCCGAAGCCCGGTCAGCGCGTCGCGCCGGTCGAACGTCACCAGGCATTGCAGCGCCGCGCGATAGGCGGCCTCGGGAATCGCCGCCATGGCGGCGATGGCGGTCGCGCGCGCCGACGCCTCGGGCGCCTCGCCCAGCAGGCCGTCGACGACCGCGGGCGCGATGCCCGCCATGCCCTTGCCCTCGTCGAGCGGCCCGGTGCGCTTGGCGATGAACGCCGCCTGCCACGCGCCGGTCGCGCCGCCGAACGCGGCTGAGCTGCCGGACAACGTGAGGCTCAAGACGCGCGCGGGGAGCCGTGCGGCGAACTCCAGCGCCACCATGCCGCCCATCGAATGCCCGATCAGGTGCGCCGTTTGGACCGCGGCGCGGTCCATCAGGCGCGCCAGCGCCTCGGCCAGCGCGGGAAACGTGGTCTCGGGCAGCATCGCGGTGTGGCCGTAGCCCGGCATCTCCCAGGCGATGCAGCGATGCGTTGCGGCGAAGGCCGCGAACTGCGCGCACCACAGATCGGGCCCGCCACCGATCCCATGCAGGAACACGAGCGGCGGCCCGTTGTCGCCGGCGAAGGTCGCAAAGGGCACGACGCTCACGCCAGCTCTCCCACCAGCCTGCCCTCTTCCACCACCGCCGCGCCGTCGAGCGTCACGGTGCACCCCCGCATCGGCAGATCGAAATGGCCGAGCGTGAAACGGCCCGCCGTCTCGTTGGCGCCGGTGGAGTAGAGGAAGTTTCCGGCGACCGCGCGCAATTCGGTGCCGTTGGTGTCGCGCTTGTCATACATCGCCAGCGCCTCCCAGCGGGCTTTCGGATTCATGCCCCAGCCGACATGCGAGACGGCATAGGCGTTGCGGTCGCCCCAGGCCGCGACGTAGTCGCGCATCATCGTGGCGTCCACGCCCGCGCCGTCGATCGCCGTGACATAGTCCTCGGCAACGGTCATGGAAACCGCGCTTTCGATGTAGCGCTTGAAGGTCAGGTTGGCGTCGCCCGGCGCCAGCACCAGCCGGCCGCTCACCGATCCGGCACGCGGGAAGCACAGCACCAGCCCGCCCGGCCAATGCGCGACGCTGCCCTTGCGGTCGCACCAGCCCCACACCCCGCCGGGCTCGGCGCCTTCCACCCTGATCGTCAGGTCCGTGCCGGCGGTCGAGCTGACGCGCATGGTCTTGGCGGCTCTAAGGCGCTTGATGCCCGCCTTCACCTTCGCTTCCAGCGCCTGGTCGGGCGCCAGGCGCTCCAGCGCCTCGGGATGCTCGTTGCTGACCATCAGCAGGCGGGTTCCGCCCTTCAGGACGTCCTTCAGCTCGGGCGCGTGCAGCATGCCCTCCACGGTCAGGTCAACCACCAGGCCCGCGGACGCCAGCGCCACCACCACGGGGGCCAGACCGCCGACGGCATCCGATGCGCCGGTCGATCGCACGGCCACCGGCGCGCGCTGTGCGGGCGTGGGCAGCACGACATGGAATGCCCGCGCGCCAAGGCGATGGAGCGCGAGCTCGGCGAGCTGCACGTTGACCGCCCGCGACTGGGTTTCCGACAGAATCGCCACCGCCTCGCCGCGGCCGACGCGGCACAGCGCCAGGACGGATTCGAACGCGTCGATCCACTTGCCCTCGATGCGGTCGGCGAGCACGGCGCATAGTCCCCCAAATGGTCCGCCACTATATATCAGATCGGACCGGCAGCGCCCCGCCGGCCGCAATTGTCGCGCCGGGCGGCGATATGATTGAATGGCGGGGCATGGATTCCGACACGCCCCATCCCCGGCCGGTCGACACGCGCGCCTTCCGCCTGGCCCTCGGCCGGTTCGTGACGGGCGTCACCGTGATCACCGCCCTGGCCAAGGACGGGCGCCCGGTCGGCATGACCGTCAACTCGTTCAACTCGGTCTCGCTCGACCCGCCGCTGATCCTGTGGAGCATCGACCGGCGCGGCTCGTTCTACGACGCCTTCGCGGTCTGCGAGCGCTTCGCCGTCAACGTGCTGTGCGCCGGCCAGCGCGACCTGTCGCGCCGCTTCGCCGGCATCCCCGGCGAGCGCTTCGACGGCGTGGACACCGAGCCCGGCCAGGGCGGCATCCCGCTGCTCAAGGGCTGCATCGCCTGGTTCGAGTGCCGCACGCGCCACCGTTACGACGGCGGCGACCATCTGATCCTTGTGGGCGAGGTAGACCGTTTCGAGCAGCGGCCGGGCCAGGAGCTGCTGTATTTCGGCGGGCAGTACGGCGTCGCCTCGCCGCTGTGACCCCGGGACCGGCGCGCCGTTCGGGCTCATCGTGGTCGGCGCGATGATGGTCCGCTCCGCGCCGGAGAACCGCGGGCGCCTGGCCGTTCGGCATGATCGAGGCGGTCTGCATGGTGGTGGCGCGCGGGTGCCGGCGGCGGCTTCGACACGCCGGCAGCGGCCTGTGCAGCCGGCCCCGGACCCTGACCGGCGCGCCATGCTCTTGGCGGTTTACCGCGTGGCGTCCGTGCGTTAGCCTCTGCGGCAAAACTTGGGTCGGGGAGGTCCAGATGCCGCGTCCGCTGTCGAATTTCGCCCGGGGTCTTGCCGCCGCGGGAGCCATGCTCATGGGATTGGCGGCCGCGCCCGCCGCGGCGCAGGCGCCGATCAAGCTGGGCGCGGTGCTGGCGACCCAGGGGGGACCTTCTTTCCTGGGCGACCCCGAGGCCAAGGTACTGAAACTCTACGTCGAGAAGATGAACGCCGCCGGCGGCATCCTGGGCCGCAGGATCGAACTCACCCTGTACGAGACCAACGGTGCGGCGGCCGACGCCGCCACCTTCGCCAAGCGGCTGATCGCCCAGGACAACGTCGACTTCATCATCGGCGGCAGCACGACCGGCGAAACCATGGCCATGGCGCCGGAGATCGAGCGCGCGGGCGTGCCCTTCATCTCGCTCGGCGGCGCCTCGGTGATCGTCGAGCCGGTCAAGAAATGGATCTTCAAGGTGCCGCAGACCGACCGCGCCGCCGTGGCGAAGGTCTATGTCGACATGAAGCAGCGTGCCGCCAAGAAAATCGGCTTGCTGGCGGGCAGCGGCGGGTTCGACAAGTCCTGCACCGACAATGCGCGCGCGCTCGCAAAGACGCACAACCTGACGATCGCCGCCGACGAGACGCACGGCGCGCAGGACACCGACATGACGCCGCAATGGACCAAGATCAAGAACGCGGGCGTGGACGCGGTGCTCTATTGCGGGTTCGGCGCGTCCTCGGTGGTGGTCACCAAGAACTACGCGCAGCTCGGGCTGAAAATGCCATTCTACCACAATCACGGATCGGCCTCGACGCGCTGGATCCAGGGCTCGGGCGCATCGGCCGAGGGCGTGCGCCTGCCGGCCGAGCCGGTGCTGGTGGCGCGCCAGCTTCCCGACCGCGACCCGCAGAAGGCGATCGGCGTCGCCTTCGCCGACGCCTACAAGGCGAAGTACAACGAGGAGCCCTCGACCTTCGCCGGCTACGCCTACGACGCGCTGCTGCTGATGGCGGATGCGATGAAGCGCGCGGGCGGCACCGACAAGGCCAAGGTGCGCGACGCGCTGGAGCAGACCAAGGGCCTGGTGGGCGTCACCGGCATCTTCACCATGAGCCCCGCCGACCACAACGGCGTGGACATCAAGTCCTTCCGGCTTGTGGAGGTCAGGAACGGCGCCTGGCGGGTGTTGTACTGAGCCC
>CAYMTM010000026.1:0-11244 GCA_964393375.1 uncultured Rhodospirillaceae bacterium
GCCTTCATGAGTCCGATCACCACCCCCGCGCCGGCCATGTCCCACGTCATGTCCTCCATGCCCGCCGCGGGCTTGAGGGAAATGCCGCCGGTGTCGAAGGTCACGCCCTTGCCGCAGATCGCGATCGGCTTGCGGTCGCGGCCCTTGGGATCGCCGTTCCAGCGCATGATCGCGATCTGCGATTCGTGCGCGCTGCCCTGGCCGACACCCAGGATGGCGCCCATCCCCAGCTTCTTCATGTCTTTGACGCCGAGCACCTCGACCTCGCAGCCGAGCTTCGAAAGCTGGCGCGCCTGGTCGGCAAGCGTGATCGGGTAGATCACGTTCGGCGGTTCGCTGACCACGTCGCGGGTAAGGAACACGCCCTCGGCGATCTTCTCGCGCGTCATGAACGAACGCTGCGCGGCCGAGGCGCCGTTGACCGACACGGTCAGCTTCTTCATCGTCGGCTTCTTCTCGGGCTTCTCGCGCGTGCGGTACTTGTCGAAGCGGTAGGAACGCAGCACCGCGCCAAAGGCGAGCTCGACCGCGCGCTGCGCCGCCGTGCCGGTGGCTCCGCCCAGCCTGCCGACCGAGACCGTCGCCTCGCTTTCGCCGACGCTGTTGAGATGCGCGAGGATCGCAGCGCCCACGCCTTGCAGCCGCAGGTCGCTGAGCTCCTCCGCCTTGCCGACACCGTAGAGCAGGACGCGCTGCACGCCGATTCCCGCCGGGGCCAGCACGGGCAGCACCTCGTCGCGCTTGCCGGTGAAGCGCGTGGCGTTCATCGCCCGGCGCAGCGCCCCGCCCAGCTTCTTGTCCAGCTCGACCGCCTCGGGCGAGAGCGTGCGGTCGGCGGACACGGCCAGTGCATAGGTGCCCGCGGTCGGCATCTTGGGTTCGGCGAAGGCGATCTTCAGCATGGATCCTCTGGTGGTCCCGAAATGAGACAATTGGTCTTGAACGGCGCGAGGGGCCGCGAAGGGGACCGCACTTTAGCAGGCGATTTCCGCCGCGTCAGCCGGACGGGCCCAAATAGCGGTAAAGCCCGGGTTTATCGCGCTTTTCGCGGCTCGCTTCGGCCATCGCCTCGCCCAGGCTGGTCGAGATCGCCGTGGTGAAATGCAGCGGATCCCAATAGTTGGAATCGGTCGTCGTGAGCGGCGATTCGATCATGAAATCCACGACATGGCCGTTGCCGGCGGCAGCCGCCATGGCGGCCAGCCGGGCCTTGCATTCCTGCCATTGCCGGGCCGCCCGCGAGCCGGGCGGCGGCTGGCTGTGGATGTGGTATGGAACTACCACCAACATCTTGAGGGTCTCGCGCGGGAGGGACGCCAGCATCCCCTGCATCAGGTAGTGCATCGGAAAGCGCCAGGACGCGGCCTCGGCGGCGCTCACCGGCTCGTCGACCGGCCCTGGCGGGGGCACCGGTCCGCCCGGCCCGTAGATGCGCAGCGCGGCGCGCTTGGGATCGTAGGCGGAGTCGGGCGGCAGGAAGTTGGTGTAGCCGTCCTTGCCGTATTTCGGCCGGCGCAATCCGGTCAGGTAGGCGAACTGCCGCCCCGTCTCCTCCAGCGCCGGCAGGTTGAACAGGTTCAAGAGATCGTTCCAGGGATCGTCGTCGTACATCCAGGCGGGGAAAGGCCGCGGCGTCAGCCTGCGGAAATCCTCGCCCACCGCGCACCACACCGCGTCGATGCCGAAGATCACCGCGCGCGGATCGGGATGCGCGCGCCGGAACACGTCGAAGATCTGCGCCTGCTCCCAGGCCGTGGCGTCGTTCATCGACAGGTTGACGAAGCGCGCGGCGAACAGCTTGTCGAGCTGCGCCGGGCGGAACAGGCGCGTGGTGGAGGTGCCGACGATGGCGCTGTCGAACTTCGCCTTGCGGGCCAGCGCCGGGAACGAGAAGCGCTGGTTGCTGGTCACCGGCTCGCGGTCGAAGCGCGGCGCGAAAAACACCGTGTCGTAGCCGTCGACGATGATGAGGAACGCCGCGATCGCCAGGCCGACGCCGAAGCCCGTCGCCAGCAGCGCCTTCAGGAACCGCGACCAGCGCGGATCCAGGTCCTCGTGAAGCTCGGGCTGGATTGGGTCGTGAGTCATGGCGGCAGGGCTCGGCGCTTGGTATAGCAGCGGCACGCCATGGCGGGGAGCATTGCATGGCCCACCAACGCATCGCCGTCACCGGGGGCAGCGGGCGGCTCGGCCGGTTCGTGGTGCGCGAACTGGCGCGCGACCGCGATGTCACCGTGCTGGACCGCGCGCGCGGGCCGGAGGGCGTGCCTTTCGCAGCGGTCGACATCATGGACCTGCCGGCGCTCCGCCGCACGCTCAAGGGCCACGACGCGGTGATCCATCTCGCGGGCATCGATCTCGATTTTGCGGTCGCGCAGGAAGACACGATGCGCGTCAACGCGCTGGGGTCCTGGCACGTGCTGCAGGCGGCGGAGGAACTCGGCATCGGCCGCGTGGTTCTGTGCTCGAGCGTCTGCGCCTCGGGCGTCAACGAGGCGCGCGCCGACTTCCCGCCGCTCTACCTGCCGGTCGACGAGGACCATCCCTGCCGGCCCAACACCGCCTACGGGCTGAGCAAGCTGGCGCTGGAGCAGATGGGCGCGGGCTTCGCCCGCCGCGGCATGGCGGTGCTGAGCCTGCGCCCGACCCTGGTGATGTTCGATGACATCGTGGGTCCAACGGTCACGCGGGCTTGCGACCCTGCCTATCGCGGCCTGTTCTACTACGTGGCGCCCGAGGACGCGGCGCGCGCGTTCCGCTGCGCCCTGGATGCCGAAGCGCGGGACGGCGCGTATTTCGTCACCGCCGCCGATTCCTGCCGCGCCGAACCGACGCTCGACTGGCTGCCGGGGGTGACCGGCGCGAGGCCGGCGCTCCGGGACGAAGCGCGCTATCGCACCGAACCGCGCGCCTCGGTGTTCTCGGGCGAGCGGGCGCGCCGCGTCCTCGGTTTCGCGCCGCGGAGCGACTGGCTGGAGATCGTCGAACGCCATCGCCGCGCCTAGAACTGGAAGTAGATGAATTCGGTGTTGCGCCCGCCGCCGACGAGGAGCAGCAGGTACACGAACAGCAAGGCCGTCGCTCCAGCGAGCCAGGGTGAGGGCCGGAGCTTGTCGAGCGCCAGCTGGTGCGCGGTCGGCCCCGCGATGGCGACCACGCCCGCCAGCGGCACCAGCCACCAGTCGCGCGCGCCCGGCATCAGCCGGCCCTTGCCGTTGAGTCCCGCCATGCCGGTCAGCACCTCCCATGCGGCCGCGAAGCTCGGCGCGCGGAACAGCACGAAGCCCGCGACCACCACCAGCATCGTCAGCAGCCAGCCAACCAGCATGGGGCAGCGCCGGTTCGCGCCCGCCCAGAGCTGGTTGACGGCCAGCGCGGCCCCGTGCAGCGCCCCCCAGGCGACGAAGGTCCAGCCGGCGCCATGCCACAGGCCGCCGAGCAGCATCGTGCCGAGCGTCGCACAGGCGCGGCCGCCCCGGCCCAGCCGGTTTCCGCCCATCGGGACGTAGAGATAGTCGCGCAGGAACCGCGAAAGCGTGATGTGCCAGCGCCGCCAGAATTCGCGGATCGAGGCCGCGCGATAGGGCGCCAGGAAATTGAGCGGCAGCATCAGGCCCAGCAGCAGGCCCAGCCCCATCGCCATGTCGGAATAGCCGGAGAAGTCGAAATAGATCTGGAGCGAGAAGGCGAGGCCCGCACACCAGCCTTCGACGAGCCCGACCGCCCGGCCCTCGGCGGCGGCCTGGAATACCGGATCGACCAATCGACCCAAGGGATCGGCCAGCAGCACCTTCTTGGCGATGCCGAGCGTGAGCAGCACGAAGCCGCGCGACAGCCGCTCCGGCAAGCCCGCACGCAGCGGCTCGAGCTTGAACTGCTCGATGATCTCGTAATGCCGGATGATCGGCCCGGCGATCAGATGCGGGAACAGCACCACCCACAGCGCGTAGTCGGAGAACCGGTAGCGCGGCGCGGTGCCGCGGCCGAGATCGACCAGGTACGAGATCTGCTGGAAGGTGAAGAAGCTGATGCCGAGCGGCAGCACGATGCCGAAGGGATCATGCTTCAGGCCCAGCACCGCCTCGACGCTGCCGACCGCGAAATCGGCGTACTTGAAGAGGCCGAGCACCAGCAGGTTCGCGCCGACGCTGAATGCCACGACCCGGCGCAGCGCCACGCGCGGCGGCAGCAGCGACAGAAGCCAGTTGGCGACGACCGAGCCCACAAGCAGCGGCACCAGCCGCCAGTCCCAATAGCCGTAGAAGACCAGCGACGCCGCGATCATCGCCCAGCGGCGCGCTTGCGCGCGCGCCGCCAGGGCGTAGTAGGCGGCGAGCGTCAGCGGCAGGAAGGCCAGCAGGAAGGCTTGGGTATGGAACAGCATGCGAACGGTAGGGCGATGGCGGCCGACACTAGCAGCCCGGGTCGGGGCATGCACGAGCTTCGCGTCCGCGCGCCCCGCCCCGGCCGGCACCGCATTTAGCTGGCCGATCGCCGCCGGGCACAAATTGTGCGTCGGCCAAAGACCGCGACCCTAGGTCTCGCGCGCTTGAACGGGATGGTCACACCCGGGCCACAATCCCGGCGTGTTATGCACCGGGTTTGCCTCGGCGCCGCCCGCTTTGCCGCAATGCAGCGAATCAATCCCCCGGCTGTGGGCGATGGGCAACAGATTAATCATATCCAGGGGTTATGGGGCGAAACCCTAGGATTTACATTAACCAAGGATTATAGTTTCGGCCGGGATGGATGGCATAACCAAATACGTATTCCGCCAGGTCGGAACCGTGATGTTCTTCATCACGCTGTGCCTGACCCTGGCGATCTGGCTGACGCAGTCGCTCCGGTTTGTCGACCTGATCGTCAACCGCGGCCTGCCCGTGGTCGAGTTCCTCTACCTCTCGATGCTGCTGCTGCCGCGCTTCCTGGTGGTGGTGCTGCCGGTGGCGCTTTTCGCCGCGGTGCTGTTCACCTACAACCGCCTGACCATGGACAGCGAGCTGATCGTCTGCCGCGCGGTCGGCTTCAGCCAGGCGGCGCTGGCGCGGCCGGCGCTGCTGGTGGCAGGGATCGTGGTGCTGGCGATCTACACGCTCAACCTCTACTTCCTGCCCGCCTCCTACAGCGCGTTCAAGGACCTGCAGTGGGCGATCCGCAACGAATACTCCAACGTGCTGCTGCAGGAAGGCGCCTTCAACGAGGTGGCACCCAACATCATCGTCTACGTGCGCCACCGCGAGGGCGACGGCGATCTGCGCGGGATCATGGTGCACGACATGCGCAAGCAGGATCAGCCGGTGACGCTGATGGCGGAGACCGGCGCGTTGATCCGCACCGATTCCGGCCCGCGCGTCGTGCTGGTGAACGGCAACCGCCAGGAGATCGACCGCCAGACCAAGCGCCTGTCGCTGCTCTACTTCGACCGCTACACGGTCGAGATCAGCGCCGAGCGCGCGCAGGCCGACAACCGCTGGCGCGAGCCGCGCGAACGATACATCGGCGACCTGTTCTTCCCCGACAACTCGCCGGCCGACCGGCGCTACCGCCTGCAGATCATCGCCGAAGGCCACAACCGCATCGCCTCGCCCCTGCTGACGATCGCCTTCGCCATGGTGGCGCTGGCTGCGCTGCTCCACGGCGACTTCAACCGACGCGGCCAGTCGATGCGCATCGTGGCGGCGAGCCTGGCGGTGGTGTTGTTGCAGGCCGCATCCATGGGCTTGGTCAGCCTGGGCGCCAAGACGCGCGCGGCCTATCCGGCGATGTATCTGTTGCCGCTGCTGACGATCGCGGCGGCGGGCTGGGTGATGACCTATCGCCGCCGCCGGCCGGCCGCCGCACCGGCCGTCGCCGCCGCCGAGTAGCGGACGCCCGGCCATGCGCATGTCTTCCACGCTGTTCGCCTATATCGCGCGGCAATTCTTCTATGCCGTGGCCGGCGTGTTCGCGACCCTGCTGGCGGTGATCTTCCTGTTCGACGTGATCGAGCTGATGCGCCGCGCCGCCGGCAAGGACCAGGCGACGATCTGGATCATCCTGCAGATGGCGATCTTCAAGCTGCCGAAGATGGAGCAGGAGGTGATGCCGTTCTCGGTGCTGTTCGGCAGCATGTTCGCCTTCTGGCGGCTGACCCGCAGCAACGAACTGGTGGTGGCGCGCGCCGCCGGCATCTCGGTCTGGCAGTTCCTGCTGCCGGGGATCTCGATCGCGGCGGCCATCGGCATCATCCAGGTGGGCCTGTTCAGCCCGATCGCCTCGGTACTGCTGGCGCGCTTCGAACGCATGGAGGGCATCTTCTTCCGCGGCCAGGTCAGCGCGCTGTCGGTCTCGCAGACCGGCCTGTGGCTGCGCCAGGGCGACAGTTCCGGCCAGGCCGTGATCCACGCCACCCGGATGGACCAGACCACGAACGAGCTGCAGAACGTCGTGGTCTTCCTCTACCAGGGCAAGGACAAGTTCGTCGGCCGGCTCGACGCCGGCACGGCCAGCTTGCGCAACGGCTACTGGCTGCTCGAGCGCGTGCTGGTCTCGCTGCCCGACCAGCCGACAAGCTTCGTGGCAAGCTACGAGCTGCCGACCGACCTGACGATCGAGCGCATTCAGGACAGCTTCGCCTCGCCCGACACGATGTCGTTCTGGGATCTGCGCGGGTTCATCAACACGCTGGAGAAGGCCGGGTTCTCGGCGCACCGTCACCGCCTGCACTTCCACGCGCAGCTCGCGGTGCCGCTGCTCCTGTGTGCCATGGTGCTGATCGCCGCCACGTTTTCCCTGCGGCCGACGCGGCGCGGAGGCACGGCCTATCTGGTGACGGGCGGCGTGGTGTCGGGGTTCCTGCTGTTCTTCGTCTCGGATATCGTCTTCGCGCTCGGCCTGTCGGCCACCATCCCGGTGATCCTGGCGGCATGGACGCCGGCCGGCGTCAGCTCGATGCTCGGCGCGGCGATGCTGCTGCACCTCGAGGACGGGTGATGCCGGCGCCGCGCCCGACCATCGCCGCCCTGCTCGGCCTGATCGCGCTCGCCCTTCTGGCGGCGGCGCCGTCCGGGGCGCAGCAGCCGCAGCAGTTCGACCCGAACCAGGAGGCGGTGCTGACCGCCGACGAGGTCACCTACGACAACGAGCTCGGCGTCGCGGTCGCGCGCGGCAGCGTCGAGGTGGTCCAGGGCGAGCGCACCCTGCTCGCCGATACCGTGACCTACAACCAGCGGACCAACACGGTGGTGGCGTCGGGCAATGTCAGCTTGATCGAGCCGACGGGCGAGGTGCTGTTCGCCGACTATATGGAGCTGACGGACGCCATGAAGGACGGCGTGATCCGCGACATCCGCATCCTGCTGACGGACAACTCGCGCCTGGCGGCGAACGGGGCCAGGCGCAGCGGCGGCAACCGCACCGAGATGCAGAAGGGCGTGTTCAGCGCCTGCAAGCCCTGCGAGGAGGACCCGTCGCGCGCGCCGCTCTGGCAGCTCAAGGCAAGCCGGGTCGTGCACGACCAGCAGGAGCAGGTCATCCGCTACAACGACGCCCGGATGGAGATGTTCGGCGTGCCGGTCGCCTACACGCCCTACTTCCAGCATCCCGACCCGACCGTCAAACGCCAGAGCGGGTTCCTGGTTCCCACGCACGTCTACAACAGCAACCTTGGCTTCATGACCGGCGTCCCCTACTACTGGGCGATCGACAAGGACAAGGACGTCACCCTCCTGCCCATGTACAGCACGAAGAAGGGGCCGATCGGGCGGATGGAGTATCGACAGAACTATCCGGCCGGCACGCTGCTGGTAGACGGCAGCGTCGCGCGTACCGACCAGGGCATCAACCAGCTTTTCACCACCACCGATTCGTCGACCGTCGAGAAGAACGAGATCCGCGGCCACGTGTTCGGGCGGGGCCGGTGGGACATCGACGAGACCTGGCGCACGGGCTTCGACGTGCAGCGCGCCAGCGACCGCACCTACCTGTCGCTCTACAAGATCACCAACACCGACCTCTACAACCAGAACATCCAGACCCTGACCACGAACGCCTATGTCGAGGGATTCATGGGCCGCAGCTATGCCGCGGCCAACGGCTATGCGTTCCAGGGCCTGCGCTCGTTCGACACCCAGCGCACCACTCCCTATGTGCCGGTGATGTGGGACTACAACTACATCAGCGAGGGCACGCCGCATGGCGGACGCTTCAGCCTGGACGCCAACACGATGGTGCTGCAGCGCAACGACGGCGCGGACAGCCGCCGCGTCTCGGTGACCGGCGGCTACCAGGTGCCGTACATCTCGCCCTTCGGCGAGGTCTACAGGTTCTCCGCCACGGTGCAGGGCGACGTCTACAGCTCGCACGACGTCGCCGACCCGGGCCGTCCGGGCACCACCCATGACGGCGTGACGGGCCGGCTGTTCCCGCAACTCGGCGCGCAATGGAGCCTGCCGATCGTGCGCCGCGGCGAGGAGTACCGCCAGTTGGTCGAGCCGGTCCTCGGCGGCTTCGTGTCGCCGAACGGCCGCAACCCGGCGGCGATCTCGAACGAGGACAGCGTCGACATCGAGTTCGACGACACGCGGCTTTGGAACCCCAACCGCTTCACCGGCACCGACCGCGTCGACAGCGGCATCCGCGGCATCTACGGCATGCGCACCGGGCTTTACCACGTCAGCGGCGCCTACGCGACGACGTTCTTCGGCCAGAGCTACAACGTGCGCCCGAACGAGCAGTTCACCCAGAGTTCGGGCTTGGCGGGGCACCGCAGCGATTACGTGGCGCGTGTGGAAATGTCGCCGCATCCGTGGTTCGACGTCATCACGCGATTCCGGTTCAACAAGGAGGATTTCGGGATCGAGCGCAACGAGACGATCGCCGTGGTGGGTCCGCCGATCCTGCAGCTCCAGGGCTCCTACGTCCGCGCGCCGTCCACCCAGTTCTCCAACGGCCGCGTCCAGCAGGCGCAGGGCTACCTGTCCTCGCAGATCGACGCGAACTGGAGGGTACACATCAACGGACTGCGCGACCTGAACGATGGAAACGGCCTCGGCTGGGTTAACTACGGCGCCGGCGCGATCTACCAGGACGAATGCTTCACCTTCGACGTGCGGTGGCTCAGGACCTTCACGGCGAACCAGGAAGTCGCGGCCGGCGACACCATCTATTTCAAGCTGACCTTCCGCCTGCTGGGCGACTTGGCGGGCGGCTTCGACGCGCCTAAGATCAACGGCGGCAACATCTTCGGGGCCAATTGATGACTGGGCGGGGCGGCAAGGCGCGCATCCTTTGCCTGGCGGTCATGGCGGCGCTGGCGATCGGCGCCAGGGACGCGCGCGCGCAGCAGGACATGCAGCGCATCGCCGCCGTCGTCAACGACGACATCATCTCGTATTTCGACCTCAACGCGCGGGTCCAGTTCGCGCTGGTGTCGTCCAACGCGCCCGACACGCCGGAGAACCGCAAGCGCTTCCAGCCGCAGGTGCTGAAGGCGATGATCGACGAGCGGCTGCAGAAGCAGGAGGCGGCGAAGCAGAACATCAAGGTCACGGAATCGGAGCTTAACCGCGCCCTCTCCGAGGTCGAGAAGCAGAACAACATGCCGGCCGGCGGCCTGGACAAGTTCCTGCAGTCCAACAACGTGCCGCGCTCGATAATCACGCAGCAGGTGGAATCGACGCTGGCCTGGCAGAAGCTGGTACAGCGAAAGCTGAAGCCCAAGGTCGAGATCGGCGAGGACGAGATCGAGGAGACGCTGCAGCGCATCGAGGCGAGCCGCGGCCAGCCGGAGATGCACGTGGCCGAAATATTCCTGGCGGTCGATTCGCCCGAGCACGAGGACGAGGTGCTCAAGAACATGGAGCGCCTGATCGACCAGTTGGCCCGCGGCGCCCGGTTCCCCGCGATCGCGCGGCAATTCTCGCAAAGCGCCAGCGCGGCAGCCGGCGGCGACCTGGGCTGGGTGCAGCAGGGCCAGCTCGACGAACAGCTCGAGGCGGTGCTGATGCAGATGCCGCCCGCAACGATCTCCAAGCCGATCCGTACGATCGGCGGCTATTATCTGCTGGCGCTGATCGAGAAGCGCGAGGCGGGCGGCATGGGGCCGGCGCGGCTGAAGCTGCAGCAGGGAATGCTGCCGGTGCCGCCGCGCGCGCAACCCGCCGAGGTCGACGCGCTGAAGGCCCAGCTCGACGCCGCCGCCAAGGCATCGAAGGACTGCCCGGCCTTCGACCAAGCGGTCAAGGCGCTGGGGCGTTCGCGCTCGGTCAACCTGGGCGACGTGGCGATCACCGAACTGCCCGGCCCGCTGCGGGCCATGATCGAGCCGCTCAAGCCGGGCCAGGCGATGGCCGCCGTGCAGGCCGACGCCGGCACGGTGATGACGCTGATGGTGTGCGATCGCACGGAACCCGAGCCGACGCCGCTGCCCGGGCGCGAGGACATCCGCGACCGCATCACCCAGCAGCGCCTGGACCTGATGGCGCGGCGCCTGCTGCGCGACATCCGGCGCGCCGCGTTCGTCGATCTGCGGGTGTGAACGCTGCGCCCGGCCCGGCGGATGGGGCGCTGCCGCCGCTGCGCGAGGTCATCCGCCGCCACGGCCTCCTGGCCAGGAAAGCGCTGGGCCAGCACTTCCTGCTTGACCTCAACCTGACGCGGCGCATCGCGCGCGCGGCGGGCGATCTCGCCGGCGCAAGCGCGATCGAGATTGGGCCCGGGCCCGGCGGGCTGACCCGCGCGCTGCTGGAAGGCCCCGCCGCGCGCGTCGTGGCGATCGAGCGCGATCCGCGCGCCGTCGCGGCGCTGGCCGAGCTGACGGCGGCCTATCCCGGCAGGCTTGCGGCGGTCGAGGCCGACGCGTTGGCGATCGACCCGGCGACGCTGTGTCCGCCGCCGCGACACATCGTCGCCAACCTTCCCTACAACATCGCTACGCCGTTGCTGGTCGGCTGGCTCAGGCGCGCGCGCGACTACGCGTCGCTGACGCTGATGTTCCAGAAGGAGGTGGCGCTGCGCCTGGTCGCGCGCCCACGCGACCGAGACTACGGCCGGCTCAGCGTGCTGACGCAGTGGGCCTGCCGGGCGAAGCTCCTGTTCGATATCCCGGCCAGCGCCTTCACGCCGCCGCCCAAGGTCACTTCAAGCGTCGTGCGGCTGGTGCCGCGCGAAGCGCCCGACGCGGTCGCCGCCGAGGCGCTGGAGCGCGTCACCCAGGCGGCCTTCGGGCAGCGCCGCAAGATGCTGCGGCAAAGCCTGAAATCGCTG
>CAYMTM010000026.1:11254-29151 GCA_964393375.1 uncultured Rhodospirillaceae bacterium
CGTCGATCCGGCGGCCTTGCTCGAAGCCGCCGGCATTGCCGGCGACGAGCGCGCGGAAGCGCTGGACGTGGCCCAGTTCTGTGCGCTGGCGCGGGCATTTGGCGCGCGGTAGCGACGGTTCGGATTTCGTCAAGCGGCCCTTTGGCACGCGGCACCCTCTTCCAGCGGGAGAAGTAGGGGTCCGCCGCGAAGCCGCGGGAGGGCGAGGGAAAGCCTACTGCCCCTCGCGCAGCGCCTTGACGAATTCGTTGAGGCCGATCTGGCGGTGGCGGCGATGGCGTTCAGCGGCCAGGATGCCCTGCACGGCCGCGACGCTCTCCTCGATGTCGCGGTTGATGAGGATGTAGTCGTATTCCTCGTAGTGCGTCATCTCGTCGGCTGCCTTGGCCATGCGCTGGGCGACGACGGCGTCGCTGTCCTGGGCGCGGCCGCGCAGCCGGCGTTCGAGTTCGGCGGTCGATGGCGGCAGCACGAACACGCTCACCAGGTCGGCGCGCGCGTGCTCGTGCAGCTGCTGGGTTCCCTGCCAGTCGATGTCGAACAGCACGTCGCGCCCGGCCTCCAGCGCCTGCTGCACCGGCGCGCGCGGCGTGCCGTAGTAGTTGCCGAAGACCTTGGCCCATTCCAGCAGCTCCTGGCGGTTGCGCATCAGGTCGAACTGGGTGAGGTCGATGAAGTGGTAGTCCCGGCCGGCCACCTCGCCCGGCCGCTTCGGCCGCGTGGTCACCGAAACCGACATGTGCAGGTTCGAATCGCGCTCGAGCAGCCGGCGCGAGATCGTGGTCTTGCCGGCGCCGGAGGGCGAGGACAGCACCAGCATCAGGCCGCGGCGGCGGGGGAAGAAAGGTTCCATGGGGCGCTTGGGGCTATTCCACGTTCGCGGCCTGCTCGCGCAATTGCTCGATCGCGGTCTTCAGGTCAAGGCCTATTCGCGTCAGCTCCAGGTCGGCGGACTTCGAGCACAGCGTGTTGGCCTCGCGGTTGAACTCCTGGCAAAGGAAGTCGAGTTGGCGGCCGACCGCGCCGCCGCGCTTCAGCAGGTCGCGCGCCGCCGAGACATGGGCGGTCAGGCGGTCCAGCTCCTCGCGGATGTCGGCCTTGGAGGCGACCAGCGCCGCTTCCTGCAGCAATCGGTCCTCCGGCAGGGCGGGCTGCGCCGCGAGCAATTCTTCGACCTGCTGCTTGAGCCGCGCCCGGATCGCCGCCGGCTGGGTGGCAGCGGCACCGGCAGCGCGCGCCCCCAGCGCCTCGATCTCCGCCAGGCGTTGCGCCAGCAGCACCTCGAGTCGCGCGCCTTCGGCCGCCCGCGCCGCGACAAGCTGGCCGAGCGCCTCGCCGAGGGTCGCCAGCATGGCCTGCTGGCGCCGCTCGCGCGCGGCCTCGTCCTCGTCTTCCTCGACGGGTTCGACCACGCCGCGCACGGCCAGCAGCGCGTCGAGCCGGGGCGCCGCCGGGTCGACCCGGCCCTTGAACGCCTCGGCGATCCCGATCAGCTGCTCGATCATCGGGGTGTTGATGCGGTATGCGGCGGCGCCGGCGTCGGTCGTCACCTGCAGGTTCAGGCTGACCGCGCCGCGCCTGAACTTCTCGGCGACCGCGTTGCGGGCCGGTCCTTCCAACGCCTCGAAGCCGGGGGGTAGGCGCAGCCGCAGGTCCAGGCCGCGCGCGTTGACGCTGCGCAGCTCCCAGGTCCAGCCGCGCGCGCCCAGCCGTCCGGCGGCGCGGGCGAATCCGGTCATGCTGGCGATGGGCAAGTCGGGCTCCCTGGGAAACACGCGGAATTGCGCGGCGGCATGGCGGGCGGCCAATCTATACTCGGCCGCGGGGAGCAACAACCGGTCGCATGCAGCCTCGATCCATCCTCATCACCGGCGCCTCGAGCGGCATCGGCGCGGCGCTGGCCGCGGCCTATGCCGCGCCGGGCGTGACCTTGCACCTCGGCGGGCGGGATCGCCGGCGTCTGTCGCTTGTGGTCGATCGCTGCCGCCTGTTGGGCGCGGTGGCGATCGGCACGGCGCAGGATGTGACCGACGCCGCGGCGATGGCGCGATGGATCAACGCCGCCGACGCGCGCGCGACGCTCGACCTGGTGGTTGCCAATGCCGGCGTGTCGACCGTCACCACAGGCACCGGCGACGACGGCCCGGCCGCCACCCGCCGGATGTTCGCCGTCAACGTCGACGGGGTGCTGAACACCGTATTGCCGGCGCTCGAGCGGATGCGCGCGCGCGAGCAGCGCAGGGGGCGCTGGCGCGGTCAGATTGCGATCGTATCCTCGCTGGCGGCGATGCGCGGCATGCCCGGCGCGCCCGCCTATTCCGCCAGCAAGGCGGCGGAGAAGGCCTGGGGCGAGGGACTGGCGGTCAGGCTTGCGCCCGAGGCCATCGCCGTCTCGGTGATCCTGCCCGGCTTCGTCGACACGCCGATGACCCGCGGCAACTACTTCCGCATGCCGATGCTATGGTCGGTCGAAAAGGCGGCGCGCGCGATCCGCCGCGGGCTTCGCCGCCGCAAGCGCCGCATCGCTTTCCCGCTGCCGATGTATTTTGGCGCCTGGCTGCTGGGCGCGCTGCCGCTTGCGGTCAGCGACTGGCTGCTGGCGCGCGCGCCCACCAAGTCGAAGACCTGAGGCGGCACCTCAATTCGCCGCCTGGCTGGGGCGCGCGGGGGTCTGCGTGTTGCTGTTGGCGTTGTTGCGCTGCTGTTCGATCTGGCGCCAGCGCGCGACGTTCTTCTGGTGGTCGGCCAAGGTCTTGGCGAAGACGTGGCCGCCATTGCCGTCGGCGACGAAGAACAGCTCGTCGTGCCGGTCGGGATTGAGCACGGCGGCGAGCGCGGCGCGGCCGGGATTGCCGATCGGGCCGGGCGGCAGGCCGGCGTTCTGATAGGTGTTGTAGGGGTGCTTGAGCGCAAGGTCATTCTTGCTGATCGGGCGGTCGAGCTTGCCCTGGCCGCCGGACGCCGCGTAGGCGACGGTCGGATCGGCCTCGAGCTTCATCCCCTTGTTGAGCCGGTTGATGAACACGCCCGCGACGCGCGCCCGCTCGGAGGCGCGCCCGGTTTCCCGCTCGACGATCGAAGCCAAGGTGACCGCCTCGCGCGGATTGGCGAAGGGCAGGCCCGGCGCGCGCCTGGCCCAGAGCTCCTGCAGAACCTGGCGCTGCTCCTCGCGCATGCGCTGGACCATCCATGGCCGCGCGTCGCCGTATTTGTAGTAGTAGGTGGCCGGCATCAGCTCGCCCTCGCCCGCCGTCGCGGGGGCGCCGGTGAAGCCGGCCTGATCCGTCAGCATCCTGAGGACCTCGGCCGTCGTCATCCCCTCGGGCACGACGAGCTTGCGGTCGACCGTCTTGCCGCTCTGCAGCATGCGCGAGACGTCCTCCATCGCGATACGCGCAGGGAACAGGTATTCGCCCGACTTCAGGCGACCGGCGGCGCCGGTCAGCCGCACGGCAAGCGCGAAGACCACGGGATGCTGGATCACGCCGGCGTCGGCCAGCACGCGCGTGACCTGCTCCACCCCGCCGCGGTCGATGATAAGCGTGGTGTCCTGGGCCAACGGCCCTGGCCGGGTGAACTGCGCGAAGCCCCAGAAGACAAGCCCGGCAAGCCCGCCGAACAGGGCCAGGCCGAGGGCGATTAGGAGGTGGAGCCGCTGCCGCATCGCGGCCGAGAGTCTAGCAGAATTGCGGCGATTTCGGGGTGCTGGTGGGCTTCATGGCCCCCGCCCCTTGCGGCGCGCCCTTCGGGCTTCCCATGACGCGGCGGTTGATAGACCGTCGACCGGCTCGCCCGAGGAGCGCCCGCCGGCGGCGTCGCCAAGCACCGGCGAATCGCCCGCGTACCTTACGCCATGCCGGCGAAGATCAGGCTGGCGTTGGTGCCGCCGAATCCGAAGGAGTTCGACAGCGCGCGGCGGACCTTGCGCTTCTTGGCCACCTTCGGCACCAGGTCGATGTCGCAGCCCTCGGAGGGATTGTCGAGGTTCAGCGTCGGCGGCACCACCTGGTCGCGGATCGCCAGGATCGAGAAGATCGCTTCGACGCTGCCGGCCGCACCCAGCAGATGCCCGATCGCCGACTTGGTCGATGACATCGACAGTTTGTACGCCGCATCGCCGAACAGCCGCTTGACGGCGCCGAGTTCGATCTCGTCGCCGAGCGGCGTCGAGGTGCCGTGGGCGTTGATGTAGTCGATGTCCTCGGGGTTCAATTTCGCGCGCTTCAGCGCGTTGCGCATCGAGCGGTAGCCGCCGTTGCCGTCCTCCGACGGCGCGGTGATGTGGTAGGCGTCGCCCGACATGCCGTAGCCGACCACCTCGGCATAGATCTTGGCGCCTCGCTTGCGCGCATGCTCGAGCTCCTCGAGCACGACGATGCCCGAGCCCTCGCCCATCACGAAGCCGTCGCGGTCCTTGTCCCAGGGGCGCGAGGCGCGCTCGGGCGTGTCGTTGAAATTGGTCGACAGCGCGTTGGCGCGCGCGAAGCCCGCCAGCCCGATGCGGCACACCGCCGCTTCGGTGCCCCCCGCCACCATCACGTCGGCGTCGTCCCACATGATCAGCCGCGCCGCGTCGCCGATCGCATGCGCGCCGGTCGAGCATGCGGTCACCACCGCATGGTTCGGACCCCTGAAACCGTACTTGATCGACACGTGGCCGGAGGCGAGGTTGATCAGGTTGGACGGGATGAAGAACGGGCTGATGCGCTTGAGGCCCCGCTCCTTCAGCGTGATCGCACCCTCGGTGATCCCCGGCAGCCCGCCGATGCCCGAGCCGATCATCACGCCCGTTCGCTCGCATCCCTGCTCGTCCTGCGGCTTCCAGCCGGAATCCTCGACCGCCATCGTCGCCGCCGTCATGGCGTAGACGATGAACGGATCCATCTTGCGCTGGTCCTTGGGCGGGACCCAGTCGTCGGCGTTGAACAGGCCCGAGGCCGTGTCGCCCTGGGGCAGTTGCCCGGCGATCTTGGCCGGCAGGTCGGTCACGTCGAAGGACTGGATCGAGCGAATGCCCGACTGGCTTTCGATCAGCCGCGACCAGTTGGTCTCGACGCCGACGCCCAACGGCGTGGCCAGCCCCATGCCGGTTACGACGACGCGTCGCTGCCCATTCATGGCCGGTTGCCGCTCGCAGCTATCGGGGGATGCCGAGGGCCGCCCGAAGGATCAGGCGGCCTGCTTTTCGATGAACGCGATCGCGTCCTTGACGGTCAGGATCTTCTCGGCCGCGTCATCCGGAATCTCGAGGCCGAATTCCTCCTCGAACGCCATCACGAGCTCGACCGTGTCCAGGCTGTCAGCGCCAAGATCGTCGATAAAGCTGGCGTTGTCGGTGACCTTGGTCTCCTCCACGCCCAAATGCTCGACCACGATCTTCTTCACGCGCTCGGAGACATCGCTCATTGCTGCCTATCCCTCAACCCGTTCTTATCAAAAGGAAAACGCGCCGCGAAACTGGGGCCCAACGGCGCCCGGACCGGCGGAAGCGCGGTTTCGTAACACAGTTCCCCTGGCTTGACCAGCCGCACGGCGGCGACCGCAACCCGCCCGGAAAGGGCTCCGGCGGGCCGGCCGCTCAGATCATGGCCATTCCGCCGTTGACGTGCAAGGTCTGGCCGGTGACGTAGGCCGCCTCCTCGCTGGCAAGGAACAGCACGCAGGCGGCGACGTCGCCCGCCTCGCCCAACCGCCCGGCGGGAATGCGGTCGATGATCTTGGCGCGCTGGTCGTCGTTGAGCTTGTCGGTCATGGCGGTGCGGACGAAACCGGGCGCGACGACGTTAACCGTGATGTTGCGGGTCGCGACCTCGTAGGCCAGCGCCTTCGACATGCCGATCAGCCCGGCCTTGGCGGCGGCATAGTTGGCCTGGCCGGGATTGCCGATCGTGCCTACCACCGAGCCGATGCCGACGATCCGCCCCCAGCGCCGCTTGACCATGCCGCGCAGTGCCGAACGCGACAGGCGGAAGGCGGCGTTGAGATCGACTTCCAGCACCGTCTGCCAGTCCTTGTCGGTCAGCCGCATCAGCAGCATGTCGCGGTTGACGCCGGCGTTGTTCACCAGGATGTCGACCGCACCCAAAGCTTGCTCGGCCTGCTTGACGAGCGCGTCGGCGGCCTCGGGCTGCGACAGATCCGCCGGCGCCACGAAGGCGCGCGCGCCGAGCTCGGCCTGAAGCGCTTCGAGCGCCGGGGCGCGCGTGCCGCTGAGCGCGACCCTGGCGCCGGCGGCGTGCAGCACGCGCGCGATCGCCGCGCCTATCCCGCCCGACGCGCCGGTGATAAGGGCTCCGCGGCCCGTCAGATCGAACATGGCGGCCTCACAGGGATTTCAGGAAGCTCTCGACCTCGGCCGGCGTGCCGACGGTCACGGCCTGCAGGTCCTTGTCGATGCGCCGCGCCAGGCCGCTGAGCACCTTGCCGGCGCCGCATTCTACCAGGGTCGCGATTCCGCGCGCCTTCATCGCCGCCACGCAGTCGCGCCAGCGCACCGTCGCGGTCACCTGCTCGACCAGCAGCCTGCGGATCTCGTGGGGATCGTCGACCGGCTCGGCCGAGACATTCGCCACCACCGGCACGACGGGAACGGCGACCTGCACCTCGGCCAGCGCCTTCTCCATCGCTTCGGCCGCCGGTTTCATGAGCCGGCAATGGAACGGGGCGCTGACCGGCAGCCTGATTGACCGCCGGCCGCCGCGTCCCGCCGCCAGCTCGACCGCCTTGTCGACCGCAGGCGCGGCGCCGCTGACCACGACCTGGCCCGGCGCGTTGTCGTTGGCGACGTCGCATACCAGCCCGGTGGTGGCGCTCGCTTCCTGGGCGACCTGGCGCGCCGCCGCCAGTTCCATGCCCATCAGCGCCGCCATTGCGCCCTCGCCCACCGGCACCGCGGACTGCATCGCGCGGCCGCGATGCTTCAGCAGGCGCGCGGCGTCGGAAAGCCCCAACGCGCCGGCCGCGCACAGCGCCGAGTACTCGCCCAGCGAATGGCCGGCGACCAGCCCGGCCAGCTTCGCCAGCGTGGTGTTGCCCTCGCGCTCGATCGCGCGCAGCGCGGCGATGCTGACCGCCATCAGCGCGGGCTGGGCGTTCTCCGTCAAGGTCAGCGCGGATTCCGGCCCCTCCGCCATCAGGCGCGACAGGCGCTGCTTCAGCGCTTCGTCGACCTCTTCGAAGACCTCGCGCGCGGTGGGGAACGCCTTCGCCAGTTCGGCACCCATGCCGACGGCCTGGGAGCCCTGACCGGGAAATACGAAGGCGCGGCTCATGGCTTGCTGGGGTCCCCTGTTGGGCGGAAGCCGGCAAAGGAAGCCGCCACGCCGCGGCATGTCAAGGGCCGGCCGCACGATTCCCACATAGCCACCCGACCGCAATTCGGGACAAAATGGCCCTTCGCTCCGCCGGGAAGACTGGGATGCTGCTGATCGAATTGGCGGTCGTGACCCTGTTGATCGTGATCAACGGGCTCTTGGCCATGTCCGAGCTGGCGGTGGTGTCGTCGCGCCCGGCCAAGCTGAAGGCCATGGTGCAGCGAAACGTGCCGGGATCGCGCCGCGCGCTCGCCCTGGCCTCCGATCCCGGCCGCTTCCTTTCCACCGTGCAGACCGGCATCACGCTGGTGGGGGTGCTGTCCGGCGCGTTTTCGGGCGCGACGCTGGGGCTGCGGCTTGCTGAGTGCCTCAAGGGACTTGGGATGGCGCACGGCTCGGCCGACCTGCTCGGCGTCGGCATCGTCGTCGCCGGCATCACCTATTTCTCGCTGATCGTAGGCGAACTGGTCCCCAAGCAGATCGGCCTGCGCGCGCCGGAGGCGATCGCGGTGCGCGTGGCCCCGGCAATGACGGTGCTGGCGACCGCGGCCGCCCCGGTGGTCTGGCTGCTCAACCAATCGGGCAAGCTGGCGTTGCGCCTGCTTGGCCAGCATGCCGAAGGCGGGCAGCGGGTGACGGAAGAGGAAATCAAGACGCTGATCGCCGAGGCGGAATCGGCCGGCGTGATCGAACCCGACGAGCACAAGATGATCGCCGGCGTCATGCGCCTGGGCGACCGGCCGGTGCGTGCGGTGATGACCCCGCGCCAGGACGTCAACATGCTCGACGTAGACTGCGATCAAGCCGCCGCACGCAGGACGATCGCGCAGAGCCAGCACTCGCGCCTGCCGGTGTGGGAAGGCTCGCCCGACACCGTGATCGGCGTGATCCAGGCCAAGGACTTGCTCGACGCCTATCTCGAAGGCAAGCAGCCCTCGGTGCGCGACTTCGTCCGCAAGGCGCCGGTGGTGCCGGAGACGGCCGATGCGCTGGACGTGGTGGCTGAGCTGAAGGCCTCGCCGGTGCATATAGGGCTGGTGCACGACGAGTACGGCACGTTCCAGGGCGTAGTGACGCCGGCCGATATACTCGAGGCGATCGCCGGCGCGTTCCGCACCGAAGAGGGCCACCCCGAGCCGGCGGCGATCCGGCGCGAGGACGGCTCGTACCTGATCTCGGGCTCGATGCCGGCCGACGAATTCGCCGATCTGACCGGGATACCGCTGCCGGAGACCCGACGCTACCACACGGTAGCCGGCTTCGTGCTCGACCATCTGGGCCACCTGCCGGCGTTGGGCAAGACCTTCGACGTTCACGGCTGGCGGCTCGAGATTGTCGACCTGGACGGCCGGCGCATCGACAAGCTGCTCTGCCGCCGCGCGCCGCCGCTGCGGCGAGCTGCAAGCCGTTGACATTATTGTTATAATAGGTGCGTCTGGGCGTGCTGGACATGGCCCCGCGTTTCAGGCATAACCCCGCGCCTTGCATAGCTCCTTGCCGGCGGCGCAGGTCCGCCGGCTAGGCCAGGGCGGCCGGCCTGACCGGCGCCGGGCCGCGAACAGCCGAGAGGAGAGCCGATACGATGGCGTTCTACGAGAACGTATTCCTCGTCCGTCAGGACGTGGCGGGCGCCCAAGTCGAAGCGCTTGCCGAAACCTACGCCAATCTGGTCAAGGAAAACGGCGGCACGGTCACCAAGAAGGAATTCTGGGGCCTGCGCGGCCTCGCCTTCCGCATCCGCAAGAATCGCAAGGGGCACTTCGTGCTCATGAACCTCGACTGCCCGCCAGCGGCGGTGAGCGAACTCGAACGCAACATGCGCATCAACGAGGACGTGCTGCGCTACCTGACCGTGCGCGTCGACCAACTCGAGGAGGGCCCGTCGCCGATGATGCAGAAGCGCGACGACCGCGACGACCGCGGTCCGCGCGGCGACCGGCCGCGCCGGGAAGGCCGGCGCGGCTTCGGCGGCGGCTTCGAGGGCGGCCCCGGCATGGACGCACCCGGCCTTGAAGGAGACCGTCAATGACCGCGTCTGCCGCCCCGGCCCGCAGCGGCGGGCGCCGGCCGTTCTTCCGCCGGCGCAAGAGCTGCCCCTTCTCCGGCCCCAACGCGCCGAAGATCGACTTCAAGGACATCCGCCTGCTGCAGCGTTTCATCTCGGAGCGCGGCAAGATCGTGCCGAGCCGGATCACCGCCGTGTCGGCCAAGAAGCAGCGCGAGCTGGCCCAGGCGATCAAGCGCGCGCGGTTCCTGGGGCTGCTGCCCTACATCTTGCGCTAGCGCCCGACGGCGCCGGGCATTCGGGAAGACGGCGATGTCGGCACAATCGCGCTTCTGGGCGTTCGCGCTTGGCGCGGGGGTGCTGAGTGGAGCGATGTACTGCGCGATGACGATTCGCCCGCAGGCGGGCCTGCCGCTGCTGTACGTCGCCCATTTCCCCCTGTTCGTCGCCGGGCTGGCCATGGGTGCGACGGCCACGGCGATCGCCGGCGCCGCCGCGACCTTGATGGTCGCGCTGCGGAGCATCGACCTGGCGCTGTTCCTGGTCGCCGTCTTCTTCGTGCCGACCGTCGTTCTGGTGCGCCAGGCGCTGCTGTCGCGCCAGGCCGCCGACGGCACGATCGAGTGGTATCCGCCCGGGCTCTTGACCGGATGGCTGGTCGCGCTGGGCCTGGCGGGACTTGCCCTGGCCGGGCTGATCCTGGCGATTCAGGGCGGGATAGAGGCCTATGCGCGCGTGGTTGCGGGGTGGTCGGCCGATTTCATCGCCCATATCGTGCGGGAGCCGATGGCGCCGGACGAGCGTATGAAGGCGATCGACAACATGTCGGCGCAGCTGTTGGGGCTTGCCGTGGCGATGCTGATGTTCGTGACCGCCGTCAACGGCGTGCTGGCGCAGGGCCTGCTGATGCGCTTCGGCCTGAACCGGCGCCCGGCGCCGGACATGGCGAGCTTGGACCTGCCGCCGGTGCTGCCGGTCCTGCTGGTGGGGTTCGTGCTGCTCGGCTGGCTCTTGCCGGGCGATCTCGGCTACCTGGCGCGCAACGCCCTGCCGGTGATCCTGTTCGGCGGGCTTCTGGGTGGGCTTGCCGTGGCGCATGCCGCGGTGCGGCGGATCGAGGGCAAGCGCTGGATGCTGGTGGTGATCTACCTGGTGGCCGGCATGGGCCTGCCGATGTTCGTGCTGGTCAGCCTGGGTCTGGCCGAACCGTTCTTGAAGCTGAAGCGGCGGATGCTGCGCAACGCCTAGGCGTGATGGTCGATCGGGGATCCCGGTGGGACCGGGACAGTGGAGCGTTGAGATGACCGCGATGCAAGTGATCCTGCTGGAGCGCGTGGAGAAGCTGGGGCAGATGGGCGACGTGGTGCGGGTGAAGCCCGGCTTCGCGCGCAATTTCCTGCTGCCGCAGAAGAAGGCGCTGCGCGCCACCAAGGAGAATCTGGAGCGCTTCGAGAAGCAGCGCGCGCAGCTCGAGGCCAACAACCTGCGCCTGAAGGGCGAGGCCGAGGCCGTCGCCAAGAAGCTGGACGGGCTGTCGATCGTGCTGCTGCGCCAGGCCGCGGAGACCGGCCAGCTCTACGGGTCGGTCACCGGGCGCGACGTTGCCGAGGCGGTGACCGCCGCCGGCTTCACCGTCGATCACCGCCAAGTGCGCATCGACCGCCCGATCAAGACCCTGGGCATCGTGCAGACGCGCGTGATGCTGCATCCCGAGGTGGCGGCGACGATCACGGTCAACGTCGCCAAGTCGGAAGAGGAGGCCGAGCGTCAGGCGGCCGGCGAGGTGCCGAGCGCCGAAGCGATCTTCGAGGCGCCGCCCCCTGCCGCCGAGGCTGCGCCTGCCGGCGAGGCCGCGCCGGAAGCCAAGCCGGAAGGCGACAAGGCCGCCAAGGCGAAGAAAGCCAAGAGGCCGGCCGGAGAGGAAAAGGGCGAGGTGAAGGCCGAGGCCGCCGAGGAGAAGCCCAAGAAAGCCAGGGCCAAGGGCAAGAAGGCCAAGCCCGGCGAGGAGGACTAGGACCAGGCCCCGCCTCGGGCCTGGCCCCGAAGGGCTGCAACGAGACGAATCGGGCGCGAATCGCTGGGTTAACTCGCGCGACAAGGATTCCATCGCGCGGATCAACCATCGCGCGCAATTCGTGCCAACGCCCGGCGGGAATCTTCCCGGGCTGAGAGCGTTTCGGCCGGTTCGATACAGCCATGCCCAACGCGCAGGGGGAACCCCCTTGCCAAGCCGCCCGTTCCTTAGAATAGTTTTGGAAAGAAAGCCGGCGCGGAAAGCGCTGGGGGTCGGCGGGCGGTGGTCGCCGGAAATTCGCCGCGCGCATCGCCGCGACCGTCGGCCGCATGTCGTTGGGGGAGTGAACGGCCATGCGGATGTTGTCGCATTTCCTGCGACGGATGATCCGCGTCGGAAGACTCGAGCTGACGGACGCGGACGGCCGCGCGCATGTTTTCCAGGGCGCTCCTGGGCCAACCGTGGCGATTCGGCTGCACGACCGCCGGCTCCATCGGCGGTTGGCCTTGACCCCGCGCCTGGCCCTTGGCGAAGCCTACATGGATGGAACGCTGACGGTTGAAACAGGCGACATCCATGCGCTTATCGACCTCTGCGCGATGAACTACGGGGGCTATGCCACCCATCCGCTGGCGCGGCTCAACCTGGCGCTGGGATGGCTGGCGCGGCCGTTTGTCCAGTTCAATCCGATCGGGCGCTCGAAGCGCAACGTGGCCCACCATTACGACCTTTCCGACGAGCTTTACGCGCTGTTTCTCGACAGCGACAAGCAGTACTCCTGCGCTTACTTCGTCGATCCGAGCGACGGGCTGGAGCAGGCGCAGGAGAGCAAGAAGCGCCACATCGCGGCAAAGCTGCTGCTGAAGCCGGGCATGAAGGTGCTGGACATCGGCTGCGGTTGGGGCGGGATGGCGCTGTTCCTGGCCGAGCGCTGCGATGTCGAGGTGCTGGGCGTCACCTTGTCCGAGCGCCAAGTCGCCCTGGCGCGCAGCCGGGCGGCGGCCAAGGGCCTAACGGACCGCGCCCGGTTCGAGCTGATGGACTACCGCCAGGTCGAGGGCAGGTTCGACCGCATCGTGTCGGTCGGCATGTTCGAGCATGTCGGCGTGCCCCAGTACCGCGCTTTCTTCAGAAAGGTGAAAGAGCTTCTGCCGGAAGACGGCGTGGCGCTGCTGCATTCGATCGGCTGCATGTGGGGACCGCATGCGATCGACCCCTGGATCGAGAAATACATCTTCCCCGGCGGCTACATTCCGGCCCTGTCCGAGGTGCTGCCGGCGGTCGAGAAAAGCGGGCTCAGCGCCACCGACATCGAACTGCTTTACCCGCATTACGCCGATACGCTGGCGGCCTGGCGCGAGAATTTCGCGGCCAACCGCGCACGGGCGGCGGTGCTGTTCGACGAACGCTTCTGCCGGATGTGGGAGTTCTACCTCGCCTATACCGAGATGGCGTTCCGGCGCCTGAACCACATGGTGTTCCAGATGCAGCTTGCGCGCGACCCCTTCGCGGTGCCGCGCACGCGCGACTACATCCATTCGACCGAGCGCGGTTTGCGCCCGAGGCGCCCCACGCTTGTCCCCGGCCGCGCCGCAGGCTGACCCCGTCAGTTCTGCAGGAAAGGGTTGGGCCTGCCGCGCTGGCGGGGAGGAAAATTCGTCGCCAGGTAGTCGACGATCAGCTTGCGCTCGTCCGCGTCGGGGGCGGGCATGCCGTGCTTCTCGGTCATCCAGGTGAGGGTCTGGTCCCAGCGCTCGCGCGACATGCCCTGCTGCTTGATCAGGGCGGTGCCGTGGCAGGCGATGCACAGGTAGAAGGTCTCGTCCCGGCCCTTGCCCTCCGGGAAGTTTTCCGGCGTCTCCTCTTCCGACGGCGGCGGCAGAACCTGCTGGGCGGCGACCGGCAAGCCGAGCGCGAGCCAGGCCGCGATCCACGCCGCGCGCAGCGCCTCAGCTTTCGACCAGGATCGCCACACGGTGCACCGCGTTGCCGCCATAGCCCTGCGGGTTCCAGTTCCAGGCCGCGAAGGGCTGCGCAATCCCCTCGCTGTCCGTGGCCCGCACCCAAACCTCGTAATAGCCGGCGCTCGGCAGGCTGGCCGAGGCGGTCCAGCGCTGCCAGGCGTACCTGCCTGCGGGCGGCTTGACCTCGCCCTTGGTCCAGGTCTGGCCGAAATCGATCGACACGTCGACCGCGCGCACGGTCTTCTCGCCGGCCCAGGCATGGCCGCGCACGTCGACCTTGCGCGTGCCGGCCGGCAGTTTCGTTCCGTTGGCGATATTGGTGACGATCGAGCGCAGCGGCATGGATTCAAGAATGCGGAAATCCTTCTCGTCGGCCTTGCCGCCGGGGACCATCGGCGTGCGCGGCACGCGATAGGCGGTGCCGGTCATGCCCGGCCCGTCGTGCTCCTTGTCGCGCACCCAGATGCGCGTCAGCCATTTCTGCGAGGCCGAGCCCGGCCAGCCCGGCACGATCAGCCGCGCCGGGAAACCGTGGACCGACGGCAACGGCTTGCCGTTGACCGCAAATGCGAGGATCGTGTGCTCCTCCATCGCCTTGGCGATCGGCACCCCGCGCGAGATCGAGGGCTTGGTCGCATCGCCGGACAGATGCGGGTCCGCCCCGTAGTGTCCGGTAAATACCGCCGTCGACTTCAATCCCGCCGCCTTCAGCAGGTCGGCCAGCCGCACGCCGGTCCAGGCCGCGTTCGAGACCGCGCCGTTGCCCCACTGGTTGCCGCGCGCTTCCGGGCTGAAGGCGCCGCGCCCGTTGCCGCCGCATTCCATCTGCATGGCATGGCTGACGTGCTGGAACTTCTGCTTGATCTCGCCAAGCTTCAGCTTGAGGGGGGTGTTCACCTCGCCGTCCACCGCGATCTCCCAGGCGTCCGGGTCCTTGGCCGGCTCGGGAATCTGGCCGTTGTTGCGGATGAAAATGCGTTCGGTCGGCGTGACGTCGTCGTCCAGCATGTGCTCGGGCGTCTCGCACACCAGCGGCCGGTCGCCGAGGATCACGAGCTCGGCCTTGCCGTCCATCTTGAGGAGTTTCGGCTGGCTCGCCGCAGGAGCGCCCTGCGCCAGCGCGGCCGGGATCAGCCCGCCCGGCATCGAGCGGGCGAAGGGGATCGCTCCGCCCACGGCCGCGCCCATCGCCGCCAGGCCCGCGCCCTTGAGAAACCCGCGCCGTCCGACATCGCTGACGCGGCCGAACACCAGCGCGTCCGCACGTTCTGGATCGTCACGGTAGAGTTCGAAGAAGCCGCGTTCGCGCATGCGGGGCATGTTTCTCCTCCCAACCATTGAGCAATTCTTATATTAGCATTGTCTAACATGAAGGGCGGCCGAATTCCAAGCGCTTCTTCGCCTGCCGCCAGCCGCAAGTCGGCTCGACGCCGCCGAATCGCTTGCCGCGCTACCGCCGGGCGTCACCGGCCCGCAAACGGTGCGTCCGGCGCAGGCAATTCGAATTGGCGAACAAGTCCAAGCAATTCGGCGGCGGGACGTTTTTCCTGCCGCGGACCTATCGCGGCCGACTTGTCCACGTTATCCTTTCTTTGCGGTGATGGCGCGCGCGCATCGGGCTCGCTAGCGTGCCGTGTGACCGATTGAAGTAGCCGTCGTTACATCGTCAGTCACGATCATCCTCCGGCGCCCGCGATTGTCGGCGCCTACTTCGACCGCGGAAGCCCGACCGGAAGCAATGGAACCATCGCGTACGGACACCAACGTCACGCCGCTGCGTGGCATCGACGGCGGCCCGGTTCCCCGCACCCCGCCGCGCAACCTGGAGGCCGAGCAGGCGCTTCTGGGCGCGATCCTGATGAACAACCGCGCGCTGGAGCGCGTGGCGGAGTTTCTGCGCCCCGAGCATTTCAGCGACCCGGCCAACGGCAAGATCTACCAGGCCATGGCGCGGCTGATCGACGCCGGCCAGATCGCCGACGTGGTGACCTTGAAGGCGCTGTTCGAGCGTGACCAGGAACTGGCGGATATCGGCGGCATCGGCTACCTGGCGCGCTTGGCGGGCTCGGCCATTACCATCGTCAATGCCGAGGATTATGGCCGCGCCATCCACGACGCCCATGTCCGCCGGCAGTTGATCGACCTGGGCGAGCAGATGGTCAACAACGCCTACGGCGCCGACCTTGAACTGCCCGCCGCCGACCAGATCGAGCGCGCCGAGCAGCAACTGTTCGATCTCGCCAGCGTGGGCCAGCTTGAAGGCGGGTTCAAGCCGCTGGAATCGGCACTGAAAACCGCCATCGGCATGGCCGAGGCGGCATACAAGCGCGCGGGCCACGTGGTGGGCGTCACCACGGGTTTCCGCGATCTGGATGCCTCGCTGGGCGGCCTGCATCCCTCCGACCTGATCGTGCTCGCCGCGCGCCCCGCCATGGGCAAGACCGCGCTCGCCACCAACATTGCCTACAACGCGGCGCGCGCGCGGCTGGAGCGCGGCGATGGCGAGGGCGCGGTGGTCGGCTTCTTCTCGATGGAAATGTCCTCCGAGCAGCTCGCCACCCGCCTGTTGTCCGAACGCGCGGAGATCGCGTCCGACCGCATTCGCCGCGGCGCCATCAGCCACGAGGAGTTTCCCCGCGTCGTGCAGGCCGCGCAGGAGCTGCATCGCCTGCCGCTGCACATCGACGACACGCCGGCCCTGACGGTCAGCGCGCTGCGCACCCGGGCGCGGCGGCTCAAGCGCCAGCGCGGGCTGGGGCTGATCGTGGTCGACTACCTGCAGCTTGCACAGCCGAGTAAGGCCAGCCGCAGCGAGAACCGCGTGCAGGAGATATCCGAGATCACCCGGGGCCTGAAGTCGCTGGCCAAGGAACTGAACGTGCCGGTGCTGGCGATCTCGCAGCTCAGCCGCGCCGTCGAGCAGCGCGAGGACAAGCGCCCGCAGCTCGCCGACCTGCGCGAATCGGGATCGATCGAGCAGGACGCCGACGTGGTGATGTTCATCTATCGCGCGGAATACTACCTCAAGCGCGAGGAACCGCAGAAGCGCGCGGACGAGAGCGACGAGAAGTTCAACGACCGGATGGAGCGCTGGCAACAGCGCGCCGAGGAGGCGCACAACCGCGCCGAGATCATCATCGGCAAGCAGCGCCACGGGCCAACCAACACCATCAGCCTGTTCTTCGACGGCAATTTCACCAAGTTCGCCGACCTCGCCGAGGAAGGCCGCCTGCCGGAGCAGCATTAGTTCCAGGGATCAGAGGCCGGGGATCGGGGAACGGGACCAATCCGTCATGGCCGGCCACCGAACTGGAGTTAAGCGCGCACAAAGGAAGCGTGGAAGCCCGGGTCAGGCCCGGGCATGACCGCGTATTCTTTCCCTGATCCCCGACTTCCGACCCCTGATCCCTACACGTGCACCGGCCTGCCCTCGATCGGGTAGGCCGGGTCGTTGTAGCCGGGCGTGGTGGAGTGCCCGGTCACGACCATCGAGTCGATCAGCGCCTCGTCCTCCTTCGTGAAGCTGTGCTTGAAACAACCCAGATAGTCCTCGAGCTGCTCGGGCGTGCGCGGGCCGGCGACGACGCCGGTGACGAACGCGTTGTTCATCACCCATAGCACCGCAAACTGGGTGGCGGTCATGCCGCGCTTCTCGGCGTGCGCCTTGACCTTTTGCGCCAGCACCAGCGACTCCTCGCGCCATTCGGTCTGGCGGATGCGCACGTCGTTGGTGGCCGCCCGCGTGCCCTCGGCCGGCGGCTGGCCCGGCGCATATTTGCCGGTCAAGACGCCGCGCGCCACGGGGCTGTAGGGGAAGACGCCGAGGCCGTAGTGGTTGCAGGCCGGCAGATGCTCGACCTCGGGCATCCGGTTGAAGGCGTTGTAGTAGGGCTGGCTGACCACCGGCCGGTCGACTCCGGTCTTCTCGCAGATCCGCACGATCTCGGCCAGCCGCCAGGCGCGATAGTTGGAGATGCCGAAGTACCGAACCTTGCCCTGGCCGATCACCTGGCCCAGGGCCGAGACGGTCTCCTCCAGCGGCGTCGTATGGTCCTCCTTGTGCAGGTAGAGAATGTCGACATGGTCGGTGCCGAGGCGCCTGAGGCTGTTGTCGACCTCCTCGAGTATCCATTTGCGCGACAGGCCGAGCCGGTTCGGACCCTCGCCGATCTTGTTGGCGAGCTTGGTCGCCAGCACCCAATGGTTGCGCTCCTTGGCGATCGCGCGGCCGGTGATCTCCTCGGACCTGCCGTCGGTGTAGACGTCGGCCGTGTCGATGAAGTTGACGCCGGCATCCCGGGCGCGCGCGACCATGCCCTTCGCGGTCGCTTCGTCGGTCCGGCCGCCGAACAGCATCGTTCCGAGGCAGATCGGCGACACCTTGAGGCCGCTGCGGCCGAGTGTGCGGTAGTTCATATCGTCCCTCCGTTGCGGCCGCCAGACTAGCCGCACGGCGCCAAGAACGACAATGCACCGGCCCGCGCATCGACGGGCGCGCGCGAGCGGCGCTGGCGACTGCAGCGCTGAACGGCGCGTCCGCGGATTTGGGCGCGGCGGACGGGGGCGAAACGGGCGATGGCCGTGCGGGCCAGGAGTAGGAC
>CAYMTM010000027.1:0-28922 GCA_964393375.1 uncultured Rhodospirillaceae bacterium
CGCCGACGAGCCGACCACGGCGCTCGACGTCACCATCCAGGCCCAGATCCTGGAACTGCTGCGCGAGCTGCGCGCCGAGTTCGGCATGTCGCTTTTGCTGATCACCCACGATCTGGGCGTGGTGGCGGAGGTCGCCGACGAGGTGGCGGTGATGTATGCCGGCCGGATCGTCGAGCGCGCCGACGCCGCCACCCTGTTCCGCCGGCCCGGCCATCCCTACACGATCGGGCTGCTCGCCTCGATCCCGAAGCTGACGGTCGAGCAGGACGAGCTGCCGGTGGTGGAGGGCGCGGTACCGAATCCGCTCGCCCTGCCGGCGGGCTGCCGCTTCCACCCACGCTGCCCTTTCGCCGACGAGGAATGCCGCAGAGAGGACCCCGCGCTGGTCGAAATCGCATCCGGCCACGCCGTGGCCTGCCTGAAGGCGCCGCTGGATCGCCATGTCCTCTGACGGCGCGCCCATACTCGCGGTGGAAGGGCTGGTGAAGCATTTTCCGGTGCGCAAGGGCGTGCTGCAGCGGGTGGTGGGCCGGGTGCGCGCGGTCGATGGGGTCGACCTGGCGCTCGCGCCGGGCGAAACCCTGGCCCTGGTCGGCGAGAGCGGCTGCGGCAAGTCCACCCTCGGCCGCCTGGTGCTGCGCCTGATCGAGCCGACGGCAGGCGCCATCCGCTTCGAGGGCCGCGACATCCGCGCGCTGAAAGGCCGCGCGCTGCGCGACCTGCGCGGACGCATGCAGATCATCTTCCAGGACCCCTACGCCTCGTTGAACCCGACCATGACCGTCGGGGACATGATCGCCGAGCCGCTGATGCTCCACGGCGTCGGCGACGCGCGCACGCGCGCCCGGCGCGTGGAGGAGCTGCTCGGGCTGGTCGGGCTGATGCCGCACCATGCCAGGCGCTTCCCGCACGAGTTCTCGGGCGGCCAGCGCCAGCGGATCGGCATCGCCCGGGCGCTGGCGGTCGAGCCCAGGCTGATCGTGGCCGACGAGCCGGTGTCGGCGCTGGACGTGTCGATCCAGGCGCAGGTGATCAACCTGATGCGCGACCTGCAGCGCCGCTTCGGCCTCAGCTACATCCTCATTTCGCACGGGCTGGCGGTGGTCAAGCACGTCGCCGACCGGGTGGCCGTCATGTACCTGGGCAAGATCGTCGAGATCGGCGACAAGCGCGCCCTGTTCGGCAATCCGCGCCACCCCTACACCCAGGCGCTGCTGTCGGCGATCCCCGTTCCCGATCCCGCCGTCAAGCGCAAGCGGGCGATCCTGGAAGGCGACGTGCCAAGCCCCCTGAACCCGCCGCCGGGCTGCCGCTTCCACACCCGCTGCGCCTTCGCCCAGGAACGCTGCCGCAAGGAGGAGCCCTTGCTTGAAGAAGCGGCGGGCGCCCACCGCGTGGCCTGCCATTTCTGGCGCGCGGTGCCGCGGATGGAGCCGATCCGGGCGGGGATCGACGCCGATCCCGCGCTGGTGCGGCTCCAGGGCTTTTTCCGCTCACGAGGCCGCGACGGACAGGATGGCGCGCTTGCCAGGGAATAAAGCTGGACCTAGCATTGTTCAAACCGTTGATCGGGCAACGATCCGGAAATTCACCTTGACGAACGGGGGAAGTTGACCATGCGCACGCGATTTTCATTGCTGATCGGTGCCGCCGTGCTGGCCATGGCAAGCGGGGCGCAGGCGCAGCATCTAAGGATCGGCCTGGCCGAGGACCCGGACTTGCTCGACCCGCACCAGGCGCGCACCTTCGTCGGCCGGCTGGTGTTCACCGCGCTGTGCGACAAGCTGGTGGACATCGACGAGAACCTGAAGATCGTGCCGCGCCTGGCCACGGAATGGAGCTTCTCCGAGGACGGCAAGACGATCACGATGAAGCTGCGCCAGGGCGTGACCTTCCACGACGGCGAGAAATTCGACGCTGCCGCCGCCAAGTACAACCTGGAACGCGCCCTGACCCTGCCGGAATCGCGCCGCAAGAGCGAGGTGGCCGCGATCGCCTCGATCGACGCGATCGACGACTACACGATCAAGCTGAACCTGAAGGAGCCGTCCTCGCCGCTGATGTCGCAGCTGACCGACCGCGCCGGCATGATGGTTTCGCCCAAGGCGGCGAAGGAAATGGGCGCCAACCTGGCGTCCAAGCCGGTCTGCTCCGGTCCCTTCAAGTTCGTCGAGCGCGTGCAGAACGACCGCATCGTGCTGGAGCGCTTCGCCAACTACTGGAACAAGGACAAGATCCATTTCGACAAGGTGACGTTCACGCCGATTCCCGACGCGACGGTCCGCCTGGCCAATCTGCAGTCGGGTCAGCTCGACCTGTTGGAACGCCTGCTGCCGACCGACATTCCCGCGGTCAAGGCCGACAAGCGGCTGGTCCTGCAGCCGGTGGTGGGCCTGGGCTACGCCAGCTTCAGCATCAATGTCGGGCAGACCGAGCGCGCCAAGACCCCGCTCGGCCAGGACCCGCGCATCCGCGAGGCGATCGAGCTGGCCATCGACCGCGACATCCTCAACCAGGTCGTCTTCAACGGCGAGTTCACGCCCGGCAACCAGCCGGTGGCGCCGAACAACCCGTTCTACGCCAAGACCGTGCCGATCCCGAAGCGCGACGTCGCCAGGGCGAAGGAATTGCTGAAGGCCGCCGGCCAGCCCAATTTCAGCTTCGAGATGCAGGTGCCGAACGACACCCAGCAGCAGCAGGTCGCGCAGGTCATCCAGGGCATGCTGCGCGAGGTGGGCATCGACATGAAGATCCTGTCCATCGAGTTCGCGACCGCCCTGCAGAACCAGACCAAGCGCAACTACCAGGCCTCGCTGATCGGCTGGTCCGGCCGGCCCGATCCGGACGGCAACATCCATATCTTCCTGAAGCATGGCGCGCCGCTGAACGAGACGGACTACAACAATCCCGAGGTCGACAAGCTGCTGGACGCGGCGCGCCTGACCTACGACGTGGCCAAGCGGCAGGAGCTCTATACCAAGGCCGCCGAGATCTACCTGAAGGACCGGCCGATCATGTACCTCTATCACCAGAAGTGGCTGTTCGTGCATTCGGCCAAGCTGGCGGGCTTCAAGCCGCTGCCGGACGCGATGATCCGTCTCGAGGGCGTGAAGCTGCAGTAGGCGCGCATGTTCGAGACTCTTCCGATACTCGTCCTTCGACAGGCTCAGGACGAGGATGTGGTTTCGGGCCTCATCCTGAGCTTGCCGAGACATGAGGTCCGGGGCACGCGGCGCTAGGCATGTGGGGCTATTTCCTCGGCCGGCTGGCGATCGCGGTCCCCACGTTGTTCATCGTCACGATCATCGTCTTCGGCCTGCAGCACCTGCTGCCGGGCGACCCGGCGCTGGCGCTCCTGGGCGAGGACCGTTCGCCCGAGGCCTACGAGCAGGTGCGCCGCCAGTACCACTTGGACAAGCCGGTGCCGGTGCAATACGCGATGTGGATCGGCAACGCGCTCACCGGCGACCTGGGCGCCAGCTTGCGCACGAAGAAGCCGGTGGCCGACCTGATTGCCGAGAAGCTGCCGGTGACGATCCAGCTCGCCCTGATGTCGATGGCGATCGCGCTGCTGATCGGCATTCCCACGGGCATCCTGTCGGCGGTGAAGAAGAACAGCTTCTGGGACTATGCCGCCAACGTGCTGGGCCTGTCCGGCCAGTCCGTGCCGACGTTCTGGCTCGGCATCATGATGATCCTGCTGTTCTCGGTGCAGTGGGGCCTGTTGCCGGCGTCGGGCTACGTGAGTCCGCTTGAGAATCTCGCCGACAACATGCGCGCCATGATCATGCCGGCCTTCGTGCTGGGCGCGGCGCTGGCGGCGGTGATGATGCGGCACACGCGCGGCGCGATGCTGTCGGTCCTGCGCTCGGACTACGTGCGGACCGCGCGCGCCAAGGGCTTGAACGAGCGCCGAGTGATCCTGCGCCACGCGCTGCGCAATGCGCTGATCCCGATCATCACGCTGGGCGCGCTGCAGCTCGGGCAATTGCTGTCCGGCGCGGTGCTGACCGAGCAGGTCTTCACCATCCCCGGCTTCGGCAAGCTGATCGTCGATGCGGTGTTCAACCGCGACTATGCGGTGGTGCAGGGCGTGGTGCTGGTGACCGCGACCGCCTATATCGCCCTGAACCTGCTGGCCGACATGGCCTATTTCCTGGTCAACCCGCGGCTGAGGGGCTGAGGCGATGGCGGTCGACACGATCCTCGACACGGCCGCGACGGGGCCGGCCGCCGCCGAGCAGCAGAGCCGCGCCAGGCGCATCTGGCGACGGCTGGTGCGCCGGCGCAGCGCCGTGCTGGGCCTCGTCTTCGTGCTGTTCTTCGTCGCGGTCGCGGTGTCGGCGCCCTGGATCTCGCCCTACGACCCGGCCAAGGCCGACTGGCTGCAGGTCCGCAAGGCGCCGAGCCTGGCGCACTGGATGGGCACCGACGAGATCGGCCGCGACGTGATGGCGCGCATGATCTGGGGGGCGCGCGCCTCGCTGCTGGCGGGCGTGGTGTCGGTCGCGATCGCGTTGCTGATCGGCGTGCCGGTCGGCCTGTTGTCCGGCTACTGCCGCGGCTGGATCGACCACGTGCTGCAGCGGATCACCGACGCGCTGCTCGCCTGCCCGTTCCTGATCCTGGCGATCGCCCTGGCGGCGTTCCTCGGGCCCAGCCTGACCAACGCGATGATCGCGATCGGCATCTCGACCGTGCCGATCTTCGTGCGCCTCACCCGCGGCCAGGTCCTGGCGGTGACGGTCGAGGACTATATCGAAGCCGCGCGCGCCGTGGGCAATCCGCACTGGCGCATCGCGCTGCGCCACGTCTTCCCGAACGTGGTGCCGCCGCTTCTGGTCCAAGCGACCTTGTCGATCGCCGCGGCGATCCTGGCGGAGGCGAGCCTGTCGTTTCTGGGGCTTGGGCAGCAGCCGCCGAGTCCGAGCTGGGGCAGCATGCTGAACACGGCGAAGAACTTCCTCGCCCAGGCGCCGTGGATGGCGTTCTGGCCCGGCGTGGCGATCGGCGCCGTGGTGCTGGGCTTCAACCTGTTCGGCGACGGGCTGCGCGACGCGCTGGACCCCAAGGAAAGCTGACCGGCCAGCAGGCGCTCAAGCGGCCTTCAGCGCCGACACGAAGCGTTCGACTTCCTGGGTCAGGTCGCGGGCTTGGCCTTCCATCTGCTCGGCGGCGCCGAGCACTTGGCCGGCGGCGGCGCCGGTTTCGCTGGCGGCCGCGCTGAGGGCATCGACGGACTCTGCGGCGGCGCTGGTGCCGTCGGCGGCCTCCTGCACGTTCTTGGCGATGTCCTGGGTGGCGGCGCCCTGTTCCTCGACGGCGGCGGCGATCGCCGAGGCGATCTCGTTCATCTGCTCGATCGTCTTGGCGATGCCCTGTATCGCGGTGACGGCATCGGCGGTGGCGGTCTGGATCGACTGCACCTGCTCGGTGATGTCGCCGGTCGCCTTGGCGGTCTGATTTGCCAGGGTCTTGACCTCCGAGGCCACGACCGCGAAGCCCTTGCCGGCCTCGCCGGCGCGCGCCGCCTCGATCGTGGCGTTGAGCGCCAGGAGGTTGGTCTGGCTGGCGATGTCGCCGATCAGCTTGACCACCTCGCCGATGCGCTGCGCGGCCGTCGCCAGCCCGTCGACCGTGGCGCCGGTCGAGCGCGCCTGTTCGGTGGCGCTGGCGGCGATCTGGGCCGATTTCGACACCCGCTCGCTGATCTCGCGGATCGACGCCGACAGCTCCTCGGCCGCCGAGGCGACCGTCTGCACGTTGGCGGTCGCGTTGCGCGAGGACTGCGCGGCATGGGTCGCCCGCGCGGTCGTGGTGTCGGCCGTGCGCGTCATCGCGTCGGCCGAGTTCTTCAGCATCGCGGCGGTCGCGTTGGCCTGCGCCACGACGCCCTGGACCTTTTCCGCGAAAGCCGCGGTGAGCTGGCCGACGCGCGCCAGGCGCGCCTTTTCCTGCTCGGCCCGCTCGCGCTCGCGGCGCTCCTCGGCAAGCCTGGCGGCCTGCTCGGCCTCGCGCCTGTCCAGCTCGGCCTTGCGCGCGCGTTCCTCTTCCTCGCGGACGCGCGCCTCTTCCTCGCGGCGATGCCGCTCCTGCAGGGCCCGGCTCTCCTCCGCCTGCTTGGCCAGGCGCTTGGCCTCGATCGACACGTCCTTGAAGTTCTGCACCGCGCGCGCCATTGCGCCGATCTCGTCCCTGCGCTCGACGCCCGCGACCGCGGTCGTCAGATCGCCGCCCGCCAGGCGCTCCATGACCTGGGCCAGAGCCCGGATCGGCGCCACGATCAGGGTGCGCGACCCGACCAGGGCGAAGGCGACGGCGAGCGCGATGCCCGCAAGCACGACGCTAGCCAGCAGGTAGATCTTGCCCTTGGCCTGATCGATCGCCTGCGCCTGCAGCAGGGCCACCTGCTTGGCGTTCGAGTCGGAAAGCTTCAGCAATTCCTTGTTGAGGTTCTGGCGGTTGGTGCGGTTGGCGTCGTTGTCGCCCCACTCCCGGCCCTTGGCCGGGCTTTCCTCGACGCCCAGCCGCGCCAGCTCGCGCCGGAACTGCACGAACTGGTTGAGCTGCTCCAGCGCCTTGGCGGATTCGGCGCGGTCCTTCGGGTCCATCAGGCTCTGCCATTGCTCCATCAGGGGCGGCATCTGCGCCACGAAGGCGAGCAGCGGCTTGGCGAATTTCGCAGCCTCGGCCGTGTCGCGGCTCATGTAGACGCCGCGCGATTCCATCACCACCGCCAGGACCAGCCCGTTCATCTTTTCGGCGATCGCCGCGATCCGCGAGCTGCGCTCCAGCTCCTTCGTCGTCGTCGCATAGTCGTTGAGCGCGACGACGGCGATCGCGCCTTGCACGATGGCGAACGCCGCCATCACGCAGACGATCAGCAGGACTTTGGAGCCGATTCTAAGATTGGTAAGGGCGTTCACGGTACTCGCCTCGCTTGGAATACCAGGTTGAATCCAACGGCATGGTCGGGTTTGCCGAGTCGGTTTTTGCAGAACGGGGTGAAGATTCTATGAATCGCAATTGCCGCGGGTATCTCCGAACCATGCGCGCCATCGTTGCGCAGATCCGGAATTGGGCGGATGCAATCTACGAATTAGAATGACTCGCACAAATGGGACGACCGTTCGACTATCCTGGAACGATCGCAGGGGGGCCGCTTGATGGATTTGGTCAGCGTTGCATGGCGCGATGACCCAGTGCTTCTCGGCGTCTTCGGCTATTGGCAGTCGAAGCGCCGCGGCCGGCCAATGCCCGCACGTTCCGACATCGATCCCCTGGAGTTGGGACCGAAGGTGCTTCCCCACATCCTGCTCACCGAGACCGTGCGGGGGCAGGACCGCCTGCGGTTCCGCTTTCGGCTGGCCGGGACGGCGGTCATCGAGGCGGCGGGGCTCGAGCTGACCGGCCGGTTCGTCGATACGCTCAATCCCAACAAGCGCTACGCCGCCTACATCGATGGCCTCTACCACCAGGTCATGGCGGCGCGGCGACCGGTCTTCTCGACCAGCGTTGCTTTTGGCCCGCGCAGCGAGGCAAGCCGGCTGACCCGCCACCTGATGTGCCCGTTGTCGACCGACGGCGTCCTGGTCGACATGTTCCTGACCGGACAGACATCCGAAACATCCGGCACCTCGAATGTGCCGAGCCTGACCTACGCCGAAACGTTCAGCATCGGCCCGACGGTCGTGGTGGCGGAGGACTGATCCAGGCTAGTCGAGCCAGGCGCCGATCCCGACCGAATCGTCGATCAGGTCGAGGCAGGTATAGCGGTTGCGGATGCGCCGCGCCCACAGGACCGCATCGCGATGAAATGCGTCCGACCAGCCGATATCCGCGGGCATGCGCGGCGCACCCGCCTTCGCCAGGACGCGATCGAGCGCGTCGGCGGTCACGAGCTTGCTCGCCAGCTCCGCGCGCATGGCGGACCAGGCCGATTCCATCACCGCGTTGACGCGCCCGGTCTCGTCGGCGTCCAGCGCCTTGGCGCGGAACTCGGCCAGGCAGCCCTCCGCGCTGTCGCCGAAATGGGTGCGGATCGCGGCGGCATCGACGACCGTCGGCTTCAGCCGGGGCGGACGGTCCTGCCGCAACAGCCGCTCCTGCAGGCGCGCCACCGTCAAGGTCGCCACCGCGATCTGCTCGCCGTGCAGCGCATCGCGGCCGAGGCGCGCACGCGCATCGCCCGCGCCCAGCATGTCGGCATGGTGGCTGATCAGGTGCTCGGCTTGGCTGGCCGGCGCGCTGGATCCCGCGATGCACATGCCGAAGCCGCTGAGGACGAGGACCCGCGCCAGGCTTTCCATCGCATCCAGATCGCCGCGCGTGAGTCCTTCGGCCGATTCGAGCATTGCCCGCTCGTCCCGGGCCTGGATCAGGAACGGCGTCTCGCTGTACGCCGTGCCGCGCACACGATGCGACAGCAGCCAGTCGACCTGCGCCGTCGGACGGCAGACGCTGTCGCCCAGGCCGCTGCGGATCATGTGCGCCGGCGCCGCCGAGAACACGGCCAGATCGACGAACACGCCCGCGGCGCCGTGCGCGCCCAGCGACTTCTTGTGGCCGTGGACGGTGATCGCCGCGCTGGTCGAGGTGTAGCCGTTCATCGACGGCGCGGTCGCGAACACGGCAAAGGGCTTGCGGTCCAGGAAACTCGCCTGCTTGCACAGGTCGTTGATCGTGCCCGACCCCACCGCGACCAGCGCGTCGTCGGACGCCGTCTCGGCCCTGATCTGTGCGACGGTTTCGGCGTCCGCGTGCGGGTGCTCGGGCAGCAGGACGGACCGGATCGCAGCGACGGACTCGAGGGCGCGGACGACGCGCCGTCCCAGCACCGCATAGGTGGTCGGGTCGCACACCACGGCAAGACGCGGGCCGAAATCCAAGCCGCGGAGCAGATCGGCCTCGCGGTCCTTCAGCGAGCGTGCGATCGCGACCTTGCGGAACGGCAGACGCACCGGCCTGCCCGTCGCCGGGTCGATCCAGCCGCCGCTCAACAGCTCGTCGATCGACGGCGAGCTTGCTGGCATAGCGGCGGCGGCGCGTTGCGGCGGTGTTTCGTCCATCGCGGCGCACTATACGGCACCGGCCAGTTTGTGTCGCTTCCGCGATAACCAGGGGTGGCCCGGCGTGGTGGGAAACTGCATCGGACGGGCGTTCGCGGGCGAAGGAAGGCACCGATGAAGACGCATGCGCGGGTGGTGGTGATCGGCGGCGGGGTGGTGGGATGCAGCGTGCTCTACCACCTGACCAAGGCCGGCTGGAAGGACGTGGTGCTGGTGGAGCGCGACGAGCTGACCTCGGGCTCGACCTGGCACGCGGCCGGCGGCATGCACACGGTCAACGGCGACCCCAACGTCGCCAAGCTGCAGCAATACACGATTAACCTCTACAAGGAGATCGAGCAGATCTCCGGCCAGTCCTGCGGCGTGCACATCACCGGCGGCATCATGCTGGCCGGCACGCCCGAGCGGCTGGACTGGCTGAAGATGGTCCAGGCCCGCGGGCGCTATCTCGGCATGCAGCTCGACTTCGTGTCGGTCGACGAGGCGGCGCGGCTGTTCCCGCTGATGGACAAGAGGTACTTCGTCGGCGCGCTCTACGACCCGATCGAGGGCCATGTCGATCCCTCGGGCGTCACCAACGCCTATGCCAAGGCCGCGCGCGTGCAGGGTGCCGAGATCTACCGCCACACGCGCGTAACCGAGATCAGGCGCCGTCCGGACGGCACCTGGGACGTCGTCAGCGAGAAGGGCACGATCAACGCCGAGCACGTCGTCAATGCCGGGGGCCTATGGGCGCGCGAGGTCGGCCGCATGGTCGGGCTGGAACTGCCGGTGCTGGCCATGGAGCACCAATACCTGATCACCGAGGAGATTCCCGAGGTCGCGGCGTCGAAGACGGAGATGCTGCACGTGATCGACTTCGAGGGCGAGATCTACATGCGCCAGGAAGCCAAGGGCATGCTGATGGGCACCTACGAGCGCGCCGGCCAGCCCTGGTCCGAGCGCTCCACGCCCTGGAATTTCACCTCCGAACTGCTGCCGCCCAACCTCGACCGCATCGCGCCGTCGCTCGAAGTGGGCTTCAAGCACTACCCGGCGATCGAGCGGGCGGGGATCAGGCGCGTGGTCAACGGGCCCTTCACCTTCGCCCCCGACGGCAATCCGGTGATCGGGCCGGTTCGGGGCCTGCGCAACTACTGGGTCGCTGTGGGCGTGATGGCGGGCTTCAGCCAGGGCGGCGGCGTCGGCCTGTCGTTGTCGAACTGGATGGTGCACGGCGATCCGGGCGCCGATATCTGGGGCATGGACGTGGCGCGCTTCGGGGACTGGGCCTCGATGGCCTACACCAACGCCAAGGTGCGCGAGAACTATTCGCGCCGCTTCCGCATCCGCTTCCCCAACGAGGAACTGCCCGCCGCGCGGCCGCTGCGCACCACCCCGATCTACGACCGCATGAAAGCCAGGGGGGCCCTGTTCGGCGTATCCTACGGGCTGGAATATCCGCTGTGGTTCGGCCCGGAGGGCCAGGAGACGGCCGAGGACGTGACCTTCAGGCGCTCGAACGCGCACGGGCCGGTGGCCGCGGAATGCCGCGCGGTGCGCACCGGCGTCGGGCTGATGGAGACCTCGAGCTATGCGCGCTACGCGGTCGCGGGGCCTGACGCCGAATCCTGGCTGTCGCGCATGCTCGCCAACCGGATGCCGCGCCAGGGCCGCATCGTGCTGACGCCGATGCTGAACCATGCCGGCAAGCTGATCGGCGACTTCACGGTGGCCCGGCTGGACGACGAGCGCTTCTACGTCTTCGGCTCGGGTCCGGCCGAGGACTACCACATGCGCTGGTTCGAGGCGCATCTGCCCGACCGCGGCGTTTCGGTCCGGCCCTTGCGCAGCGAAATGCTGGGCCTGTCGATCGCCGGCCCGAAATCGCGCGACCTGCTGCAGAAACTCACGCATGACGACGTTTCGAATGCGGCCTTCCCGTTCCGCAGCTTCCGCCGCATGGAACTGGGGCTCGTTCCGGCGCTGGTCGGCAGGCTCACCTATACCGGCGGCCTCGGCTACGAGATCTGGGTGAAGACGGACCACCAGCTCGCGCTCTACGAACTGATCCTGCGGGAGGGCGCGGCGTTCGGGCTCAAGCATTTCGGCGGGCGGGCGCTGAACGCGCTGCGCCTGGAGAAGAGCTGGGGCAGCTGGGCGCGCGAGTACCGGCCGATCTACGGGCCGTTCGAGGCCGGGCTTGACCTGTTCGTCGACCTGAAGAAGAACGCCTTCGTCGGCCGCGACGCGGCGCTGCAGGAGCGCGACCGGGGTCCGAAGCGCCGGCTGGCCACCTTCACGGTCGATGCCAAGGACGCCGACGTCATCGGCGACGAGCCGGTCTGGCACGACGGCAAGGTGGTGGGCTGGATCACCTCGGGCGGCTACGCGCACCACGTCGGCAAGTCGGTGGCGCTCGGCTACGTGCCGGCGGAGCTCGCCAAGGCCAACGGCGGGTTCGAGGTGGAGATCATCGGCGAGCGGCGCAAAGCGACCCTCGCGCCGCGGCCGCTGTTCGACCCGGACGGGTCGCAGATGCGGGGCTAGGCCTGGCGCGGGTCGACCACCAGACCGGTCGGCCAGCCGTCGAGAAAGTTCTCAATGTTTGCGACCGCGGTCATCAAGCCGCGCGCCACCACGTAGTCGATGTTGCCGCCGTTGTGCGGCGTCATCACGACGTTCGGCAGCGCCAGCAGCGGATCGTCCTCGGGCAGTGGCTCGGCATGGAACACGTCGAGGCCGGCAGCGGCGATGCGCCGGTCGCGCAAGGCCTCGATCAACGCGTCGCGGTCGACCAGCGCGCCGCGTGCGGTGTTCACCAGCACCGCGTCGCGTTTCATCAAGGCCAGCCGGCGCCGGTCGATGAGCCCGCGCGTGGCCTCGCTGACCCGCAGGTGCAGGCTTACGACGTCGGATCGGCGCAGCAACGCGTCCAGCGCGACCGCGTCGGCACCCACGCGTGCGGCGCGGCCGTCGTCCGGTCCGAAGCTCCAGGCCAGCACCTTCATGCCCAAGGCGCGGCCCAGCGCGGCGGTGCGACTGCCGATCGCGCCCAGGCCGACGACCCCCAGGGTCAGGCCCCGCGCGCCGCGGATCATCGCGGTCGACCAGGTGCCGGCGCGGACGGCGCGATCCATCTCCGGGATCCGGCGCAGCGCGTTCAGCATCAGCGCGATCGCGTGCTCGGCGATCTCGTCGGCATCGTTGCCGCGCAGGTTCGCCACCGCCACGCCGCGCCGGCGGCACGCCTCCAGATCGATTCCCTCGACCCCGGTGCCCGAGCGCGAGATCAACCGCAGTCGCGGCAGACTAGCGAGCACCGCGTCCGTGAAGCGGTGCTTGCCGTAGACGTTGAACACCACCTCCGCGTCGGCGCAGCGCCGCGCCAGTTCGTCCGCGTCACGCGGCGCGGAGCTGTTGAACATCGCCACGTCCCCCAGGGTCCTGAGTTTCGCCTCGGCCGGCGTGCCGGTCAGGTAATGCGGAAAGTCGTCCGGCACGGCGATCCGCACGCTCATCGCTTCTGCTTGCCCGCGAACGGGTTCTCGCCCTGGCGCAGGGCGAGGCGGATCGGCGTGCCCGGCAGGTCGAACTGCTCGCGCAGGCCGTTGACCAGGTAGCGCCGGTAGTCCTCCGGCAGGTCGGCGGCCTTGCTGCAGAACAGCGTGAAGGCGGGCGGGCGCGTGCCGGTCTGGGTCAGATAGCGCGGCTTGAGCCGCCGCCCGCCCACCAGCGGCGGCGAGTGCCGGTCGACCACGTGCCGGAGCCAGCGGTTGAGGATCGGCGTCGACACCCGCTTGTTCCACACTTCATGCGCCGCGATGACCGCGTCGATCAGGCCGTGCACGCGCTGGCGGGTCAGCGCGGAAAGCGTCACCACCCTGACGCCCTTGACCTGGGGCAATGAGACCTCGATCCGCCGGTTGAGGGATTTGAGCGCCGCGGCCGGCTCGGTGACCAAGTCCCACTTGTTGACCGCCAGCACGAGCGCGCGGCCCTCCTCGATCACCAGCCGCGCGATGGCCAGGTCCTGCTTTTCGAGCATCTGCTCGGCGTCGATCACCAGCACGACCACCTCGGCGAAGCGGATCGTGCGCAGCGTGTCGGCGGTGGAAAGGCGCTCGAGCTTCGCCTCGACCCTGGCGCGGCGGCGCAGCCCGGCGGTGTCGACCAGGCGGATCGTCCGCCCCTTGTGCACCCAGTCGACCGCGATCGCGTCGCGGGTGATGCCGGCCTCGGGCCCGGTCAGCATGCGCTCCTCGCCGATCAGCGCGTTGACGAGGGTGGACTTGCCGACATTGGGCCGGCCCACGATGGCGAGCTTCAGCGGCCCGGCCGCCGGCGGTTCCTCCTCCTGCTCCTCCTCTGCGTCCGCCGCCGCCTCGCCGAAATGGCGCGCGATCGCGTCGCGCAGGTCGGCCATGCCCTGGCCGTGCTCGGCCGAGATCGCCACCGCCTCGCCCAACCCCAGGGTCCATGCCTCGGCCGCGATGCCGCCGGCGGTTCCCTGCGCCTCGCACTTGTTGGCGACCAGCACCACCGGCTTGCCGAACCGGCGCAGCCAGGCGGCAAAATGGCGGTCCAGCGCCACGATGCCCGCGCGCGCGTCGACCACCAGCAGGGTCAAGTCGCTGTCCTTGACCGCGCGCTCGGTCTGGCGGCGCATGCGGCTGGTCAGGCTTTCGGGCGCCGCCTCCTCGAGGCCGGCCGTGTCGATCGCCGTGAAGCGCAGGTCGCCCAGCCGCGCTTTTCCCTCGCGCCGGTCGCGCGTCACGCCCGGCGTGTCGTCCACCAGCGCCAGGCGCTTGCCGACCAGGCGATTGAACAGCGTCGACTTGCCGACGTTCGGCCGCCCGACGATGGCGACCGCGAACCGCTTGGACGGATTGTTCATAAACGGCTCCGGTCAGCGGAGCGCGACGACCCGGGCGCGGTCGGTCATGAAGAAGATCGTGTTGTCGGCGACGATCGGCGCGATCGTCACGCCTTCCGGCAGCTTGATCTCGCCCAGGATATCGCCGGTATAGGGGGACAGCGACAGGGCCGCGCCCTGCGAGCCGGCCACGATCAGCCGGTCGCTGACCAGCACCGGCCCGGTCCAGGTGACGGGAGTCTTCTTCTTCGCCGGGTCGAGATAGCGCGGCAATTGCCGGATCCACTTCACCCGGCCGGCCTCGCGCGTCAGGCAGAAGACGATGTTGTCGGTCGACAGCAGGTAGACGTAGTTGCCGGCGACCCAGGGCGTCTCGACGCCCGAAATCTCGCGGTCCCAGGCCCGCGCGCCGGTCCGCAGGTCGATCGAGACCACCGAGCCGGAATGGCTGACCGCGAACACGCGGCCGCGGTCGATCACCGGCTTGCCGCGGATGTCCGCCAGCGAGGACAGCGCGTCGACGCGCCGGACGTTGGACAGCGTGTCCTGCCAGACCGACTTGCCGTTCTCGATCCTGAGCGCGAACAGCTCGCCCGAGGAGTAGGGCACCAGGACGATGCCCTGGGCCACCGCCGGGCTGGCGCCGCCGAGCAGACCCGCCGTCTCGCTGATGCCGGTGTGGGACCACTGCTTGCTGCCGTCCTCGGCCGACAGCGCATGGGCCTGATTGTCGATCGTGACCACGAAGACGCGCCCGGCGGCGACCGTCGGCGCCGAGCGCATCGGGCCCGGCATGTCGGTGCGCCAGACCGGCTTGCCGTCGTCGGCGTTGAGCGCCACGACCTGCGCGAAGCCGGTCGACACGAAGATGCGTCCTTCCGCATAGGCGATCCCGCCGCCGAACGCATCGGAATCCTCGCTGTCGCGCATGATGTTGGTCTGCCAGATCTGCTTGCCGGTGTTGGCGTCCAGCGCCGTGACGCGCGAGGTCACGTCCATCGTGTAGAGCCGGCCGGCGACGGCGATCGGCTGGGCGGTCATGCGCGTGTCGCTGCTCGACCCGGTGCCCACCGTCACGTCCCAGCGCTTCTCCAGCGTGTCGCCGGAGGCCAAGTGCTGCATCGCGTGGTCGGGATAGCCGCCGGCCTGCGGCCAGTCGCGATTCGTCTGCGGCGCGGGCAGCCGGACCTCGACGTCGGCCAGCCGGGCGTCGGGCTCCAGGTCCTGGCGCAGGAGCAGGACGGGAATGCGCTCGCCCGGCAGCGGGGGCGGCGGCGCCGCACCGAAATAGTCGCCGAAATAGTCGGTCAGGCCGCAGCCCGACAGCGCCAACGCGCCGAGCGTCGCGGCGAAAGCACGGGCGGGAACGGTCGTTCGACGGGTGCGGCGGATCATCGGCCGCTCCACGGATCGGTCAACCACCGAGGATTGCCAGCATTTCGGTCGCCCGCGCGCGCATGTTCTGGGGCGCGGTCAGGTCGTCCGCCAGCTTGGCATAGAGTTCCTTGGCCTTGGCCGGATCGCCCGCGCGCTGCGCCAGCAGCGCCGAGAGCTCCGTGGCCGAGTGCCGCCAGGGATTCTTCTCGGCAAGCAGCGGCGCAAGAAGCTGCGCGAGCCTGGCGGGATCGCCCGTCGCGATCGTGTCCTGCACGATCATGACCGTCGCGAGGTCGCGGAACACCCGGTCGGCGCGGCTGTCCGCGGCGATCTGCTCGTAGACCTTGGCCGCGCCCGCGGCATCTCCGGCCTTGGCCAGCAGCGCGGCCTCCTGCAGCCGGGCCAGGGTGGCGTAGCCCGCGCCGGCCTCGGCCGCAAGCCGGGCAAAAGCCTCGCGCGCCGCGGCATCCTCGCCGCGCGCCGCCTGATCCATCGCCGCCAGGAAACGCCGCGCCTGCGCCTGGTTCTGGCGTTCCTGGTATTCGCGCCAGCCGACCACGCCCGCCGTCGCCAGCACGAGCAGGAGCGCCGCGCCGATGACGTAATTGGCGTAGCGCTTCCACAACTGCTGCAGGCGCTCGCGCCGTACGTCCTCGTCGATTTCCTGGAAAATGTCGGCCAAGACGATATCCGCCGGTCCAAGGGGTGCGTCGAATCGCGCGCCACCATAGCGTCTCGACTCGATTGTTGCAATTCGCGAAAATCGCCGGAACCCCTTGTTCCGCCTTAATTTTGCCGCGATCGGCGCCACCGGCCGGCGCCGATTTGGAAGCCGGCTTCGGCTTGACTACCCTGCCCGCGGTCACCGCACGGACAACAGCATGTCGCACCCCCCGATCGTCGCCGTCGCCGCCCTCATGCTGGTCCTGGCGACCGCGACTTGGGCGCAGGGGCAAGCCGTCAAACCCGCCGCCGACGAGCCGGCGCCGGTCGAAGAGGCGCGTGACTCGCTGCCGCCGGGCGAAAACCTGATCGCACCGCCGCCCCAGGGCTGGCAGCTCGCCTTCAGCGACCGCGACGACGACCGCGCGGTCTACGACTATGTGCCGCCCGGCCAGGACGCCGAGGAATGGCGCGAGATGATGACCGTGCAGGTGCTGTTCGACGCCAGGGGCGCACCGCCGCGCGCGCTGCTCGACCGGCTGCGCCGCGAGTTCGAGCAGGGCTGCGAGGGCGCGCAGGCCGAAGCGGCCGTCGATCGGCCCGTGACATCCTATCCCGGCGCGCGCCAGCTGTTCCTCTGCGGGCGTTCGAAACGCGGCGGCAAGGGCGAGGCGGCGCTGGTCCAGGTCGTTGTCGGGCGCGAGGCGGCCTATGCGCTGCACCGCGCCTGGCGCGGCGACGCCTTTCGCGGAACCCAATTGCCCGCCGAGGCGCGGGCGCTGATCGCCGGCTGGCAACGCCAACTCGATGCGGCCGGATTGTGCGACACGCGGACTCCGGAGCGCGCCTGCAGGCGGTAACCGCCGTTGCGCCTTCAGACGATCTTAACCACGGCGGCTGTAGCCTCTTGATGGGGTAACGCGTTCTGCCTGCAGGCGCGCGGGAGTTCTGTTTGGCGACGATCCTTGTCATCGACGATGACCCGTTCGTCGCGCGGACCATCACCGCGATCCTCGAACGCCGGGGCCATCAGGTTGCCGCGGCAGGCGACGGGGCCGAGGCCGTGGCGCGGCTGCGCGGCTCGACCGCCGATCTCGTCATCACCGACCTCCTGATGCCCGAGCAGGAGGGGATCGAGACGATCCGCCAATTGCGCCGGCGCAGCCTCGCCCTGCCGATCCTCGCGATCGCCGGCGGCGGGCGCTGGGGTACACCGGGTCTTCTGGAAGCCGCAAAACTGGCCGGCACCACGGACGGACTCGCCAAGCCTTTCGGCGAGACACAGCTCCTGGGCAAGGTGGCCGCCTTGCTGCGTTGCCCGGAGTGATCCTCCGCGCTGCGCAACCGGTCGCACGATCGCGATCCCCGTCCATGACGGCGTGAGCTTGCCGCCGCGGGCCGACCGGCGGCGCGTGGACATGCCGCCGATCGGTCAGGCGTTCGAGGCCCGCGTCCGCCCGGAGGCGTGATCGGCCGCCGCGGCGCCGGCGTTCCAGCCCAGGCACCGCGCCGCGCCGTCCAGCATACGGCCGACGAGCGCGCGCGTGCGCGCCTGGCCGGTACTTTCGTCGCAAGCCCAGCAGGCCAACGCGGACAGGAAGATCGCACTGAGCGCGATCTCCTCGGCCTGCCGGCGCCGTCCGGTCGCGTCCAGCGCGGCCGCCTCGCGCAGCCACCAGATCAGCCGCGACAGGTGGAAGGGCAGCGGCGCCCAGTGATGCGCGTGCGACGGGTTCAGCTTGGCGCGCAGCATCGCCACCGCGACGCGGCGATGCGGCGCGAGCGCATCGAACCAGGCGAGCAAAGCGCTTTCGACCCGCAGGCGCGGGGACCCTTTCGCGCGGGTCGACAGCATGGCGGTCCGCGCGCGGGCGAAGACGAGATTGGCGATCGCGTCGGGATCGCGATAGTGCCGGGCCAGCGCGGCCAGGCTCACGCCGAGCGCTTCGGCCAGCGCGCGCATCTTCAGGTCGTACCAGCCGGCCTCGGCCGCTAGGTCGAGCGCCGTATCGGCCACGCGGTCGGGCGCGGGAAACGCTCGCGTCGACGCTCTGCGCTTGGGTCGTGCCGCCATGGCCCGGTTCCCCTGCCAGCGGTTGCGCCTGGCCGGGTGAAGCGGCACAGTCGCCGCGTTATTCTACCATACCCGCGCGGCGCCCGCCGCCTTTTGCACCGATACGAGGTAACCCCTGATGTCCCGTCTGCGCGTCGCCCTGGTCGGGCTCGGCATGGCCGTCGGCCCGCACGCCAAAAGCCTGCTGGACCTTAAGGACAAGGCCGAGGTGGCCTACGCGTTCAGTCCCACCGCCGCGCGGCGCGACGCGTTCGCGAAATCCTTCCCCTTCCCCACCACCGGCGACCTGGATGCGGTGCTGGCCGACAAGTCCGTCGACGCGCTGCTGGTCCTGACTCCGCCCAACACGCATCTAGACATCGTCCGGCGCGCGGCGGCCGCCGGCAAGCACGTGCTGCTGGAGAAGCCGGTCGAAATCTCGACCGACCGCGCGCGCGCCGTGGTGGATGCCTGCGCCCAGGCGGGGGTGCGGCTGGGTTCGGTGTTGCAGCATCGTTTCCGCCCGGCCTCCCGGCGCGTCAAGCAGGTGCTGGCGGAAGGCGGGCTCGGCAGGCTGGCGCATGCCTCGGTCGCCGTCCCCTGGTGGCGGCCGCAGAAGGGCTATTACGACCAGCCGGGCCGCGGCACCCTGGCGCGCGACGGCGGCGGCGTCCTGATTACCCAGGCGATCCACACGCTCGACCTGCTGATGCATCTGGCCGGGCCGATCGCCGCGGTATCCGCCTTCGCCGGCACCAGCCACGTGCACCAGATGGAGACCGAGGACCAGGTCGTCGCCGCCCTGCGCTACGCCAACGGCGCGTTGGGCGCGCTGGACTGCACCACATCGGCCTATCCCGGCTATCCCGAGACGATCCTCTTGGCGGGCGACAAGGGCTCGGCGCGCATCCAGGCGACCGAAGCGGTGATCGAGTACGCACCGCAGGACGGCGCGCCGGGCAGGCGCGAGGTGGTGGGCGCGCTGGGCGGCGGCGGGGGCGGCGCCGATCCGATGGCCTTCCCGCACGACTGGCACCGCGACCTGATCGCCGATTTCCTCGACGCCGTCGCCGCGGGCCGCGATCCCGCTATCCCCGGCAGCGAAGCCCTGCGCGTGCACCACCTGATCGACGCTTTGCTGCGCTCGGGACGCGAGCGCCGCACGATCGCGCCCGCAATCTGAAGGACCAAGCCATGCCGAAGAAGACGCTGCGCCCCGCCTCGCTCCGCTTCCAGCCGCGGCCGGCCTATCCCTACTCCCCCGGCACAAAAGCCGGCGGCCTGGTGTTCACGGCCGGCCAGGTGGCCTGGGACAAGACCGGCAAGATCGTCGGCGTGGGCGACGTGCGCCGACAGACGATCCAGACCTTGAAAAACGTCGTAGCGGTCCTGAAGGAAGGCGGCGCCACGCCCGCCGACGTTCTCAAGTGCAACGTCTACCTCGCCGATATCAGGCACTTCCAGATCATGAACGAGGAATTCGCCAAGGTCTTCAAGAAGAACCCGCCCGCGCGCACCACGGTCGAGGCGCGCTTGGCCGAGCCCGAGATGCTGGTGGAGATCGAAGCGATCGCCTGGACCGGCGAAGCCTAGTCGACGCTTGCCTTCACCGCCCAGGCCCGCGCCTTGAGGGCGATCGATCCGTCCGCGCCGCACGGCAGCTCCGCCCGCAGCCTTTCCCGCAATCGCTGCTGCGCGCCCGGCGCAAGGCTGGCGCAATAGCAGGGCGCCGGACCAGCGCCCAGGGTGAAGGGGCGCCAATAGTCGTCGAAATCGCGGAACAGCGTCGGCACCTCGATGGCGACACAGTCCACCCGCGGCAGACCGGCGTCGTGCATCGATCGAACCAAGCCATCCGGCGTGCAGAAGGGAAAGCGCCGGTCTTCGCTAAGGGCGGACGCCGCGGGATCGAGCGTGGCCGCGGCTTTCCAGAACGCCTGCATCAACTCCATGCCGCCCCCGGGATAGTCCCAGACATAGAAACCGACCGTCCCTCCCCGCCGCGCGACCCGCCGCATCTCGGCCAATGCCTTGGGCCTGTCGGGCTGGAAATTGAGCACGAGCGCGGAGACGACGGCATCGTGGCTGGCCGTTTCCAAACCGAGTACGCCGGCGTCGCCCAGGCGAAAATGCGCGCGCGCATCCGCAACCATGGCGCGCGCCTTCGCCACGAAGCCTTCGGACGAGTCGATCGCGATCAGGTTCGACGGACTGCATCGCGCCAGGATGGTCGCGGACAGAGCCCCCGTTCCGCACCCGATTTCCAGCCACTCCAGTCCTTGCGCGACGCCGAGCCAGTCCGCGAACCGCGGCGCGAGCTGGGCATGCGCTATGTGCTCGAAGGCAGCGTACGTCGCGCGGGCAAGCGGTTGCGCATCGGCGCCCAGCTCGTCGATGCCACGACCGGCGGGCACCACTGGGCGGATCGCTTCGACGGCAAGCTGGGCGACATATTCGCCGTGCAAGACCAGATAACGCGCAGCGTCGCCGCCGCCATCGAGCGCCGGCTGCTGGCCGCGGAGGGGGTCCGCGCGCTGGCCCGCTCGCCCGACGCGCTTGGCGGCTGGGAGCTCGTCGCCCGCGCGCAGACGCATTTCTGGCGCATTACGGGTGCCGACCACGCGGCGGCGGTCGCGGCGCTGCAACGGGCCGTTGCGGCCTATCCCGACTACGCGCCGGCCCGGGGACTATTGGGATTCTGCCTGGTGTTCGGCGCGCACATGGGGTGGATCGCGCGCGTCCAGGGGTTGGGGCCGGGCAGCGAGCACGCGCGTCGCGCCGTCGCGCTGGACGACTGCGATCCGTGGGGCCATATCGCGCTCGGCTACTGGGCCATGATGGAGCGGCGGACCGAGGAATCGATCGCGGCGTTCCGGCGGGCGGTCGATCTCAATCCGAACGCCGCCGCCGCCCATTCGCACCTGAGCCGCGGCTTCGCCTTCGCCGGGCGGGACCGCGAGGCAATCGAGCATGGGGAACTGGCGATCCGCCTCAGCCCCCTGGACCCGGAAATGGCGCTGTTCTTCGGCGCCATCGCGGTCGCCCACTACGGCGCCGGGCGCTATGCGGAATCCGTCCGATGCACGACCCAGGCCCTGCGGTTGCGACCGGGCTTCCAGGGAGCGCAGTGCCTGCGCTGCGCGGGACTGGCCCAGAGCGGGCGCCTCGAAGAAGCGCGGTCATTCCTCGAAACCATACGCCGCGAGCAGCCGCAGCTTTCGATCGGCTGGGTGCGGGCAAACGTTCCCTACCAGACGCCGGAACTGCTGGAGCGCTTCCTCCAGGGCCTGCTGAAGGCCGGGCTGCGGGAATGGACGCGGCCGCCCGCCTCGCGCAGTCCCCGCGTGCGGCGTCGCTCCGCCGCGACTATTGCAGCCGCGGCGGCGGGCGTTCGGGCTGCTCGGGCGGATTGGCGAGCGGGCCGGCCTGGTGGTGCGCGAGTTTCCACTGCCCGCGCTCGCGCACGAACAGGTTGGTCGCGACCAGGTAGGCGTCCTCGATCACCTCGTGGCACAGCACATAGGCCACGTCGCCCAGCACATGCGCGATCTCGTTCTTGCACAAGACGGCCGGCGATCCGGGGTTGCTCAGGATGTTGCGCCAACTCGTCATGATCGCCGCGCGGTCGCGCAGCGCGTCCCAGCCGGGATGCACGCAAGCCACGGGCGCCTCGGTCGCCCACAGCGCCGCCATCGCCTCAAGGTCGCGGGCGGCGAAAGCGCGGTAGAAGGCGCGGTTCGCGGACAGCACGGCGGCCACGTCGCTCATCGCCCCTGGTCCCCAACAAGGGCCCCGGCGCTGGATCACTCCGACGGCGGGGCGGCCGCGTCGAGGTAATGCGGCCCGGGCCGCGTGTAAAGCTCCTCGTAGTGTACCAGCACCGGCCGGCCCAGTGCGACCGGCACGCCCCCGCGGAAGGCCCATTCCCCGCGATCGCAGTCCGCGGCCCGCACATAGGAATTGAGGTAGAAGCGCCGCTCGCCGCCGCCCGCGGTCGCGCCCGATCCGGGGACCGTGTAGGGATGCCACAGCGCCACGTCGCCGGGATCGAGTTCGAGATCGACCAGGGACGCGGGGTCGATCCCGGCCGCGTGCAGCACCGCATCGCCCCGGCCTTCGCCCAGAACCGCGCCTTCGGCCAAGAGCGGCAGCTCGCCCCGCAGGTGGCTGCCCGGCGCCATGCGCATCGCGCCGTTGACGCGGCGGTGCGGGTCGACGGCGATGGCGGTCTGCACGTAGCCCGTATCGAGGTCGCGGAAGGCCGAGCGCGGGCGGCGGAAGCGCACGTCCTGGTGGAAATTGTAGTCGACCGCCACCGCGCCCGGCGGCTTCCAGTGGCACTGGTTGATGATCTGCTTGAGGTCGCGCCCCAGCAGCGGCGAAACGATGTCGAAGATCCGCGCGTCGGCGCGCAGCCGCGCCAGCACCGGGTCGATATAGGCGGCCCATTGCACCATCGTTACCACGGGCCCGACCGCGGGATCGTCGGCCAGGCGGTAGCAGAGGTTGCCGTGGCGCCAACTGCGGCCCAGGCGCAGCCCCTCGTCGCGCTGGCGATCGAAGGCCTGGGCCAGCGCCGCGATCTCGCCGCGGGCGAACACGCCGCGCACGACGGCGAACCCGTCGCGCCGATAGGCGGCGACGTGCTCGCACGAGGCGCGGGGGGCGGCGGCGGTGACGGCAAGCATGGGCATCGGGACGGCCCTTCCTGGAACCGACGAGGCCAGCAGACTGCGCCCGCGGAGCTTAACGCAGCGTGAACCGGATGCGTTCCCCTGCCGCGCCGGCTTGCCGGCGCCGGCCGAGGCGGCGCACAGGCGAAGCTGGCCCGGCCCGGTCCGTTGCGGCATACTGCGCCGATCCCCAGTTCGGAGCCGGCCATCATGAACGATCTGCCGCTGACCCGCCTGCGCGCGCCCCTGGTCAATCGCAAGCACATGAAATTCGCGCTGGACGACGGGCTGGGCCCGCGGGCGCGGATCGGGCTGATCGTGCTGGCCACGGACAACACGATGGAGCACGAGTGGCGGCAGATCCTGACCGGCGTTCCGGGCGTCGCCTTCTACGAGAGCCGGCTCCACAACTCGCCCGACATCACCCCCGAGACCTTGGCGGAAATGGAGAAGGACATCGAGGGCGCCACGCGCCTGATCCTGCCGAACGGGCGCATGGACGTGGTGGCCTTCGGTTGCACCTCGGGCACGATCGTCATCGGCGAGGACACGGTGTTCCGCAAGATCCGCAGCGCCCGGCCGGGCGTCGCCTGCACGACGCCGATCACCGCCGGGATCGCCGGCATGAAGAAGCTGGGCGCCAGGCGGATCGCGCTGCTGACGCCCTATGTCGATTCGATCAACCAGATGATGCGCGGCTTCATCGAGGAACGCGGCGTCGAGGTGCCGGTGGTCGGGTCGTTCAACAATGCCGACGACGCTGAGGTCGCGCGCATGGCGCCGGCCTGCGTGCGCGATGCCGCCATCGAGTTGGGGCGCCACGCGGCGGTCGACGGCGTGTTCGTGTCCTGCACCAGCCTGCGCGTGGCCGAGATCGTCGAGGAGGTCGAGGCCGCGATCGGCAAGCCCGCCAGTTCGTCCAACCACGCCATGGCCTGGCACGCCTTGCGGCTTGCCGGCGTGAATGACCGGCTGAACGGCTGGGGCCGGCTGTTCCGCGCCTAGAAGATCGGCACCGGCGCCGCAACCCGCCGCCCGCGCCGCGACGAAATCCGTTTCCGCGGCGCGGCCGGCTGCTAGAAGAACCCGCAGCGTCGACAACCGCGCTTAAGCCATCGGTAAGCTTCCGCGTGTAGACCTGCTGCATGGTTGGAGCGATGTCCGCAAGCGCGCCGGCGCCCCGTACGGCGGTCGACACGTCCTGGTCGACCTGCACGGCGGAAACGGACCGGTCGGGCTGGGGCGCCAAATGCGCCCGTTTCTTCGACTACTGGCTGAAAATCGCGCCGCCCGGCCGGCTGCCCGGCCGGCAGCACTTCGACCCGCTGGACATACCCGACCTGGTCTCGCGGGTATGGATGCTCGACGTCGTGGCGACGCCCGGCGGACCGCGGTTCCGCTATCGCCTGGTCGGTACGCGGGAAGTGCAGACCCTGGAACGCGAGGTGACCGGCCAGTGGTTCGACGAGGTCCACACCGGCGCGGGCAGGCCGCTCGTCGAGCGGCGCTTGCGCTATATGGTCGACAACCGGGTGGCCACCTACCGCAACGGGCAGGTGCGGCTGATGCACCACAAGGACCACCGCACCGTCGAGAACTGCATGGTGCCGCTGGCGGGCGACGGAAGGACGGTCGACATCATCGCCGCCTTCTCGGTGCTGATCTGGAAAGACGGCAGCGAGGCGCGAGGCTGCGCGCCTAGTTGAACCGCTCCGGGCCCATCCCCGAGGCGTCGATCTCGGGCTTTCTGCCCATGATGATGTCGGTGGCGATGCGGCCGGTCCCGCAGGCCATGGTCCAGCCCATGTGCCCGTGGCCGGTGTTCAGGTACATGTTCTTCTGCCTGGCCCGGCCGACGATCGGCGGACCGTCCGGCGTCATCGGCCGCAGGCACGACCAGTATTGAGGCTTGGTGAAGTCGCAGGAATCCGGATAGAGGTCGCGCGCGGCCGCGATCATGTGCGCGAAGCTTTCCGGCCGGTTGGAATTGTCGTAGCCCGAGAACTCGGCGGTCGCCGTCATGCGCATGCGCTCGCCCAGCCGCGTGACGGCGACCAGGTTCTCCTCGTCGACCGTCGGCACGCTGGGCGCGCCGTTGTGGCCGTCGATCGGCAGGGTCAGCGAATAGCCTTTGACCGGGTAGACCGGCAGGTTGATGCCGAGGTTCTTCGCCACCAGCGGACTGTAGCTGCCGAGGGACAGCACGTAGAGATCGCCCTCGATCCTGCCTTTGTCGGTGACCACGCCGGTGACCGTGTCGCCCGCGACCTCGATGCCCTCGACGGTCGTGCCGTACCTGAACGCGACGCCCATGCGCTTGCACGCCTCGGCAAGCCCGACCGTGAACTTGGCGCAGTCGCCGCTCTCGTCGTCGGGGCAGTGGATGGCGCCGGCGATGCGGTGCTTCACCGGCGCCAGCGCCGGCTCGACCCGTGCGCAACCCTCGGCGTCCAGCACGTCGATCTTCAAGCCCTGCTCGCGCATCATGCGCATGTGCTCCACGCCGCCCTCGAGGTTCGCGCGGTCGCGGTAGAGATAGAGAATCCCGTTGCCGAGATGGTCATAGTCGATCTTCGCCTCGGCCGCGACCTGCTTGGTCGCCTGCTGGCTGTAAAGGCACAGCGCCAGCTTCACCAGCGTCTTCTCGCGCGCGCGCGCCGCGGTGCAGTTGCGCAGGAACTGCAGCCCCCAGGCGTAGAAGCGCGGATCGGTCGACAGCTTCAGGCGCAGGCTGGTCTTGGCGCCGAACAGCGAGCGCAGCAGCTTCATCGGCGCGCTGGGCGAGTTCCAGGTGAAGGAATGGCCGGGCGCGATCATGCCGGCATTGGCGAAGCTGGTTTCCATCGCCGGCGCGTCCTGGCGGTCGATCACCGTGACCTGGAACCCTTCCTTGGCGAGGTAGTAGGCATTGGCCACGCCGGCGACGCCGGCGCCCATGATCACGGCCTTCATGGGTGGCTGCTCCGCGGCGATGTCATGTCAGGGAAGCGTGAAGGGTTGCCGCCGCACGGTCTGGCCGAAGCTGCCGGAAAGGATCGGGACGAGCGAATCGGCCACCGCCAGCGGGTCGCCGCCGCGCACGTCGAGATGCGCCTGGCCAAGCCAGGCGCGCTTGCCGGAGGACTCCTCCTTGACCGAGGCGTAGAGCCGGTAGCGGCTGCTGCTGCGCGCCTTTTCGCCGCGCGCCGGCGGGTCCTGGAACAGCCCGCCGCCGCGCGTCGAGAACAGATTCACCCGCGCCTCGACGTCGGTGTCGGTGCGCGAATTCGAGCCGCCCTCGCCGCCCAGCTCGATGATGGTGCGGCGCGCCTGCTGCTCGCCGGTGTCGAAGGTGCCGGTCAGCCAGAACGTGAGCGTGAACGGCGCCCGTTCCACGATCCTGTAGCCGCGCGCGGACAATTCGCGCCGGAAGGATTCGGCCAGGTCGCGGCTGGCGTCGTTGTCGTCGAGCAGCTGGATCGACACGGCGGAACCGGGCGGAATGGCGACATAAGAGGCCGCATAGAGCATTCCTTCGCGCGGCGCCTGCGCCCAAGCGACCCCGACCGCGCCGATCGACGCTGCCGCCCACAACGCGGCCAGGACGGCGGCGATCCGGAACCTCGAACGCATCGTGCTGCATCCTTTGCAAGGCTTGGCGTGCGCGGTCCTGCGCATCCCGGCGCTACTGTGGCCCCAAGCGCCGAATGGGTCAAGAACGCCAAAGTTACAACAGCTTGATCGCCTACTTGCCGCTTGTGGCGGCCGGACGCCCGCGCCAGGCGGGCAGCACCAGCACCACCACCAAAGCTGCGACGACCAGCACCAGCGCCAGGACCTCGCGCAACCCGATGGTCTCGCCCGCCACCGGCGCGCTCGCCACGACGCCGACCACCGGGATCATCAAGGTGCTGATCGCGGCGACGCCCGCCGGCAGCAATCCCACCAGCCGCGTCCAGGCATAGTGGCAGAACACCATCGGCACGGTCGCGGCATAGGCCAGCGCCAGCCAGGCAGGCAGGCTGATCGCGGCAGGATCGGGCGCCCGGCCGAGGACAAGCGCGCCGGCGAGCACGGGCAAGCCGCCGATCACCATCGGCCAGCCGGTAAGCACCGTGGCGCTCATGCCCCATGGCCGCGCCTTCAGCACGATCGTACCCAGCGCCCAGCACAGGGCGGCGGCGAGAATGCACAGCGCCCCCCAGGGCGCGCTGCCAAATCGGGCGAACTCGTCGCCGAGCAATACCGCCATGCCGGCGAGCCCCAGCAGCAGCCCCAGCAGCCGGGTGCGGCTCAACCGCTCGTCCAGGAAGAATCGCGCCGCCAGCACGGCCCACAGCGGCATGGTGTAGGCCAGGATGGTGGCGCGACCCGCCGCCATCAAGCTGATGCCGTAGGCGGAGAACAGGTGCCATCCGGTGATGTTGAGCAGGGACAGGGCGGCCAGCATCGGCCAGTCCCGCCGCGGCGCCGACAGTTTCTGGCCCCCGGCAAGCGCGACGACAAACAGTCCCGCCGCGCCCACGGCCAAGCAGACGACGCGGAAGGACCAGGGCTCGATTTCCCGCAACGCGATCTTCATGACCGGGAAATTCACGCCCCAGAACAGCGTCATCAGCCCCAGCAGCACCAGCGCCGCAAGCGGTACCGTCTCGCCGTCCCTGCGGCCCGCGGTCGGTTGCGTCTCGGCAGACATCCTGACCGCTTCCCTCCCGCGCACGAGCCGGCCGCTGGCGCGCCGCCGCCGGATCCAGCCCGTCCAGCAATCGTTAAGGGATTGCCAATACCATGAAATCCGGGTGCGGCGGCGCCGCGGCGCCACGCGTTTTCGGCAGGTGACGCTTGCGATTGCCGAGAGCATACTTGGCCACCAATCGCGATGGCCGACCGCGCGGCGGCGTCAAACGGCCACCCGAGGCTGCGTAGGATGGAAACGATCGAGGCGCTCAAGGCGGTGGTGCCAGCACTGTCGCGCGCGGCCTTTGCGGCCGTCGCCGACCCGGCGACCGGCCGCCTTCGTCTGCAATCCGTCAACCTCGCCTTTGCCGCCCTTGCCGGCCAGGAACCCGCCCGCGCCCCGGGATCGCTGTTCCCCCCGGGCGACCCGCCCTCGCACCTCGCCGAGCGCGTGCTGGCGGCCGTTCGCCGCCGCGAAAGCGGACGCTTCGAGCTGGACCTAGGCACGCCGGGGAGCGAGCGTCGCGTCGAGCTCGACCTCCTGGCGCTGGGCGGCGGCGTATGGCTCGGCATGGTCGAGCCCATCGACGCGGAGGGGCGCGCGGCAGCGAACGTGGCGATCGGCGACGCGCGCTTCCGAGCCGCGGCGCAAAGCGGCCCGAACCGGCCCGACCCCGGCGTCGCCTTCCTTGGCTATCGCGGCATCGGCCGCGACGTCACCGAGGAGGTCGCGATTCGTGCGGAGGCCGCCTTGGCGCAGTCGCGGCTGGCCGACGCGATCGAGAGCTTCAACGACGGTTTCGTGCTGTTCGACGCGGACGACCGGATGGTCCTCGCCAACAGCCGGCTCTACGAGATGGCGGGTTCCTACGCGCATCTGTACAAGCCTGGCGCGCGCTACGAGGACATCATCCGCGGCGTGGCCGCGACCGGCCTCTACGAGAAGATGGCGCAGGACGTGGCGGCCTATGTCGAGGAGCGCATCCGCCGACATCGTTCGCCGCCCAATTTCGACGAGGTCAGGACTGCCGACGGTAGGTTCCTGCGCTTGAGCGAGACGCGCACCGCCGACGGCGGCACCGCGGTCGTCTACACCGACATCACCGACCTGAAGCGCATCGAGGACATGCTGCGCAAGGCGGCCGAGGAGGCCGAGGCCGCGAGCCGGGCCAAGACCGAGTTCCTGGCCAATATGAGCCACGAGCTGCGCACGCCGCTCAACGCCATCATCGGCTATGCGGAGATGCTGCTCGAGGACGCCGAGGACGCCGGCGACGATCGTACCGTCCAGGATCTCAATCGCATCCTCTCCGGCGCCAAGCACCTGCTCACCCTGCTCAACGAAATTCTCGACCTGTCGAAGATCGAGGCCGGGCGCATGGAAGTGGCCGCGGCGGCCTTCGACCCTGCGGCGATGCTGCAAGACGTCATCGACACCATTCGTCCGCTTGCCGAGCAGAACGGCAACGCGGTCGTGCTGCACGGCCTCTCCGCCACAACCGAAGCCCGCACCGACGCCATGAAGCTGCGCCAATGCGTGCTCAACCTGCTCTCGAACGCCGCCAAGTTCACGCACG
>CAYMTM010000028.1:0-28884 GCA_964393375.1 uncultured Rhodospirillaceae bacterium
CGCGAGGAGACGAAGACCGAGAAGCGGCGATCCTGGTGGCTCGATCTGGTGACAAGCTACGAAACCCGGGCCAAGGAGTACGTGAAGGCATTCGGGACGCATGTGCGCGACGTGATGACGCCCAGTGTGGTCACCGTCGACGAATCGGCGACGCTTTCCGACATTGCCGAACTCCTGGAGTCCAAGCAGATCAAGCGAGTGCCGGTGGTCCGGGGAAACAAGATTGTCGGTATCGTGAGCAGGGCCAACCTGGTCCAGGCGATCGCGAGCCTTCCCAGGCTTGTCGTTCCGGACTCCAAGCCCGACGATGCGGCAATCCGTGCGCGCGTGCAGGCCGAACTGGCAAAGCAGCGCTGGGCGGCAGGAAGCTCGACCAACGTCGTCGTCCACAATGGCGTCGTGAACCTGTGGGGCACGGTCTTCTCGGCCGCGGAACGCGATGCGCTGCGCGTCGCCGTCGAGCGCGTGCCAGGTGTCCGCAGCGTACAGGATCACTTGGTATTCTATGTCCCACCGGCCATCCTGATGTGAAGGCAGGCGGTTGGGTGCGGGACGCCGCGCTGCTGAGGGAGCCGATGCGGCCGCAGGGAGGCGCGAAATCGGCGTAGACGTCGGCGGCTCGCGCAAAAAGGGACCATAGGGAACGACGGATTGGCGAGGAGCCGCATGTCCAAGCGCCTGGCCGCTATCGTCCGCCATGACAAGGCCCGGAGACAGGAGAATTTCGATGCCAAGGGTGCGCAAAGAAACCTGGTATGTGGTCGCCGATGGTATGCGGGCTCGCATCCTGCGGCAGACCGACGAGGGACAGTTTGCATCGGCGACAGGGCAGGACCTGTACGACGCCGCGGTGCACGGATTTTCGCGCGATCTGAAGAGCGATGCGCCGGGCAGGGCGTTCGACACGGGCTCGGGTGCTCGCCACGCCATGGAACCCCGTCATGACCCCCATGAGCTGGAAAAGGAAAGCTTCGGCCGCTACGTAGCCTCGGTCGTCAATGCCGCCGCCGGCCGCAAGGCGTTCGACCAGCTCGTTCTGGTGGCTCCGCCGCGCGCGCTGGGCGTGCTGCGTGCTGCCCTGGATGAACATGCACGTGGCCGACTAGTTGGCGAAGTGGCGAAGGACCTAGTGCGTATGCCGCTCGACAAGCTGGTGGAACATCTTCCGAAGATCAAGGGCACATAGACGGCGCCCGGCGCCGGCAGGAGCCCATGCATGGACGACCAGACCGGTGTCTTTCTAGACCGTCGCGACGCCGGCCGGCAGTTGGCCGCGCATCTGCTCGACTATCGTAGCGAGAATCCGGTGGTGCTCGCCCTTCCGCGGGGCGGTGTGCCCGTCGCCTTCGAGATCGCCAGCGCCCTGAATGCGCCGCTTGACCTGGTGCTGGTGCGCAAGATCGGCGTACCTTTCCAGCCCGAACTGGCGATGGGCGCAATCGTCGACGGCAAGGATCCGGAGATCGTCGTGAATTCGGAGCTCGTTGCGGAGCTCGCCATATCCGACGCGTGCATCAAGAAAGAGGCCAAGCGCCAGCTCGTGGAGTTGGAGCGTCGCCGGGCGACGTACCTCGCCGGCCGCGAGCCGGTTCCGATCGCCGATGCAACGACGATCGTGGTGGACGACGGAATTGCAACCGGAGCGACGGCCGAGGTCGCGCTCCGGTCGGTACGTCGGCGCAAGCCACGGCGCATTGTCCTGGCGACGCCGGTTGCGCCGCCTGAAGCGCTCGACCGGCTGAAACCCTATGCCGACGCAATCGTCTGCCTGGCGACGCCAACTTCCTTCGGCGCCATCGGAATGTTCTATCAGGATTTCACGCAGATTAGCGACGAAGAGGTCATAGCGTTGTTGCTGCGAAGCCCGCCGGTAAAGGAAGCCCTGCGGCGATCGGAGCACCCCGCTAGGGGTTGAGCGCCGCAGCGGCGTGCCGGCAAGTCGCCTCGGACGCCAGCTGCCGGTGGCGCGTTGATCCACATCAATGCCATCTCCGCCCGCGGCGGCATGATTTCCTTGGGTGCGAGAACTGGCGGACGGGACGGCGACGATGCGTCGCGTGCGATGGGCGGCATGCCGACGTCGCTCCCAGCCGCTCATCGATGCGGCCGGGACTACAGCGAAGCGCAAGGGAGATCGCCATGGCAAAGGGCGTTTCCGTGTTCGACGAAACGGTGCAGCTCACGCATGTCTGGCTGAAGGAGTTGATGGAGGACCTCGAGTGGACGGACCGGCACCGTGCCTACTTGGCATTGCGGGCGACGCTGCATGCGTTGCGCGACCGCCTATCGGTCGAGCAAGCGGCAAAGCTGGGCGCGCAGCTTCCCATGCTGGTTCGAGGATTTTACTACGAGGGCTGGCATCCGGCGCACAAGCCGCTCAAGGATAAGAGCCTCGACGGGTTCCTTGCGGCGATCTGGGGCGAACTCAACCCGAACACGATGGCCGGCTCCGCCGATCCGGCGGAGGTCGCGCGGGCGGTAGTCGGGCTGCTGGTCCGGCATGTATCGGAAGGCGAGATCGCGCATGTGCGGCAGAGCCTTTCCAAGCCGATTCGCGAGCTTTGGCCGCCAGCCTACGTGGTTAGCCCGGAAATCGTGCCGCTCTAGGCCTCACGAAGAGGGACTTTCCGGGCCGGTCGCGGGGCACCGAAGACCGGCGAGGAAACGATCGACGATCTCGGCCAATGTGGGCGTGCCCGCGTCTGCATAGTTGTAGCGGGCGCGCACGACCGGCCTGCCGATCGCGATCAACGCCTGAAGGTCCAGCGGTGTCGCGGAGACGACGGCCGCCGCGTCGGCCGCACGCAGCGTGTCCGCCAGCGCGCGCCGTTGAGTCTCATCGTAGCCGATCGCCGGCAGCACCGGCCCGATATGCGGATATTCCTCGAACACGGCGCGCAGCGGCGGCGCCGCGATTGCGCGGACATCGACCGGATAGGCGCCAACCGCGCAGGCTGCGGCGTAGCCCGCGCCATGCGGCATGCCGCCATGTGTTATGGTCGGACCGTCCTCAACCACGACAACGCGCCGGCCGCGGACCAGCTCCGGCCGGTCGAGCCGGACGGGCGAGGCGGCCCGGACAATCGTCGCGGCGGGCGCGAGACGGCGAATGCCGTCTTCTGCACGCGCCGTTGCGCCCGGATCTGCAGCATCCACTTTGTTGACAATCGCGACATGGGCCATGCGCAAGGCCGCTTCGCCGGGGTGATGCGTGTCGAGCTGCTCGGGCCGAAGCGCGTCGACGACGCACAAATGCAGGTCCGGGCGGAAGAATGGCAAGTCGTTGTTGCCGCCGTCCCAGACGATGATGTCCGATTCCCGTTCCGCGGCGGCCAACACGTCGGCGTAGTCGACGCCGGCGAAGACGACATGGCCGGCGGCGATATGCGGCTCGTATTCCTCGCGCTCTTCATGGCTGCACTGCTCCGCTGCCAGATCGGCGGTTGAGGCAAATCGCTGACACCGCTGCCGGGCAAGGTCGCCATAAGGCATCGGATGGCGCACTACCACCGGCCGCCGACCGATTTGACGGAGATGCGCGGTGATGTGGCGAGATATCTGCGACTTGCCGCAACCCGTGCGCACCGCCGATACGGCAACCACCGGCCGCCGCGCCGCGAGCATGGTCCGCCGCGGCCCCAGCAGTTCGAAGTCTGCGCCGGCCGCGAGCGCACGCGACGCGAGGTGCATCACCGCCGGATGGGAGACGTCACTGTAGCTGAACACCACCCGGTCGACCCTCCCGTCACGGCACAGCGATTCCAGCGATGATTCCGGAACGATCGGAACGCCTTCCGGGTACAGCGGACCTGCCAGGGCGGCAGGATACCGCCGGCCCGCGATCCCGGGGATCTGCGCGGCCGTGAATGCCACGACCTCGCTTCCGGCATCGTCGCGGAAGACGGTGTTGAAGTTGTGGAAGTCTCGGCCGGCCGCACCGACCAGGACCACGCGGCGGCGCCGGGTCATGGGGTCCGACGTCATGGCGCAGCCTGCATGGCCGCGATGGAACGGTTGACGGAGGCCGCAAGATCCTGAAGGGCCGGCGACACCGCGACCGGATAAGCGTAAGGACCATCGAGCGTCCGCAGGCTTGGCGGCAGGCGCGAAAGGTCCGCCGCACAACGGTCGCGGATGGCAGCAAGGGTCTCAGCGGGCTGCAGCCGGCGCCCGCGGCGCATGACCGGCACGACCAGCGGCTCGCCCTCCGCCTGCTCGCTTTCCAGTGTCAGCATATCGTGCAGCATGTTCGCACGATCGTATCGCCGGAACACTTGCTTGCGCCCCGGCCAGGTCGCCTTACCGGAGGAGAGTTTGCGGCGCGCGATTCCCGCGTATTCCTGGAGCTTGTAGGCGCAGTCCAGCGCCGGCGCGTCTTCCGAAGTCGTCAGCGCCGTGCCCACGCCGAACCCGTCGATCGGCGCGCCTTCCGCGATCAGCCGGGCAATCACCCGCTCGTCGATGCCGCCGCTGGCGAAGATCGTCACGTGCTTGAGACCGGCATCGTCGAGGCACCGGCGCACCGCGCGGGACAGCGATGAAAGGTCGCCGCTGTCGAGCCGCACGCCTTTCAGCGCGATGCCGCGCTCCACCAGCCAAGGGACCAAGGCGGCAACCTTGTCGGCGGCAGCCACAGTGTCGTACGTGTCGATCAGCAGCACGAGGTTGTCGGGCCGCGACAGGGCGAAGGCCCGGAAGGCGTCGGTTTCGCGCTCGTGCGCCTGGATGAACGAATGCGCCATCGTCCCATAGATCGGGATGCCGAACAGCCACTGAGCCGGGACGGTGGCAGTTCCGCCGAATCCCGCGATATAGGCTGCCCGCGCGGCCAGGATGCCGGCTTCCGCTCCGTGCGCGCGCCGCAGACCGAAGTCTACCAGGAGCCTGCCGCCGGCATGCAGGACCATGCGGGCTGCCTTGCTGGCGATCAGGCTCTGGAAATGCAGGATGTTGACGATCCGCGTCTCGACCAGCTGGGCGATCGGCAAGGGGGCCGTCACGCGCAGGACCGGCTCGTTGGCGAAGAAGACCCGGCCTTCCGGCAACGCGTCCACGCTGCCTTCAAAGCGCAATCGCCCGAGATAGTTCAGGAAATCGCCGCCGAACCGACCCGTCGACCGCAGCCAGTCGAGCTCTGCGGCACCGAACCGCAGATTCTCGAGGAACGAAAGCGTCTGGTCCAGGCCTGCGGCGACGAGGAAACCACGCGGTGATGGCAGCTTCCGCACGAAGAACTCGAACACGGCGTCGGCCGTCATGCCGCGGTCGAGATAGGCCTGCATCATGTTGAGCTGATAGAGATCGGTGAGGAGCGGCGATGCCGCCGGATCGATGCCGCCGCCGGCGCCCGTGCGCACCGTCTCCTCGCCGTTCCGCATCGCGGTTTCGCCAGCCATGGGGGTGTCCGGTAATGCCAGCGCTGCCCGCATCGAGCCATTGCCGGGCGGCCTGAGCCTTGATCTGCGTCAACCACGTGGCCCGGGAAGAGGACTATGCAGACTTGCTGGGACGATCGTTCGATCGGCATCCCGCTCGCATGTTGCTTCAGGGATTGGCGCCGGCGATGAAGGTGGACCTTGTGCCGAATACCGGCGACTCTCCGCCGGACCTGGCAGCGAAGATCGCGTTCCTGCAGCAGCCGGGTGCGCTTGCGGGCGCCTCCCAGCGCGTCGAGGCGATCGAGACGCACCTTTCCTGGGTGTTCCTGACGGCCGACCGCGTGTTCAAGCTGAAGAAGCCCGTCGCGCACGAGTACGTCGATCTGACGACGGTCGAGGGGCGGCGGTGGAACTGCATCGAGGAGCTCAGGCTCAACCGACGCTTCGCGCCAGAGGTCTATCTTGACTTGATCCCGCTTACCGTAACGCCGCAGGGCGCCATGCGCCTGGGCGGCGACGGCCGGGTCATCGACTGGCTCGTAGTCATGAAGCGCCTGCCGCAGGAAGCGACACTCCAGGCGCGACTCTGCAGCGGGTCGGCGACCGCCGGCGACATCGAGCGGTTGGCTGGATGGCTTGCGCGGTTCTACCGGGCTGCCACGCCGGTGCCGACCGACCCGGACCAGTATTGCGACCGGTTTCTCGCCCGCGCGCTGCAGGAGTCGACAAGTCTGCTCGATCCGGCGTCCCGACTGCCTGCCGGCCAAGTCGAGGCAGCGATCGGCCGCCTCCGCGCATTCCTGGATACGGACCGCCACCTCCTTTGCGCCCGCGCGCGCGACGGGCGCATCGTCGAGGCGCATGGCGATCTGCGACCCGAGCACGTCTTCCTGATGTCGGAACCGGTCATCATCGACTGCCTGGAGTTCAGCCGGGCACTACGGCTGCTCGATCCGGTCGACGAGCTCGCCTACCTGGCGATGGAATGTGCGCATCTCGGCCACCCCTGGGTCCGCGACGTGCTGTTCGCAGCCTATTGGTCCGCCAGTGCCGATGCCGTGCTTCCGGGCTTGGCCGACTTCTACTGGATCGCGCGCGCATTGCGTCGCGCCCGACAGGCGATCGCTCATCTCAAGGACGATGCGGTGCGCGACCCGGCGAAATGGCGCTGCCAAGCCGAGAGGTATCTGGCCTTGGCGAGCGGCGGCGGTCGCTAATCGGCGGTGTGGCTGCGGTAGATGGCGTCCGCAAACAGGCGGGCGGATTCAAGAATGGCAACCTTACGCTTTACAAGCTCTTGCGGCAGGCGGAAGGGTGGCACGGTGTCGACGATGGCCACGCGGTCGATCGCCGGATCGCCGATCACCTCGGCCGCTCCGGCGAGGAACAGGCCGTGGGTCGCTACCGCAATGACGCGCTCGGCGCCAGCCTGCCGGCACGCCTGCGCGGCCAGGCGGATGGTCGTACCGGACCCGATCAGGTCGTCGACGATGACGGCTATCCGATTCCTCACGTTGCCTACCAGCGCTCCGCCGCTGACGACGCCGCCGCCGCGCGTCTTGTCCACGAACGCGGCGCCCGGCTCGCCTGCCAGACTGGCGGCGAGGGCCGACCGTAGCTGCGCGGCGCGCTTTGCGCCACCGATATCGGGAGAGACCACGGTCGCATTGCGGCCGCGCAGCAACGGCGTGAGGTAGTCGGCATAGAGTCCGACTCCCTCAAGGTGATCGGTCGGCCGCCGAAAGGCGTTCTGGAAGGCCGCCGGATTGTGGACGTCGAGCGTCATGACCTTATCCGTTCCCACCGCCTCAAGCATCTCGGCGACGTACTTGGTGGTCACGGGGTCGCGCAACTGGGTCTTCCGGTCTTTGCGCGCGTAGGCGAGATACGGTACGACGGCGGTGACGCGCGCAGCGGAAGCGTCCTTGAGGGCGCCGATGAAGAAAAGCAGCCGGCACAACTTGTCGTTCACGCTTTCGGTCGGCTCGGCATAAAGGGAATGGATCACGTACACGTCGTGGCCGCGCACGCTCGTCACCGGCCGTGTCTTGTGCTCGCCGTCCTCGAACGACCGCTCTTCCAGCGCGCCGAGCGGGATCTCCAGCAATCTGCTCACGCGCTCGCCGTACTCGCGCGAAGCGCCCAGCGCGAAGACCTTGATAGCACCGAATGCCGCCATGTCCGCGATGGCAGGACAGACGGGACACAGTTGCCATGATCCAGATCAATACATGACCGCGACCGGTCGGTCGGGTTGACGTAGATCAATGAGCCGATGCGGCACGGTCCATAGTTTTTCCCGTGCCGGCGCGGGGTTGCACGCGCCCGGCGCGCAGCGGAGAAGGGTTCGCTTCCCATGACGCACAAGCAGGTCATCTTCCGGTCTGCGGCGCGCGAGAAGATTTTGCGTGGCGCATCGCAGCTGGCCGACGCAGTTCGCGTGACGCTGGGTCCGAAGTCGAAATCGGTGCTGATCCAGAAGAAATGGGGCGCGCCGATCGTGTGCAATGACGGCGTCACGATCGCAAAGGAATTCGATCTCAAGGATCCCGAGGAGAATCTGGGCGCACAGGTACTGCGGCAGGCCGCCGAGAAGACCGGCGACGCCGTCGGCGACGGAACCAGTTCCTCCACCATACTGGCGCATGCGATTCTTGCCGAAGGAGTCCGCAACGTCGTCGCCGGAGCCAGCGCCATCGACATCAAGCGGGGCCTCGATCGCGCCACCAAGGCTGTCGTTCGGCAACTCAAGGCGCTGGCACAGCCGGTGCGGAGCCGAAAGGAGAAGGCCCAGGTGGCGACGATTTCTGCCCACAACGATGCGACGGTCGGCGAGCTTGTAGCCGACGCGATGGAGAAGGTTGGCGGCGAGGGGGTCATCTCGGTCGAGGAAGCCAAGACCACCGAGACCACGCTGGAGGTGGTCGAGGGGATGCAGTTCGACCGTGGCTTCGTCTCGCCCTATTTCATCACCGACGCGGAGCGCATGGAGGCTGTGCTGGAGGAGCCCTTCATCCTGCTGTGCGACCGCAAGATAACGGCGCTGCATGACCTGATCCCGCTGCTTGAGCACGTGGCGAAGTCGGCACGGCCCCTGCTGGTCGTCGCGGAGGACGTGGAGGGCGAAGCCCTGGCAACCCTGATCGTCAATCAGTTGCGCGGCGTCCTGAAGGGCTGTGCGGTCAAGGCACCGGGGTTCGGCGACAGGCGCAAGAGCATGCTGCAGGACATGGCGGTGCTGACAAACGGTCAGCTCATCTCGGAAGAACTTGGGCTCAAGCTGGAGAACGTGCTGCCGGAGCATCTGGGGCGCGCGGCTCGCGTCGTGGTCGACAAGGACAAAACCACCATCATCGGCGGCGCGGGCGGCAAGAACGAGATTGCCGCGCGGATGCAGCAGATCCGGCGCGAGATCGAGAAAACGACCAGCGACTACGACCGTGAGAAGCTCGAGGAGCGTCTGGCGAAGCTGGCGGGCGGCGTGGCGGTCATTCGCGTCGGCGCGCCTTCGGAAGCCGAAATGAAGTCCAGAAAGGAAGCGCTCGACGATGCCATCAGCGCGACCAAGGCGGCGGTGGCCGAAGGTGTCGTTCCGGGCGGCGGCTTGGCCCTGCTGAAGTGTATCGAGGCGGTCGCCCGAGAAGAGGAGAGTTGCACCGGCGACGAGCGAACCGGCGTGCAGATCCTAAAGCGAGCCTTGGAAGCGCCGGCGCGTCAGATCGCCGAGAACTCCGCGGTGGACGGCGGCGTCGTCGTCGCGCGAATGATGGCCGGCCAGGGGAACTACGGCTTCGACGCCGCGCGCAAGGAATATGTCGATCTGGTCGAAGCGGGCATCATTGATCCGGCCAAGGTGGTGCGGATCGGCCTTGAGAACGCGGTGTCGGTGGCAAGCGTGCTCCTGCTTACGGAAGCAACCATGACCGAGCTCCCCGAACCCAAGAGAGAGCGCGCCGCGGAGCCCGAGATGGCGATGTAGCCGGCCGCGAGCCGCATGCCGGGGACCGAACTGTCGCTCGTTGTGCGCTCGGCTCCTCCCTGGGCGGCCGGTGCATGCCGTAGGGGTCGCGTGGCGGCGGCGCCGTCAAGTCCGCGGCGTGTTCATTGCACGAAGCCGAGGATGCGCGGTAGGAACAGCGTCACTTCCGGCAGCATGGCGACGAACAGCAGCGCCATCACGATCGCCGCCAGGAACGGCAGCAGCGGCACCGCAAGCTTGTCCATCGGCAATCCGCTGATTGCCATGCCGACGAAAAGGCACAGGCCGACCGGCGGCGTTATATGGCCGACGGCCGAGGCGATGACGCAGACCATGCCGAAGTGCACGGGATGCACGCCAGCGACCATCGCCACGGGAAGCAGCACGGGCACGGTCACCAGGATAATCTCCGACGGCGTCAGGAAGGTGCCGAGGATCAGATAGAAGATGATCACGAGCAGGATGAACAGGGCCCAATGCGGCGCGATCGCGGCGATCGCGGCGGCCACCTTGAACGGGAACTTCGAGTAGGTCAGCACCCAGCCGAATGCGCCGACGAAACCGATGATCATGCCGATGACCCCGGAGAGCCGCGCGGAATCCGCGAATATCTTCGGCAGGTCGCGCAGGGCCGGTTCGCGGTAGAAGATCGGCGGCACGACCAGGGCATAGACGACCGCCACCGCCGCCGCCTCGGTCGGTGTGAACCAGCCGAAAAGGATACCGCCCATGATGATGACCGGAATCATCAAGGCCGGCATGGCTTGGCGGAGCACGGCCAAGAACTGCGGCAGGTCGGGCGGCGGCTCCTTCGGGTAGTTGCGCTTGCGGGCAATCGCGAATACCGGCACCGCCATCCCCAGCCCGACCAGGAGGCCGGGTATAACCCCGGCGGCGAACATGGCCGCCACCGACTGGTCTGCCATCCAGGCATAAATGACTGCGATGATCGAGGGCGGGATGATCGGCGCGACGACGGCGGTGGAGATTGTCAGCGCGGTGGCGAAATCCAAGTCGTAGCCCTTGCGCACCATCTGCGGGATCAGGAACGTGCCGAGCGCCGAAACGTCGGCCACGGCCGAGCCCGAGATTCCCCCGAAAAACATGCTGTCGACGACGTTCACATAGGCAAGCCCGCCGCGGAAGCGACCGACAAGGGCGGTGGCAAGGTCGATGATCACGCGGGCAACGCCACCATGCGCCGCGATGTTGCCGGCCAGGATGAACAGCGGGGCGGAAAGCAGGAGGTACGAATCCGACAACAGGCCGACGAACCGGGTCGGGATGATGATGGGGTTTAGCGCCGGGTAGAAGATTGACGCGGCAACCGCGCCAACGCCCATCGCGATGCTGATGGGCATGCCCAGCAAGATGAAGACGACAAAGACGATCAGGAGCGTTTCCGCCATAGGGTCCTCAGGGCGGCAAGGAACGTCCGGGCCATCGGCAGCACGATCAGCACGGCGCCGACCGGTATCGCCGCGAACACATAGCCAAGCGGAAGACCCAGCCCGGCGCTGGTCTGCATTTGGGCGTTGGGGACCAGCACGAAGCTCATCTTGAGCAGGTAGACGAACAGGCCGATGCCGGCGCCGGTGGTCAGGACCAGCGCCGATGCGCGCAGCCGCGTGCCGACCCGGCTGACGAAATAGTCGAGGATCGTGTGTTCGCCGCAATACATGGCGGACGCGCCGCCGATCATGATCAGCCAGACGAACAGGTAGCGCGGCACTTCCTCGATGCCGTCGATGCCGGTCGATCCAATGAAGCGAAAGACCACCTGCAGGAACACGGCGCCGGTCATGATGGCGAGGATGACCCCGCCGAGATGGCCGAGCCCGTCATAGACGCGCTGCCAGACCTTCGCAGGTCCGCCCCGGTCGGCAGTACCCTCGTTGTGGCTTTCGGCCATCCCGCTACTTGACGCTCAGGATGAAGTCCACAACCTGCTTCGCATCCTTGCCCGCGGGCGTGCTGTAGAATTCCTCGTATACGCTGAGTGTGGCCTGGCGGAACGGTGCGGCGTCCGGTTTGGTGATGGTGACTCCTTTCGCGCGCACCTGGTCCTGGATCGATTTGTCCTCGTCCAGGATGAACTGCCGGTTGAACTTCCGCGCATGCGTCCAAGCGTCAGCAATCGCCTTCTGTCCGGCCGCATCCTGCTTGGCCCATGACGCCTTCGACATGATCAGCGCCACCGCCTGATGGGTGTGGCGGACGTCGGCAACGTACTTGACGATGTCGTAGAATTTGTTGTGGTAGAAGGTGTTGACTCCGCCCTCAGCGAAATCGATGACCTTGGTCTGCAGCGCCGTCGCCACCTCGGGGAACGCGATCGGGGTCGAGATCATGCCCAGCGCCTTGAAGGTGGTGACCAGGATTTTGTCCTCCTGCACGCGTACCTTGCGCCCCTTGACGTCGGCCAGCGCGTTGATCGGATAGTGGCCATAGATGCCGCGATAGCCGGCGGCGATGAAGCCGATCAGCTTGAAGCCTTTCTTATCCAGAACCGCGTCGTAGTACTTGAAGATGGTGTCGGTGCCGTCCAGCGCCTTGAAAACGTGGTCGTAGTCGCGGAAGATGTACGGTAATTGAAACGCCGAAAGTTCCGGTACGAGGGTCGAAAGCGGCGCGGTCGTGATCGGGCCGAAATCGACGGCACCCAGTTGGATCTGCTGGGCGACCTCGCGCTCGCCGCCGAGCGAACCGGAGTGGTGGTGGGCGACCTTGATCTTGCCGCCGCTGAGTTCGGCAAGCTTGTCGATGAATTGCTGCGACGCCTGCGACGTGCCATGCGTGGGCGGATTGACGTTGCCCATGCTTAGGTCCTTCGTCTGGGCCCGCGCGGCGCCGCTTGTGGCAAGCACCAAGGCCGCGGTCGCCACACATGCGCCGAAGAATCCGGATGCACGACGTCCGATCATGGTCTCCCCCCCTCTGCGGTATCCGCTTCTTGTTGTAGGCGGCGGCAACCGAAGCCCGCTGCCCGAGCCGTCTTGGGCAGCTATAGGTAGATACCCGCCGCAGGCCATTGCTGCGTTAATGTATCCTCCTTCAACACGTCGGCGCGGGTCAAGCGCCATATAGGCGACCATGGGGTGGCTGCGCCCCGCGAGACGACGGCGCGCTACGAAGGAGTTGGGCATGTCATTCGACACGATCGCGGTTCTGGGTCTTGGACGGGTCGGCAGCCTCGCCGCCACGATGCTCCATCAGGCAGGCTTCGCCGTGGTCGGGTTCGACGTGAACGCGCCGCACGAGGCTTGCGCGTTTCCCGTCAGGACCATCGACACGGCAGCGCCGGGCGGCGTGGCGCGCGTGCTGGCGGATTTCCAGGCAGTGCTGTCCTGTCTGCCATATCACCTCAACCTCGGCATCGCATCCGCAGCGCACAAGCTTGGCATCCACTATTTCGACCTCACGGAGGACGTGCCAACCACGACGGCGATCCGCGAGATGAGTTCGAACGCCAGCGGCATCATGGCGCCGCAATGCGGGCTTGCGCCAGGGTTCGTGGGGATCGTCGGTGCCAGCCTGGCGCGCGGATTCAGGCGATGCCGGTCGATCCGGATGCGCGTCGGCGCGCTACCCCAGCATCCGACCGGCCTTCTAGGCTATGCTTTCAACTGGTCCCCGGAAGGCGTCGTCAACGAATACTTGAACGACTGCGAAGTGATCGAGGAAGGCGTGCACAAGATGGTCTCGGCCATGGAATGGCTCGAGACCGTTTATGTGAACGGGGTGAAGCTCGAGGCATTCACCACCTCGGGCGGCCTGGGGACGATGTGCGAGACGTTTCTCGGCAAGGTCGACAACATCGATTACAAGACCATGCGCTATCCCGGTCATGCGCAATTGATGAACTTCTTCTTCCACGAGCTTCTCATGCGTGAGCGACGCGAACTCGCCGGCCAGGTGCTGACGCACGCCAAGCCGCCGGTCGACGACGATGTTGTCTACGTGCATGTGTCGGCCGAAGGCGACATCGATGGCCGTTTGCGGCGCAAGGAGTTTGTGCGCGCCTACTTCCCGGTCGATGTCGCGGGCGCGCGTCGCACCGCGATCGCCTGGACTACCTCGGCATCGGTCGTCGCCGTCATCGAGATGGTGCGCGACGGTGCGCTTCCGCGGCGCGGCTTCCTCAAGCAGGAGGAGATAGCGCTGGACGAGTTCCTTCGCACGCGCACAGGGCGACGCTTCGCCGAGAGCAGCGCGTCGTGACGGCGGCGCCTGTTCGGCCCCTGAAACGCGCTCCTGCCTTCACCCCGGGGGAACCGCCTGGCCCTCCCGGGCGTTCCCTCTCTGGTTTGCCGGCCTGAGCATCTCCCGCCAGGACGCTGCTGCGCGGAATGAATGCCGCGATGGCACGCTCTTTGACATGGGAGGCACATCCTCAAGCCTGACCGGGCGGAGGAGCTTGCGGGCGTCGAACCTGACAATGCCGGGCAGAAGCCGGCGCCGACGCGTTGGGATGCGCTGCAGCGGCCTTACCCGACCATTCACTTCTGGACCGCGCAGGAGCAGCCCGCTGGCGTGGTCGTCACCGTGCTGCGCCGGCAGGAACCGCATGGCTGCGTCGCGGTGTTGACCTTTCTCGCCCTGCCGGCCATATGCGCCGACAAAGTCGTGAGCATCAGCGACCTCGCCGATCTCGTCTGCCGCGACCTCGACCGTCAGGTCGTCGAAAACGGTTCCACCGACGGCGGCCGGGCAAAGGTGGGAATGACGTGAGCACGACTGCGAGCAAGGCCCCGCGTCGGCGGAACCTTGCCCGCTACCGGGGGAACGCGGATCGCTCCGCGGGCCCGGAACAGTAGAACCCTACTACCAATGCGCCTGCCGGGGCGCGGTTGCAACGGCCTGGCGAACCGACTGGCGTGCGCCCCCGAATTGTCACGGCCGCGGTCCGCCTATTCCGCCACCGGGAGCACGACATCGACCGCGAAGCCCTTGCCCACCCGGTTGGCGGCGCTGACGCTGCCGCCCAGGGATTCGACATTCCGCCGCACGATCCAAAGTCCCAGCCCCGCATGGTCCGGCCGTTCGGGCATGTCCGGCACGCCAGCGGCGGGTTCCTCGCGCCGCAAGGAGACATAGCGATCGAAAATGCGCTCCAAGTCCTCCGGCCGGATTCCCGGTCCTTCGTCCTCGATCCGCAGCAATGCCGTATCGCGGCGGCGCTGCAGCGTCATCACGATCGTGCCCCCGACCGGCGAGACGCTGATTGCGTTGTCCAAGATGTTCTCGACGACGACGTCAAGAATGCCTCGGCCGGCCAGCACTAGGACCTGGGGGTCGATGCGGCGGTCGATGCGCAAGTCCCGCGCCTGAATGGCTTGGCGGTAGCGCTGCAGGACATCCTCGGCCACGCTGCTGAGATCGATCGGAACGCGCGGTGCGTCGATCAGGTCGGCCGTGTTGTGGTCGAGGCGTTGGGCGGAATTGATGAGAGTCCGCATCCGCTCGATCGAATTTTCGATCAGCGCCACGGCCCTTTGCGCCTTGGCGTCGGCACCGAGAGCGGCACGTTTGATGGGGCCGAGCGACAAGGCGATCGTTCCCAGCGGGCTCTTGATCGAGTGGGCGTGATCCTCGGCACGCTGGCGGATGCCCTGCGCCACGGCGCGCAGGTCGTGAACCAGGCGGTCAAACTCCTTGGCAACACTGCTCAGCTCGGGAGCTACCTTCGCGTCGGCGAAGGAGTGGCCGGACGTCCGGCCCTTGCGCATGCGGCGCGTCACCTCGCCGAAATGCCGGAGGCTGCGCGAGACGCTGAGCGCCATCAGGGCGGCAAGCAGGGCGAACGCCAGGTAGCTGAAGGCGGCGAAGCGGATTTCCGGCGTGCGCCAATAGGGCCGGCCGATCGAGGTGTTGAGGAACTCGGACGTGTTGTGCACCGACATCAGCAGCCAGCAGCCGGCACGCGTCTTGATCGGCACCAGCGAGGTCAGGATTTCCTCGGTACCGTTCGGCTGGCGATAGCGCATGTCGAGCGGCCGATCCCAGCTGCAACTCTCTGACAGGCGCGACATGATTCCCTGTTCGGCCAGGCTTTTCAATTCCGCGCCCACGCGGTCGGGCGCGAGCGCCGGCGCCGAGGCGACGTAATAGAAGCCCGCGGCGGCGGTGGCGTCGGCGGGCTGCAGCAGCAGCCGCAAGGTGGTCCCCGAATCGACGTATTTCGCCAGTTCGCGGTTGAGCAGCGCGTAGCGGGAGGCGTCGGGCTGGTCCAGCGCAGGCGCCAGTATCTGCGCGATCAGCCAAGTGCGGTCCTTGGTGCTGCGGGTCACCAGCTCGCGCGTATTGCGGTCGGCGGCCTCGAACTGGCCGTAAAGCACGACCGGCAGGGCGATGAAGATTCCGACCAGCCCCACCAGCTTCAGCGTCAGGGACGCGAAGGCCTGGCGGACGAATCGCGCAGCTTCAGCGAGGACCGGCGGCTGCCGAAAGCCAGCGATATCCAAAGGCCGGGAAGTTCTCGATTTCGGCAAAGTTAGCATCGATCGCACGGAACTTGTTGCGAATCCGCTTCATGGAGGAGCGAACGTTCGTGCGGTAGCCCTCGTTGCCATTGCCGGCGACGAAGCCCGCACGATGGACGCAATCATAGATTTCGCGGTACGAGACGTAGTCGCCGGCGCGCTCGACCAGCCGGTGCACGATATTGTATTCGGTCACGGTCAGGTTCACGTCGACGTCGTCCCAGTAGGCGCGGCTAATGCGCGGCCTCAAGACCAGCTTGCCGCGATCCAGCTTATCTTCGCGGGGCAGTTCGGGCGGCTGCTTGCCCGCCTCCACGATCAGGCGCACGCGCTTGGCCAGGATCTCGACGCCGCGCGCCTTGTCGACAAAATCCAACGCACCATGGTCGAGAGCGGCGCTTTCATAATTCAGCGTCGGCATACCGGTCAGGAAGATCACCGGTAGCATGACGCCATGCCGACGCAGCTGGTTCAGCACGTCGAGGCCGGACGTCGTTTGCAGTCGCCAGTCAAGCACCACCACGTCCGCATGATTGCCGGCGGAAAAATGGGCGAGCGCGGACGGGCCGTCGGCAAAGGCAGAGACTTCGAACCCGTGTTCCATCAACTCGCCGCTCATCGCCTCGCGGAAATCCGGGTCGTCGTCCACCAGCACCAGTTTCGTGCTGGGGCGCCGGTCACTTGGCGAGGGCGTTGAGTTCGCGCTGGGAGAAGCAGCCGTATTTGCTTGTTGCGCTGTCGTCATTAATCGCCACCTCGTAGGAAAGGGCTCGGAAGGTCAATGAGCGAACCTCGGGATACAACGAGACCGTAAGCGTGCAATTCGCCAGCCGATAGCGCCACAGCTTGCCAGGCGCATAGTCCTCGCGCTCGCTCGGTTGGCCCAAGAGTGCCACCAGTTCGTTCTCGTCGAGGCCGATCAGCTTGATGGGCGCAGCATCCTGGGGCGGTGGGGCCGGCGCCGCCGACTCCGGCGCGACCGTGGCCACCTCGATATTCGGCCGCGCCTCGCCAGGCGCCTCTGCCGGCGCTTCGCCCGCAACAGGCTCTGAGACGACCGCGGCGCGCGCCAGTTCCGTTCGCGGTTTGCTTGCCGGACGCTTGATGACCCGGTTTCGCGGCCGCAAAGGCAGGGCGCCTTCGTCGGATTCCGCAAGCAGCGAGGGATCGCGATAGATCGGCAATTGGGGAACGCCGGAGTCGGGATCGCTCTCCGGCAACGGGCTTTCGTTGCCGATCAGGAACGCGTCGATCGACGCGCATCCCTGCAACGCAAGGCATGCAGCCAGAGCCCAACGCAAGCTCCCCTTTGCCTGCTTCATCACTGCCCTTAGCCCCGCTCGTACCGTTCCTACCTAGGCGGGCCGCCGCGCTTCGCCAAGCCAAGGCCACTCGCTCTTAACTCGCCTCTCAACCGACCGCCCAATCGGCATCCAGCGCCGGTTGCCAGGGAATGCCGAGATGCTGCCCCAGGGTAGTGCGTCGCAGCATAGTCAGCCCATATCGGCGAAATTCTCGCCAAGTGCAAGCGAACTCGCCCGCTTGTGGCCGAATGGTGGCCGTGTCACGCGGAAGTCACAGCCGGTTGCCCGTCCGTTCAACCGGACCGGTTCCCTCGCTGCTATTCTGCCGCAATTTCGCGGTGCACGCAAAGAGGGCAAGTCTCGTCGCCGGAGCCACTTGCGGGGCCGCCAGGGGTCAAAAGATCAGTCCCGGGGTCGTATGTTCGTCCAGCGGCCAGATCGGCCGGGCTACCTTCGTATAGGGAATCTTGCGGTAGTCGCGGCTGAGCGGGCCATCGGAGTCGATGTAGATCACCTTCTTGGCGATCGGTCCGAAGGCGGCCATGAAGTGGTTGGTCGATTTCACCATCACCAGCTTCTTGCGGCGCGGGTCGATGCCCAGATTGGTGAACAGCTCCAGACCCAGCGCCTGGGTCCGGTTGGTGATCAGCACGATGTCGACGCCGCCAACCCGGACGGCGGCGCAGTCCCCGAGCGGCACCTGGGTCGGCCCAAAACTCTGCCAGCAATCGCGCTTGAGCGCCGTCACCTTGACCGTGGCGTCGATCGGCTGGCCCGAGCGCGGGCCGATCTTGCCGCCGAAGCGCAGCGCGAACTCGGCGTCCAACCCGGCGTCGAAGCACAGCCGGACCGCGATCGGGTCCCAGATCGGCCCGACCGCCGCGTCGTCCGCCTGGCGCGCGATGAGGCTCTGCAGGATCGAGGTGTTGTCGGACGGCGCGCCGCCGCCGGCGTTGTCCGCCGGGTCGGCCACCACCACGGGATGGACGTTGGCTTCGGTCGCCAGGGTGATGCCTTCCTCGATGCCGTAGTATTGCGGCATGGTCTTGCCGCGCATCGAGACGAACTCCTCGCCGATCGCGGTGGCCAGCGCATCGCCCTTCTTCTTGTCCTTGTCCATCACGACCAGGATGCGCCCGCCGAGCTCGGCCACGTCTGCATAGGGGAAGCAGTGCCCGATCGAGACCGACAGCACGCCGTCCCTGCCCTCCATCGCCTTCACCTTGTCCACGAAGCGGCGCATCAGCGGCAGGGTGGTGGGATAGGAGCTGATCTGGCGGCAGTCGTACACCGACATCACCGGTTTCGCTTGGCCGCGCAGGGTCTTCAGCACGATGTCGAGCATGTCCTCCGCACGCTCGACCACGTCGGTATGCGGAAATTCCTTGTAAAGCACGATCACGTCGGCCAGCCGGACGCGCTTCAAGGTCAGATGACAATGCGGATCGAGCTCGACGCCGATGACGCACTGGGGGCCGACCAGGGCGCGTACCCGCTCGATGACGTCGCCCTCCACATCGTCGTAGCCGTGCGCGACCATCGCTCCGTGCAGGCCCAGCAGCACGCCGTCCACGGGCAGCGCGGCCTTGAGCTGGCCCAGGATCTCATCGCGCATGAACTCGTAGTCCTGGCGATTGGTCGTGCCGGCCGGGCTGGCGGCGAAGCAGCTTCCCTCGACCAGCGTGAAGCCCTCCTTCGCCGCGCGCCGGCGCGCGACCCACAGTGGCGCCGTGCACATCAGCGGCGTATCCGCCGGGTGCTCGCCGGGCCGAAGGAAAACGCAGTCTCTATAGCCTTGCAGGCTGGTCGGCAGCGGCGAGAACGTGTTGGTTTCCGTTGCAATGGTGGCGGCGAACAGGCGCATCGAAAGGTCCCTCGTGCGGATGGCGACGCATTAGAGCGTGGCCGCTTCGCCGTTGGCAAGCCGACCCCCGGCCGAATAGGGTGTCGGTCGAAAGACGGGAGGAAACATGAACCGGGGCGCAGGCGGGCTGGCATTCGACTACATCGTCGTGGGCGCGGGATCGGCGGGATGCGTTCTTGGAAATCGGCTCAGCGACTCGGGTCGCCACCGCGTGTTGCTGCTGGAGGCGGGGCCCGAGGACCGCAATCCCTGGATCCACATCCCGCTGGGCTATGCACGCCTGTTCCGCAACGCCAAGCTCAACTGGATGTACCAGTCCGAGCCCGAACCGGAACTTGACGGACGCCAGATCTTCCAACCCCGCGGCAAGGTGCTGGGCGGCTCCAGCTCGATCAACGGGCTGGTCTACATGCGCGGCCAGAAGGAGGACTTCGACCACTGGCGCCAACTTGGCAATGCCGGCTGGGGCTTCGACGACGTGCTGCCCTATTTCCGCAAGTCCGAGCATCAGCAACGCGGATCGGACGCCTTCCACGGCACCGGCGGCCCGGTCCACGTCTCCGACCCGACCGAGCCCCATCCGCTGTGCGAGGCCTTCATCCGCGCGGCGGGCGAGGTCGGCATCCCGCGCAACGACGACTTCAACGGCGCGACGCAGGAGGGTGCGGGCTATTTCCAGATGACCGCGCGCAACGGCCTGCGCTGCAGCGCCGCGGTCGCCTTCCTGCGCCCGGCGCGTCGGCGGGCGAACCTCACGGTCCTCACCGAGGCGCTCGCCACCCGCATTCTGTTCGATGGCCGGCGGGCCGTGGGCGTCGAGTACCGGCGCAACGGCGCAACCGAGACGGCGCTTGCGGGCCGTGAGGTGCTGCTCGCCGGTGGCGCCTACAACTCGCCGCAGCTCCTGCAGCTCTCGGGCGTCGGCCCGGCGGAGCTCCTGAAGCGCCATGGCATACCGGTCGTGGCCGCCATGCCGGGGGTGGGCTCCGACCTGCAGGACCATCCGCAGGTCCGCATGGTCTTCAAATGCAAGCAGAAGGTCACGCTCAACGACGATATGAACAGCTTCTACCGCAAGGCCAAGCTGGGCATCCGGATGCTGTTCCAGCGCAAGGGCATGCTGACGGTCAGTGCGGGCTATGCCGGCGCCTTTTTCCGCACCGACCCGCGCCTGGCGACGCCGGACGTGCAGGTGCATTTCATCAATTTCAGCACCACCAAAATGGGCGACGTCCTGCACCCCTTTCCGGGCTTCATGGCCTCGATCTGCGTATTGCGTCCGGAGAGCCGCGGGTCGGTCGCGATCAGTAGCGCCGATCCGGCCGACCCGCCGGCGATCCGCCTCAACTATCTGGCCGCGGATGCCGACCGCCGCTCGATGCTTGAGGGATTGAAGACGCTGCGCCGGGTCATGCAGGCTCCCGCAATGGAGCCGTTTCTTCAGGAGGAATACGATCCCGGCGCGCGAGTGGTGACTGACGACGACTGGCGCGCCTATATCCGCGAGCGCTGCAACACGATCTTCCATCCCTCCTGCACCTGCCGCATGGGCAGCGACCCGACTGCTGTCGTCGACACACGGCTGCGCGTGCACGGGATGGAGAGCTTGCGGGTGGTCGACGCGTCGGTCATGCCGGCCCTGGTGTCGGGCAATACCAACGCGGCGGTCATCATGATTGCCGAGAAGGCCTCCGACATGATCCTGGAGGACGCGCGCTAAGGCTCAGCGCGGCTTGGGATTCGCTGGGTCACTGAAGTGCAGCCGCAGGCCCGGGCGCGGCCAGGGCAGGGCGGCGAGCTTGCCGGTGCCGGAGAAGGTGGCATAGACGGTCTTCAGGTCGGGGCCGCCGAAGCAGACATTGGTCGTGTAGCGGTCGGGCGCCGGCACATGCTCGACCTTGCTGCCATCCGGCGCGATCACGGTGATCCCGCCGCGCACCAAGGTCGCCACGCAGATCCGCCCGTCCGCCTCGACTTTGAGCGAGTCGAAGCGCTGGAAGCCGCCGACGCCAACCACCAGCTCGCCGCCGTTGACGGAGGGGTAGGGCTGTTTCTCCAGCTCGCCCGGCCGCACGATGCGGAAGCGCCAGAGCCGTGCCGTCTCGGTCTCCGCTACGTAGAGATAGTCCTCATCCGGCGACAGGCCGACGCCGTTTGGCGTCAGGATCGGGAAAATGACCTCGAGCAGGAGGCTGCCGTCGGTTTTGGCGTAGTAAACCGCGCCGCGGTCGAGAATCCGCCCACGCACCTTGCCGAGGTCCGTGAAGTAGAATCCGCCATGGCGGTCGAAGACGATGTCGTTGGGTCCGTTCAGCGGTCGCCCGTTACAATGCGAATACAGCACCTCGATGCGACCGGTCGCCAGGTCGACGCGCTCGATCCGTCCACCGGAGTAGTCGTCGGCAATGCCGATCGGCCGGAAATCGCCGGGGCCGCGGTGCCAGGCGAAGCCGCCGTTGTTGCAGACATAGACCTTGCCGTCCGGTCCTAGCGCCAGGCCGTTCGGCCCGCCCGTGTGCTGCGAGACGACCTCCTTCCGCCCGTCCGGGGCGATGCGGGTGATCGTGGCGCGTTCGATCTCGACCACCAGCACCGATCCATCCGGCAGCGCCACGGGTCCCTCGGGGAAGCGGAGACCGGTCGTAACGGTGTGCCACGCGGGCATGGTGGCTTGGGTGACAGTCATGCGCAGGTTCCTTGCTCGAGGAGACGGCACAACTCGTATTAACACTTTCGCGCAAGGGGCGAACAGCGGGGTCAAGACGGGAAGCCGTCCATACCAACCACTTATTCCCTAATCGCAATTGCGAGTGACTTGCAGTCTCTCCTGTGCCGCGATACAGTGCCGGCGGTGCCAGGGCAGGGGGCCAGTCAGATGGTGGAGGGTCAGTCAGTCACGCTAGCGGCCGTGGGCAAGGCGGGCGAGGGTCTGCGGACGCTCAGCAGCCAAGACCTGCTCGCGGGCCAGCGCGAGGTGCTGATCAAGCACGGGTCCGAGATCTACCGGCTTCGGCTGACGAGCAACAACAAGCTGATCTTGATGAAGTGATCGGTTCGCTGGCGACGTTTAGGGCGGTCTTGGGGCAATACGGTGTCGGCGGATTCATGCATTGGCGCATCCGGCCCGGGCGGCGCGCAGGCGGCTCCGCGCTGGTGCGCTGGTTGGCGCCGGGCCATGCCGAGCGCCGGCACCGCAGTGTCATTTGTCGCCCATGCTTTGCCGCTGTCCATCCTGCTGCTTCTCGGCCACGCCGCGACCGAGCCCGCTGGAAGCGCGCCGGGCGCACCGGGCGTCGAACTGGCCGTCGCTTTCGGATTGCCGAATGCGGCGCCGACGGAAGAGCCTCTGCCGCTCGAGGAGCTGCAGATTCCCGAATTGATGCCCTTGCCGCAGCCGGCAGTCGAGGAGGCGCCGCCCGAGCTGCCGGTGGTTGAGGAAAAGCCCGACCGCCTGCGCGAGCCGGACGTGGCGCTGCTGGAGGAAGAGCCGCCGCCGCCCGAACCGCCCAGGCTGCATCCCGAGCCGCCGAAACCCGCGCCACCTGCCAAACCGAAGCTGCCGAAGGTCGTGCAGAGGCCGGCGCCGAAGCCGGTGCGACAGGCGGCCGTGTCGCCCACCGATCCCGTGGCCGCAAGCCTCGGCGCGCCTGAGGCTGCTAAGGGCGTCGAGTCCGTTGCTCCGCCAAGTCCCGCGCCAGCGACTGGGGCATTGACGACGGGCGCGGCCAGCGGGCTTACGGCGCCGGCGGAAGGCGGGCCGCTGGTGCTGCTAGATCCTGCCTATCGCGAGCCGCCTATGCCACCCCCCTATCCGCCCCGCGCGGTTCTTCTCGGCCAGCAGGGACAGGTGATCGTGCGCGCCGCGATCGACCCGAAGGGGACGCCGGAGGAAGTGGTGGTGTGGACTTCCTCGGGCTTTCCTCTGCTCGACAAGGCCGCGGTCGACGCGGTCAGGCGCTGGCGCTTCGTGCCGGCCAGGCGCGGCGGTGCGGCGGTCGCCGCCTGGGTGCAGGTGCCGGTCAACTTCAAGCTGCGCTGAAACGTGGTGCAATGACAACCGATCTTACGATCCTGGGCCTGCTGCTGCGTGCGGACATTGTCGTCAAGGCGACGCTGCTGACCCTGCTTCTGGCGTCGTTGGTGAGCTGGGCCATCATCATCGATCAGTCGGTCCGCCTGGCCGGCTCGCGGCGCGACGTGCGGCGATTTGGCGATGCCGTCCGGCGCGGTTTGTCGCCGCAGCTTTGGCTTGCCGCCGGCCGCCGCGACGGCACGGCAAAAGAGACGATCACTGCTGCAGTTTTGAAGGCGGGCGTTGCGGAACTGCAGGAGGGCGATCGCGCCGGCGGGCTGCACGAGGATTGGGGCCAGCGCCGCGACCGCGTCGAGCGCGCGATGCGGCTGGCCATGGGCGAGCAGGCCCGCGCGCTCGAGGCGCGTCTGCCTTTCCTCGCGACGGTAGGATCGGTCGCCCCATTTATCGGCCTGTTCGGCACGGTCTGGGGCATCATGAACGCGTTCCTCGGCATCGCGCACAGCAATGACACCAGCCTGGCCGTCGTGGCGCCGGGCATCGCCGAGGCCCTGTTCGCCACCGCCATCGGGCTGGCCGCGGCGATCCCTGCCGTGGTCGCCTACAACAAGCTGGGCGAGTTGCAGCGCAAGCTGGTGCAGGAATTGTCGATCGCGATCGGCCGGGCGGCGATGCGTCTGGCGCGCCACGCCTCGGCGGTCGAACCCGCCTCGACGGCGGCGGCGGCGGAGTAGCGCGCGATGGCGATGGCACTCGGCGGCGGCGAGGACGCTGGTTTCGGCCCGGGCCCGATCGCGCAGATCAACGTGACGCCGCTCGTCGACGTGATGCTGGTGCTGCTGATCGTGTTCATGATCGCCGCGCCCCTGATGGCTGCCGGCGTGCAGGTCAACCTGCCGAAGGCTGCCGCGAAGCCTGTCGAAACGAAAAAGACCACGACCGTCGTCAGCATCGACCAGGAGGGCAAAGTCTATGTCGAGAAGGAGGCGGTCGAACTCGATCTCCTCATTCCGCTGCTGACGAACCGCCTCAACGGCGGCGGCAAGGACGACCCGGTGTTCGTCAAGGCCGACAAGGCCGTGTCCTATGGCCGCGTGCTGCAGGTCGTGGGCCTTATCGGCGCCAGCGGCATCGGCAAGGTATCGCTGCTCGCCGACCAGCTCCCCCCAGGCCAGAAGAAGCCGTAGCGCCCCGCGATTTCAAGCTCTTGTTGTCCCGGCCGGTCCATGCTGCTCTAGCGCTCCTGACAATCGCGGAGGCTCCAGGCATGAGCGACGCGGCCGTTCGCGCCGTCCGGGCGCGGCTGCTGGCGTGGGGATCAGCCCCCTTCTGCGCGACGATCCCGGAACTCGTGGGCGTCGCGGCTTCGGGCAATCCGGACCTTCCGGCCTGCGTATTCTTCGAGGACGACGAGATCCTGACCCGCGGCGCGCTGGAGGAGGACTCCAGCCGGCTTGCCAACGCGCTCACCGCGATCGGCGTCGGCAAGGGCACGGTCGTCGGCGTGATGCTGCCGAACCGGCGCGAGTACCCGATCACCTGGGTGGCGCTGGCCAAGATCGGCGCCGTGATGGTGCCGATCAATCCGCGCTATACCGAGCGCGAACTGGGCTACGCGCTCAACGACTCCGGCGCATCCTATCTGGTGATCGACGAGGAGCACGTGCCGCTGCTCCGGTCGCTGGCGGACCGGCCGGCGGCCCTGAACGACGAGCACGTGGTCGTCCGCGGCAGGCCCGTGCTGCCCGGAAGCCGAACCTGGTCGGCGCTTTGCGCAGGTGGCGCCGCGGCGTTTGCCCCCGCCCAACCCGTGACAGGCGATGACATCATCAACATCCAATACACCTCGGGTACGACGGGCTTCCCCAAGGGCTGCCTGTTGCCCCAGGACTACTGGCTGGTGATGGCGCGTGCGACGATGGCCTGGATGGAGCAGCCGGCCAAGCGCATGTTCGCGCAGAACCCGTTCCACTACATGAACTGCCAGTTCATGCTGCTGGTGGCACTGGCGAACGACGCGACGCTCTACATCGCGCGCCGGCCCAGCGCGACGAAATTCCTGCCCTGGATCAAACAGTACGGCATCGAATGGTGCGTGTTTCCCGAGATCGTGCTGCGCCAGCCTGAACGGCCGGACGACGCGACGACCCAGTTGAAGGAAGTGCTTCTGGCCGCGGTCAGCCCCAGCGGACAGCAGGAGATCGAGCGACGCTTCAAGGTCCGCGCGCGCGAGCTTTATGGCATGACCGAGATCGGGCCCGGCCTCGCCATGCCGATCGGCTGCACCGACATGACCGGGTCGGGCTCGGTCGGAATCGAGATGCTCTATCGCCGCGCGACGATCCGCGATGGATCGGGGCAGCCGGTCAGGGATGGCGAGCGCGGCGAACTGTGGATGGCCGGTCGCGGCATGATGAAGGGCTACCACGACAAGCCCGACGCCAACGCCGAATCATTCCGCGGCGAATGGTTCCGCACCGGCGACTTGGCGACCCGCGATGCCCGCGGTTTCTACTATATCGTCGGCCGCACCAAGGACATGATCCGCCGGTCGGGCGAGAACATCGCCGCGCGCGAGGTCGAGGTGGTGGCGATGATGCTGCCCGAGGTCGTGGACGCCGCCGTGGTGCCCGTGCCCGACGCCGATCGCGGTGAGGAGGTCAAGCTCTACATGGTGCTGCGCGAGGGCCTGAACCCCGCGGACCTGCCGGTCGAGCGGGTGCGCGCCCACTGTCGTGCCAAGCTGGCGCCGTTCAAGGTGCCGCGCTACTACGCCTATGTCGAGGATTTCCCGCGCACCGCCTCGAACAAGATCGAGAAGGGGCAATTGAAGGCGCGCACGCCCGACCTGCGCACCGGTGCATTCGACGCCGTGGATGGAGTCTGGCGTTAGGACGAGGTTTTTGTCTCGCGCGCGATGTCCTCGCGCGTCAGCAGCGGTCGCTCGGCGGCGCGCGCGAAGCCCAGCAGGCCGATCGCGAGCATCGCTCCGATCGCCGCGAAGACGACCGCGAAAGCATCCACGACCTGGCTGCGCTGGTCGTCGGTCAGGGGCCGGCGCACCAGGTTTTCCAATCCCCCTCCTTCCGGCGACGGTGCCCAGGCCGCGATCAGCCCCAGCAGCAGCGATGACGCCGCCGCCGTCATCACCGCGCCGCCCAGGGCGCGGAAAAACACCAAACCGCCCGTCACTGCGCCGATGTCGCGGCGGTCGACCGCGTTCTGCACCGCGACCATGCTGCAAGGGAAGCAGGGCCCGACCCCTATGCCCACCAGCATCAGCAGCGCCGATGTCACCGCCGGGGTTACCTCGTGCGCCAGGGCGGCCAGCGCGAACAGGGCGGCGATCGCCAGCGGCAGCCCCGTGAGCGGCGGCGGCTTGTAGCGGCCCTTGACCCGCGTGTAGCGGCCGGCGAACCCGGCCGCGACGCTGGTCAGGAGGGTCATCGGGATCAGCAGCAGCCCGAGCCGGCTGATCGGCACCCCCAACGCCACCTGCAGGAAGATCGGCGCCGTCACCACCACGGCGAGGTAGCAGCCGAAGGCGCTCAGCATCGCCACGTAAATCGGCGCGACGACGGGATCGGCGAGGAACCTGGGCGGCAGGATCGGCTCGGCCGCGCGTTGCTGGCGACGCAGGAACAGGGCGCCGAACGCGATCGCGGCGGTCCCTGCGATCAAGACAGGCGGCGAGGTCCAGGGCAGCCTGACGCCGCCCGTGGACACGAACAGCAGCAAGGACACGGCCCCGACGGTGAACAGGGCGATGGCGACGTAATCGATCTTCGCTTCGATCCGACGGAGCGGCGCGCGGCGCAGGGCGCGGTCGATCACCGCCATCGCCACCAGGCCGAGCGGCAGGTTGAGCCAGAAGATCCAGGGCCAGCCGAGATCGTGCGTGACCTGCGCGCCGATAACCGGGCCGCACACGGCCGAGGTGGCGAAGACGATGGCGTAGTAGCCGCTGTAGCGCCCGCGCTCGCGCGGCGCCACCACGTCGGCGACCGAGGCCTGGACCACCGTGATCACCGCCCCGCCGCCGATGCCCTGGACCGCGCGCGCCAGGATCAGCATGGCCATCGAGCCGGCCATCGCCGACAGGACGGATCCGGCCAGGAATAGCGCCACCGCCGCCAGCAGCATGGGGCGGCGCCCGTGCAGGTCGCTGAGCTTGCCGGCGATCAGGGTGGCGCAGGTCGAAGTGAGCAGATAGGCGGTGACGACCCACGAGGCGAGGGTGAGCCCGCCGAGATCGGCGGCGATCGAGGTCAGCGCGGTCGCCACCACGGTCTGGTCGAGCGCGGCGAGGAACATCGCCAGCAGCGAGCCGGCGACGATGATGTTGACGTCGCGCTGGGGCAGGGTCATCCGCGAACCGGGACAAAGGGACGGCGGCCCGTCATGGGCGGCGCATCTTAGGCCCGGCCGCCCGGCCCGGCCAAGCGAACCCAGGGCCGGGCAGGGTTGCGCACGGCGCGCAGCGGTGTCTATACGGCGGCGAGACCGCGCTTCAGGTCGTCGATCAGGTCGAGTTCGTCTTCAAGGCCGACCGACAGGCGCAAGACGCCGTCGGTGATGCCCACGCGCAGCCGGTCCTCGGGTGTCAGCCGCTGGTGCGTGGTCGTTGCCGGATGGCAGATCAGGCTCTTGGAGTCGCCGAGGTTGTTCGAGATGTCGATCAGCTCCAGCGCGTCGAGGAAGCGGAACGCCGCCTCCTTGCCGCCGTCGAGCTCGAACGTCACTACGCTGCCGCCCAGCGCCATCTGCGACTGTGCCAGGGCGGCCTGGGGGTGCGAGGGGAGCTGCGGATAGAGCGCCCGCTTGACGCCGGCGCGGCCCTCCATGAACCGCGCGACGGCGAACGCGGATCGGCACATCGCCTCGACGCGCAGCGACAGGGTCTCAAGACCCTTCAGCAGGTTCCAGGCGTTGAACGGGCTCAAGGCCGGCCCGGTATGGCGCAGGAACTGGGCCAGGTCGCCGTCCATGTAGTCGCGCCGCCCCAGGATCGCACCGCCGAGGCAGCGCCCCTGGCCGTCGATGTGCTTGGTCGCCGAATAGACGACCACGTCGGCACCGAGCTGCAGCGGACGCTGCAGCAGCGGCGTGGCGAACACGTTGTCGACCACGACCTGCGCGCCGGCCTTGTGCGCCAGGCTCGTCACGTAGGGCAGGTCGATGATCTCGAGCATGGGGTTGGACGGCGTCTCCAGGAACACCGCCTTGGCCGGCTTTGCGAGGGCGCGCTTCCAGCCCTCGTTGTCGCTGCCGTCGACGAACTCGCTGATCACGCCGTAGCGCGGCAGGATCTCGGCGCAGATCACATGGCACGAGCCGAACAGCGCGCGGCTGGCGACGATACGGTCGCCTGCGCGAAGCAGGGCCATCAGCGCGGCGAACACCGCCGCCATGCCGGTGGCGGTGGCGCGGCATCCCTCCGCGCCCTCGATCCGGCGCAACCGCTCCTCGAACATGGCGACGGTCGGGTTGGCGAAGCGCGAGTAGACGAAGCGTCCGGGCGTCGGCTTGGCGAAGGCGGCCTCGGCCTCGGCGGCGCTGCCATAGACATAGCCCGAGGTCAGGTAGAGCGCCTCGGCGGTCTCGCTGAAGCCCGAGCGCTTCAAACCCGCGCGCACCGCCGCGGTCCGCGGGCGATATGCCGGTTCCGCCGTAGCCGCCGGTGCGCCCTGGTCCGTGGTCTTGTCCATAGTGTCGCTCCCTGCGGCCTTCCCCGGACCGCAAAACAAAACGCCCGGCCACTGGCCGGGCGCTTTTTGTCGCGAGCTCCCGACCTTTTAGCGGATTGTTTAACGTGGCCCGCAAGCCGGCCGGCCCAAATCACCA
>CAYMTM010000029.1:0-28792 GCA_964393375.1 uncultured Rhodospirillaceae bacterium
GATCGCGTTCGGGACCTGCCGCTGAACGCGGTAGCGCTCTTTGACGATGACCGGCGCTTCGGAGAACACCTTGTCGATGTCACCGTTGGTCATCGTCCAGACGTAGCATCGGTTGGTCCCGAACTCGTCGTGCACGGTAGGGGCACGTTCGGCCAGGGCCGCCTCCACGCCGACCACGGCGGGCAGCGGCTCGTAGTCGACCTGCACCGCCTCGGCCGCGTCGCGCGCCTGGGCCAGCGTCTCGGCCACGACCAGCGCTACCGGATCGCCCACATGGCGGACGCGATCCGAGGCCAGGGCGTTATGGTCCGGCTTGAACATCTCGGTGCCGTCGACGTTCTTGTAATCGGTCTTGCAGTGGATGGCGCCGATCCTGTCGGCCGCCAGGTCCTTCGCCGTCAGCACCGCCAGCACACCCGGCAGCCCGCGCGCGGCTGCCGTGTCGATCGACTTGATGGCGGCATGGGCATGCGGCGAGCGCAGGATATAGGCGTGGGCCTGATCCTTCAGTTTCACGTCGTCGGTGTATTGGCCCTCCCCCTTCAGCAGACGTGCGTCCTCGACACGGCGCACGGGCTGGCCCACGCCAAACTTAGCCATGGCTCAAGCGCTGCTCCTTTCCGCGGATACCAGACGGCGATGATAGGGAATTCGCGGCCCGTCGCAATCAGGGCTTTTTCCCGGCCAGCGCGTATTCCCAGTAGAGCCCGCGGGCGCGCTTGTAGATCGGGCCGGGCTGGAAATCGCGGTTCTCGACCCGCGTCACGGGACTGACCTTGGCGTAGTTGCCGGTCGAAAACACCTCGTCGGCGTCCAGCACCTCCTTGACCGTGACGGTCCGCTCCTGGGCCTCGATGCCGGCCTGGCGCAGCAGCTTCACCACGCGCTGGCGGGTGATGCCGTTGAGGAACGTGCCGTTGGCGATCGGCGTGACCGCCACCCCGTCCTTGGCGAACCACAGATTGGACGTCGCGAACTCCGCCACGTTGCCGTTGGCATCCAGCATGATGCAGTTCTCGAAACCTTTCTCCTTGGCCTCGAACAGCGCGCGCCCGGCATTGGGATACAGGCACGAGGCCTTGGCGTCCGTCGGCGCCGAGTCGGGCGTCGGCCGCCGGTAGCTCGACACGCAGGCGGAGAAGCCGTTGGGCGGCGGCAGCGGCGATTCGGTCAACACCAGAGCGAATACCGTGCTGGCCGGGTCGGGCGCCACGAAGCCCTGCTCGGCATAGAACATCGGACGGACGTACAGCTCGGCGCCGTTGGGAAAGCGGCGGATGCCGTCCCAGCACAACTCCTCGATCTCGCCCGCCGTCAACGTCGGCCTGAGGCCCAGCGACACGGCCGAGCGCACGACGCGCCGGCAGTGTTCGTCCAGGTCGGGCGCTACGCCGGCGAAGGCCCGTGCCCCGTCGAACACGACCGAGCCCAGCCAGGCGGCGTGCGTGCTGGCCCGCATCAGCGGCGGGTTGTCGTCGCGCCACTTGCCGTCGATGTAGGTCCAGGACCTGCGGTCGGGCGACGACAAGGGTTTGGCCGCGGTTGTCGCGGCGGCATGCGTGGACATGGAACTATGTTCCTTCGGGTTCCGGTCTTGACCGGAAGCTTAGCCGGTGGCGGCGGGGCGCACCACCCCGGCCCCGGCGACCGTCGGCCTTAGGTTCGCCACCACAGCCGCATCAGGTTGAACACGCAGTTGCGGAACGTGTCGGTCTCGGGCGCCTGGGGGGCGGTGCGTTCCAGGAAATCCTTCACCTCGCCCATGTCGACCAGGATGCGCCGGTGGCGCTCGTCCGGCACGTAGCTCTCGACCCAAGATACGGCGGCGCGGCGCGAGCCGCGGGTCACCGGTTCGACCCGATGCAGGCTGGTGGTCGGATAGACCACCACGTCGCCGGCCGGATGCTTGGCGCGCACCTCGCCGTAGCCCGAGGACAGCACCAGTTCGCCGCCGTCATAGCTGTCGGGCTCGCTCAGCCAGAGCGTGAAGGACAGGTCGGCGCGCACCTGGCCGTTGTTGAGGAACGGCGCGTCGACATGGTTGCCGTAGAACATGCCGGCATCGTAGCGGTTGAAGGTCGGTGGCACGATCAGGCGCGGGAAGGCGAAGCCCATGAAATCGGGGTTACGCGTGACGGCTTGGATGACGATCTGGTCCAGGCGCTTCTTGATCTCGGGCCGGCGCTCGAATTGCAGGTTGCGCTTGACCTCGCGGGCCCGGCCGCTGGCGGTCGCCGCGCCGTCCTCGAACTTGCCGTCCTCCATGATGGCGAAGATCTGGCGGATCTCGTCCGCCGACATCACGCCCTTGATGTGCCGCAGCATCGGCGCCGTTCCTCCCGCAAGCAGGCCGGATTGTCGGGGCTGGGCGTGACGCCCGCAAGGGCTGTAAAGTCGCAGGGCATGGGCGCGAACGCGCGATACATCTACAACCTCTGCCGCAAGGCCGACTGGGACGCCGCGCTGGCCCAAGGCGAATACCGCGGCTCGGCCGACGACCGGCGCGACGGGTTCATCCATTTCTCGACCGCCGGCCAGGTGCGCGAAAGCGCCGCCAAGCATCGCGCGGGGATTGCCGATCTGCTGCTGTTGACCGTGGACGCCGCGACGCTGGGCGCGGCCTTGCGCTGGGAACCGTCCCGCGGCGGCCGGCTGTTTCCGCACCTCTACCGGCCGCTGAAGGTGGCGGAGGTGGCGCGGGTCGACGCGGTACCGCTGGCGGCGGACGGCAGGCATGTTTTCCCGCCGCTTGACCATGCCTAGGGCTCTTGCTTCCCTTGGCGCGCCCAAGCTGCTAATCCTAACAACCCCTTGAACCGCCCGGGGATTTTCGACCGGCCCATGTCGGTGCTCTCGCATATCGCGCTGTTCGTCACCTATGCCCTGGTTGCCGGGGCGATTTTCGTGGTGCCGGACGTGTTTCCCAATGTCGACGCCGCCAAGGCGTGGACCGTGGCGGTGTTCGTCTTCATGGTCGGTGCGCTGGTGCACGAGGTGATGGCGCGCCGGGCGCGCGAGGACCTGTTCCTGCGCCGCGTCGGCACCACCAGGCGCGAGTTGCAGGAACTGCGCACCGAACTCGCCAAGGCGCGCGAGGAGGCCAAGCGGGTGCACGACGCCATGGACACCGCCGGCCAGGCGGCGGTGGGTGCTTCCGGTGGGCGCAACATCGACACCGTGGTCGCCGAGGTCAAGGTGCTGCAGTCGCTGATCGAGCAGCTCTACGCCCGCAACGTGAAGATCCCGGCCGGCGGGCGGCGCGGCCTGAGCGCCGTGGTGCCGCCGGACGAGACGGGTGGGCCGGGCGACGCGGTCGCCGGCGACATGCTGGAACTGGTCCGCGACGCCCTGCGTCGCGACCGCGTCGACCTGTTCCTGCAGCCGATCGTCAGCCTGCCGCAGCGCAAGCACCGCTTCTACGAATGCTTCTCGCGCATCCGAACGGCCGAGGGCGCGTTGATCCAGCCGCAGGAGTACATGGAAATCGCCGAGCGCGCCGGGCTGATGGCGGCGATCGACAACTTGCTGCTGTTCCGCAGCGTCCAGCTGGTGCGCAAGACCCAGCGCGGCAAGATGGACGTGGGCTTCGTGTGCAATATTTCGCCGTACACCTTGTCGGATTCGATTTTCCTCGGCGAGTTCGTGACGTACATGGAAGAGCACCGCGACCTGGCGCCGAAGCTGGTGCTGGAGTTCCCGCTGAAGGACTTCATGGCGCACGACGCCGCCACAGCAGAGGCGCTGACGCGCCTGCTGCAGCTCGGCGTGCGGTTCTCGATCGACCAGGTCGACGATCTGAAGCTGGATACCGACGGCATGGCGCGGCGCGGCGTGCGCTTCGTCAAGATTCCGGCGGCCACCTTGCTGAACGAATTGCGGCTCGATCGGCCCAATGCCGACCCCCGCGTGCTGAAGGATTCGCTCGATCGCGCCGGCATCGACCTGATTGTCGAGAAGGTCGAGTCGGAAAGCGACCTGATCGAGCTTCTGGATTTCCAGATCGATTTCGGCCAGGGCTTCCTGTTCGGCGAGCCACGCATCGCGAAGGAAAAGGGCTGACCCCGGCATGCAGTCGCCCGCCTTGCTTGCCGGCATCGCCGCGCTTGCCGGGCGCTACGACGGATTCATCCTGGACCTCTGGGGCGTGCTGCATGACGGCCAGCACCCCTATCCTGGCGTGGTCGATTGCCTGCAGCGGCTCAAGGCTGACGGCAAGCGCCTGGTCGTGCTGTCGAACGCGCCGCGACGGGTGGAGCAGGCCGTTCATCGCATGGCGGAGATCGGCGTGCCGCCCGGCCTGTTCGACGGGGTGATGACCTCGGGCGAGGATGCCTGGCGCCATCTGAAGACGCGCGAGGAGGCGTGGTACGCGAAACTGGGCCGTGCCTGTTTCCACCTGGGGCCGCTGCGCGACAAGGGGATGCTGGAAGACCAGGATATCGAGGTTGTGACGGACATTGAGCGGGCGCAGTTCGTCCTCTGCACGGGCGCCGACAGTGACGACGACAAGGTCGAGACCTACGCCGCGCTTCTCGGCCGGGCGAGGGAACGCCGTCTGCCGATGATCTGCGCCAATCCCGACCTGGTGGTGGTTCACCGCGGCAGGCTCGCGATCTGCGCCGGCTCGCTGGCGCAGCACTACGAGACGATCGGCGGCGACGTGCGCTGGCACGGCAAGCCGCATCGGCCGATCTACGAGCGCGCCTTCGCGATGCTCGGCGTGGCCGATCGGCGGCGGATCGTGGCGGTGGGCGACTCGTTCCGCACCGACATGGCGGGCGCGCAAGCGGCGGGGATCGACGGATTGTTCGTGGCGGGCGGCATCCATGGCGAGGAGCTCGGCGCGGCGCCCGGCGAGCACCCGGCGCCGGAAAGGCTGACGCGGCTCATCGCCGACAGCGGAATCCGCCCGGTGGCGGTGGTGCCGTCCTTCGTGTGGTAGACTTGCGGCCCGGACGGCATTAGGCGAGGAACGCCGCGAGCGATGGCGGAGCGGAGCTGGACTTGGCATTTCGACGCTCCTTCCGAAGCGGTCTGGACGGCGATGGCCGACACCGCCCGCTTCAACGAGGCCGCCGGCCTGCCCAAGCACACAATCATCGAGACGCCGCGTGCCGACGGTTCGGTCGAGTATGTCGGACGGGGACGCCAAGGGCCGTTCGAAATGGTCTGGCGCGAGCACCCGGTCAACTGGGTGCATGCCCGCTGGTTCGAGCATCGCCGCAGCTTCACGAAGGGGCCGATGCGCGAGATCTGCGCCACGTTCCGGTTGGCCGATGGCGGAAACGGCAGCACCTGGACTTACACGTTGCAGGCGCAGGCGGCGAACGCGATCGGCGCGCTGATCCTGGCCACAGGGTTCTTCCCGGCGACCGAGCGCAATTTCGGCCGCCTCGCGCGCGAGGCGAATGAATTCGCCAAGGGCCGGGCGGACCATCCCTTCCGGGTACCGCCGCCGGCGCTGCCGGAAGGGGCGCGCGAGCGGGCCGCACACCTGGCCCGCGAGATCGAATCGACGCCGAACGGACACGGCCTTGCCCGGCGCCTGGCCGACTACGTGCTCGGCGCGACGGAAGTAGATTTGTGGACCATCCGCCCGGTTGCCCTGGCGCGGCGATGGGGCGTGCCCGAGCGGCATGCCATCGAGCTGTGTTTGCAGGCGGTGCGCTCGGGCCTTCTGCAGTTGCGCTGGGATATCCTCTGCCCGCGCTGCCGCATTGCCAAAGCGCGCTGCGTCGGGCTGGATCAGCTGCCGCGCGGGGCGCATTGCGGGACATGCAATATCGACTACGAACGCGACTTCGCGCGCAATGTGGAGGCCAGCTTCGCGCCGGCGCCGACGATCCGGCCCGTCACCAGCGGCGAATACTGCCTGTTCGGCCCGATGAGCACGCCACACATCAAGGTGCACGTGACCGTGCCGGCCGGGGCGAGCCGTTCCATCGACGCCGCCCTGCCGCCCGGTCCCTATCGCCTGCGTACGCTCGAGCCGGGGCCCGCGGCCGAGTTCGACCACGCGGACGGCGGCTTTCCCGCACTGGTGCTCGACGACAGCGCCATCGTAGCGGGCCCGGCTTGTGCGCCGGGCCGGATCGACCTGGTCAACCGGAGCGCGCGCGAGCGGACGTTCATCGTCGAGGACCGCACCTGGGTCAAGGACGCCCTGACGGCCGACCGGGTTACCTCGATGCAGGCGTTCCGCGACCTGTTCTCCGGCGAGGCGCTCAGGCCGGGCGACGATGTCGCCATCGGCCAGGTGGCGCTGATGTTCACCGATCTCAAGGGGTCCACCGGCCTTTACCAGCGCATCGGCGACGCCCGCGCATTCCATCTGGTGCGCGAGCATTTCGCTTTTCTGGCCGAGGCGGTGCGCGCGCATGACGGCGCCATCGTCAAGACCATCGGCGATGCGGTGATGGCGAGCTTCGTCAAGCCCGCCGACGCGGTCGCCGCCGCGCTCGCCGTCCAGCGCCGGGTGGCCGACTTCAACCGCGCCCAGGGCGGCGACGGCGAAGGGATCGTCATCAAGCTGGGCGTGCATTGCGGAGCGTGCATCGCTGTGACGCTCAACGACCGCATCGACTATTTCGGCGGCACCGTCAACATGGCGGCGCGCCTGCAGGGCCAGTCGCTGGGCGGCGATATCGTGCTGTCACAGGCGGTCCTCGCCGACCCTGAGGTCGGGGCCGCGGTCGCGTCCCTCGGCCCAACCGCGGAGCGTGCTCGGCTGAAGGGCTATGACGAGGAGATCGGCTACTGGCGCGTGGCGATGGCATAGTGCCCTCGCCAATTGATCGGGTGCGACGCCTCCGCTAGCTTGGCGCGTTCCTCCCCTCGGCATCAAACCGTTCGCAACCCGGCCATTCCTCGATGCGCGACACCATCAGCAACCCGGGCCGGTCGCCCCTGTGGCGCGACGGTGCCGTATTCGCCCTGCTAGCCGTGGCGGCGATCTCGTCGGTCGCATGGCAGGGCTTCTCGTTTCCCACAACCAACAACGCCTTCCATATCCCGATCGTGCTGGACTATTTCCGCAGCGCCGAGGGCCCGCACGACGCCTACCACGCCAAGCTGGCGAATTTCGTTTCCTGCTTCTGGGTCTTCCTGTCCTGGGGGCTCACCGACTCGACGCTGCTGCCCGGCTTCCTGGTGGCCCATGGCGCCGCCCGGTTCTTCTTCCTGCTGGCGGTCTACCTGATCATCGTGGACCTGGGCGCCGACCGTCCGAAGGCCGCGATACTGGCGGCATTGAGCGGCTTTCTTCAATTCTATTCCGAATCGTCGCTGGTCGCCCGGAACGAGATCCTGCCATCCGGCCTGACGCATACCGGCGTCGTCGTGCCAGTCGTGCTGTTCTGCTGGCATTGCCTGCTGAAGCAACGCTGGGTGGTTTCGGCGCTCCTTCTCGGCCTGGCGTTCAACGTGAACGCCTTTGTCGCAATTTGGAGCACGCTTGTTCACGGCTTCGTGCTATGGCGATGGCACGGAGGGGAGCGATGGCGTGCGTTCCTCTTGCAGGGGCTTGCATCGGTGGCAGGCTTTGTCGCGCTGGCCTGGCCGACCTTGATCTGGATAGCGACACTTGTCGTCGGATCGTCCGGCGATAGGGCGGGCTTCAGCTACCGCGCCTTCATCCGCGACTATTTTCCGTACCACAACCTGGTCGATGTTCAGGTCGACCGGGCCTTGATCGAGGGCGCATTGTTCGTTGGAACTTGGGTGCTCTGCGCCAGGGCGGTATTGGACTTCCCGGACGGGCGTTTCGCCACGCTGAGACAGGTTTGCGTGGCGCTGATGGCGATCGTCGGGTTCGGCAGTGTGCTGCCCTACGTGAGCGACAGCCGGCTCCTGAGCAACCTCTACCCCTTGCGGATGGATTCCTATGTCTATGTCCTGACAGGGCTCGTGGTGCTGGCCCGCATCGCCTTGACGTGGAACGGCATGGGGGACCCGGGTGCGCGCGCGGCAGCCCTGCTGGCGGCGGTCGGCCTCTTGTCGGCCAACGCAGCAGTGTTGCTAGGCGCGATCGGGCTGGCCGAGCGCCGGCGCGCGGTGCCCTCCCGGGTCGCGCTGTGGGCTTTGAGCGCTGCCCTGTTGGCGCTAGGAGCCGTGCTCGCTTTCGCAGGCACGGCGCCCGTCACGCATGCCGGACCTTATCCGCGACTGGGGTTTCTCGTTGCCGCGCTTGCCCTCGGGATCATCCTGGGTGCGCGGTCGCTCGGGCCGGGCGAGCTTGCCCTGTTCGTGGCCGTGGCCGCCACCGGACTTCCGGTGCCCGAGGCCCCGATCGCGGCGCGCCTTGCCCTGTCGGCGCCTGTTCTGGTCCTGGCCGCCGCCATCGCTTGGCCGGCGCGGGTTGCGATCTGGGCCGTGCTGGCCTGGGTGGCGCTGGTGGGAGGCATGGTTGCGACCGGCGAACCGCTGCGCGTCGCCGCGACGCTCTGTTTCGGCGCGTTGGCATGCTTGGCGGGTGTCGCGGTTCGATGGATGGTCGACCGCCTGATCTCCGCAAGGATCGGCATCGGCATGCCGATGGCCGGCGCATCGATAGCCTGCGCGGTGCTTGGCGCCATCGGCCTGGCCGTCAATGGCGGCCTTGTTCCGCAGACCCCGGTCGCGCTGGCCTGGATGGACGCCCAGCGCTGGGCGCGCCTGCATACGCCACCCGACACGCAGTTCTTCGCGCCGGCCGACCGACAGCTTGTCAATTTCGCCACCTTTTCCCGCCGCCCCTCCTGGTATGACCCGAAGATGGGCGCCACGGTGATGTGGGCGCCGGAGTTCTATTCAACCTGGGCGGAGCGTCGGGCGGCGACGCAACGGATCGAGCGATGGAGCGATGTTCAGGCCCTGGCCGATCGCGCGGGAATCTCCTACGCCGTCCTGACGCGTGGGCGCGCGGCGGAGCTTGGCGCGCCCATGGCCATGGCGGTCCACGCCAATGACCATTTCCTGATCTTCCGGTTGCGGTCCTGCCGCCCTCGCGGAACGCCGTCGCTGCCCAGGCGCTCGGAAGTCTCATCCGAGAGCGGACGGGACGAGCGGTAGCGCGCATCGGCATGTTCAATATAACGGCAGCGCAAATGAGTCCGTTCAGCGCCTCTTCGTCGATCTTCTCGCCCTCATGGAAGTCGATGGCGCACCTGGTGTTGCCTTCGAGCGCCGTTGTTTGCGCTTTGCGACGTTGCGACAAGGGCTATCGCCGCAGCCCCCGGCAGATCGCCAGGTAGTCCGGATGATCCGGCGGGATCACGCCGTGGCGGACCAGGAAATCGATGATCACCAGATTGCAGTTGAACTTGAAGTCCGTCGTGTCGCGCACGACCGCCGCGACGCGCTCGACCGGCCACAGCATGAATTCGGCGATCTCGCCGTCCGTGTTGCGGGGGGTGAAATCGAGCGGCAATTCGAGATCGAAGCAATACTGCACGTCGGGTTTCAGCGTCCGTTCTTCCTCGAACACGTAGGAGATCGTGCCGACCGGTACCGCGCGCGCGGCGATTTCGCGCGGGATGCCGGCCTCCTCCTTGCATTCCTTTATCAGGTTCTCCTTCAGCCCGATGCCGACGGGCTGACCACCGGCGACCGTGTTGTCGAGCATGCCAGGATAGGTGGGCTTGTCGCGCGCGCGGCGTGCGACCCAAAGGTGGATCCCGTCGGACCGCCGCACGAAGCCGTTCATGTGAACGCCATAGGCGCGCACGCCGAAATGCGGCACAGCGGCGCGTTCCATCGCCATCACCGTCGGCCCGCCGGCGATCGGATGGACCGGATAGCGCTCGCCGCGCCAGCCCTTGACGACGCCCTGCGTCTCCAGGCGACGCAGCGCCGCTTCCACGGCCGCCGTGCGCCTGTCCGGCGTGTCGAGCGCGGCGACAAGGCCCGCCCGGTCGGGGCCCACCGCGAAGACATCGGGGAAAGCGGCCAGCATCGGGGCGAAGTCGCGGTGCACATGCCCGATCTGCGCGTCGCCGACCAGGAACGGGATGAATCGCGCCAGGTCCGCATTGTTGCAGGCGGCGATACGCTCGAGGAAGCTCACGCGAGGTGCCCCGCCGGCCCGCCCTGTCCTAGGACACGGGGCGCGGCCGGGCTTCGATGGCCTCCAGCACGTCGTCGATGCTGCGGCTGTGCTTCAGCTTGCTGCCGCTGGCATAGAGCAGGAAATCGACCACCCCGCCGCCGCGCCGCTTGGCGATGGTGAAAAGGGGCCGGTCGAAAGCATGGCGGAACACGGAGAAGGCGGCCATGTGCTCGAGGTGGTCGATCGCGTAATCGCGCCACTCGCCGCTGGCCACGCGGCGGCTGTAGAGGTTCAGGATCCTTTGCAGCTCGCCCCGGCTGAACCCCACCCGGGACGGCCGCCGACGGTGGTCGGCGAGGCTAAGCATGTCGCCCATAAGGCGCGCCACGCTCCTCTGTTGCTTGCGTTCGGGGGCTAGTGTTTCAAAATCGCGGCCGGCTGTCCATGCCCGCTTCGGGGCAGGGCCGGCGGTGTCTACTGGACCGGGTCGGGTCGCGTGCCGTAAGGGTCGGGGCCCATGAAGCATTGCACCTGGCCGATCGTGGCGTAGCAGCGTTTCTCCACCGCCAGTCCGGCGACCTGTCCGTCCTTGGTGACGCAATAGGGCTGCCTGGCCTCGATATGGACGGATGCGCAGTCCTCGCCGGTCGCGAGGGAAACCAGGTGGTCGACCGGGAACTTGCCGGTCGAGCTGGCGGTGTAGAAGCTGGCGGTCGACATGACGATCGGCGCCAAGCCGAAGCAGCCGGTCAGCGCGAACGCGAGGCAAGCCAGCATGGCAACGAAGCCGAGCGCGTTCATGCGGCCTTGGGCACGGAAAATCATGGGGCCTCCGCACCGCCCGCCGCAGGCGCCCCTAAAGGCCAGCACAATCCCCCGGGCCCGGCGCCCCCAATGCGGGCGGTCTGCGGAATTTGCGCCAAAATCAATTAAATAGCCGTTAACACCCCGCTCGGAGACCTGCGCCGCGCGGGCTGCGATCAACCCCCACCCGGGGCCGATCCTGCCGTCCGGGCGCCGGTCGTGCCGCTCCCCGCGCCGACCGTGGCGGTATCGGACGAATTACGCACGGTGACGCTGTGGTTCAAGGTCTGGGCGGCGATCCCGCCGACATTGTTGGGGTTGGTGTTGACCCTCACGATACAGTTGCTGACGCAGGCCCCGTTGGCGATCGACGTGGTGTCGACATAGTTGAAGGCGGCAGGGCCGACGAGGGCGCCATAGTTGATCGTATTCAGCGGAACGGTGCCGGAACCGCCATTGTCCAGCTCGACCCGCGAGTTGCCGCCGCCCACGGTGCGGGCGCCGAAATTGATGTCCATGAAAATGTTGTAGCTGCCGAAAGCGCCCCCGCTCATCGCGACGTTCGACTGGGACCAATAGAACTGGCCCGAATTCAGCTTACGCAGGTGGTCATAGCTGGTGGGACCGTCGGGCGCCAGGAACGGGTTGGGAGTCGCTCCCGCCTGGCGGCTGGCAAAGCCGGCGCCGCTCAGCAGCTCGGTACTGTCTTCGGTCAGGACCGAGAGGACGTGCAACAGCTGGGTCGCCGGTTGGCCCCCGCTGTTGGTGGGCGCGGCGAGCACCGTCGTGGTGCAGGTCGTGCTCTCGCCGCAGCCGTCGCCGGTAACGCCGGTCATGTTCGAGTAAAGAAAGATCGCCGATCCGCCGCTGGCGGCGTAGGAGATCTCGGGCAACAGCACCGTCCCGCTCGCCAGCGAGGACGTTACGTCAACGCGCGAACCGCCCCCGCCGACCGAGCGCTTGCCGAAGTCGATATCGAAATTGATCGAATAGCTGCCGACCACGACGCCGTCGTTCACGACCGGCACGCCGCTTTGCGCATAGCTGAACTGCCCGCCTGGAACGGAGCGGAGCTGGTCGAAGGTGGAAAGACCGTCGGGCACGGCGCCGCCCACGATCTGCGATCCGATCGGCTGGCTTGCGTCCGCCACGAACAGCTGGGACAGGGCGAGCTGGCTGGCGAGCTGCTCCAGCGTTCCCAGCGGCTGCATGGCGTCGTAGGTGCTCGCGCCGGCATTGCCGGTGCCTTGGCCGGCACCGGCCTGTTGGGCTTCGCCGGGCTGGGACGGTCCGATCGCCTTGCGCAGCGCGCCGGCGATCTCGGCGATCACCGCCGGGTCGAACCGCTCCGCCGGCCCCCACTGACCGCGACCCAGCAGCGTGCTGCCGAAGCCGGGCTGGTTGATCGTGGTGGTGCCGCCGTTGAAATTGAGGTCGATGCTGCCGGACCTGTTGGCTTCCGTCTTCTGTCCCGGGCCGACCAGGATGACTTGCTGGCGGTCGGTCGGCGTGCCGTTCTGGTTGACCTGGTCGATGCGGCCGATGGCGATGGTCCCGCGGATGCCGATCGTGCCCGCGGGCAGCTTGACCTGCATGTTGCCGGGCTGCTGTTGCGCCACCTTGCCGGTGACGAAGCGGAACACGCCCTTGGCGACCGAGGCCGTGACCTTGCCCGCGCTGGTCGAGGGATCGAAGATGAACTCGTCGATCGTAAGCTCGCTGTTCGGGCCGATCGTGAAGGTGGTCTGGTCGAGCAGCAGGATTTGCAGGCCGGACTCGGGGCCGCTCTTGATCGCGTTGCCCAGATAGATCGGCTCGCCCGACTTTACCAGCCGGCCGACCGCGCCGGTGCGTTCGGCGATCTCGACCTGGCCGCGTACGGCGGCGGCGACGCCCGCCTGTTGCTGCTGCGACCAACCCGACGATGTGCCGAGCGCAAGGAGCGCGCCCGCAAGGGCAACTACCTGTAGACGACGCATTTCCCGTACCTCTGCGTGCCGCTTCCCCCGGCCGCGGTCGAAAACTCTAATATGGTCGATCCGGTAGTGTCACCGCGAATCTGCCCGTTAAGCATTTGCCCGCGCGGTAACGTTCCGGCGAGCGGCCTCACTTCGGCTGGGTGTAGCCCTTGTTGCGCATGCAGCGCCCGACCATTTCCTGCCGCCGCTTCTCGCTGCTCTGGGCCATCTGGCCGACATTGGAGGCGTAAGAGCCGCTGGCCTGCCAGTCGGCGCCGCGACTGGCGGCGATATCCTGGTCGATCTTGCTTTCCTCGCCGACGACGGCGCGGGCGCGGCGCTGGCAGTCCGCAAGGTCGCGCGCGGTCGTCTGGCTGGCCACGCCCTGCTTGAACCATTCGCCGCCGCTGGACTGGAAACAGCCGCAAACGGCGAGGCATGCGACCAGGGCGGGCACAATTCTGGCTCGGAACGAAGCCATGGCACCTCCAAACGCGGCGGGACTATGCGCGCGGCGCGCATCGACCGCAACCCGGCGGCGTTGACAGGAAGCGGTGACTAAAGGAAATTCCCCGCCCCGTTGCCGGAGCCGCCGATGACCGACCGTCTTTCGCGCCTGCTCGCCGACCGGCCCTATCTGATCGCCGACGGCGCGATGGGGACCAACCTGTTCATGCGCGGCCTGCAGACCGGCGACGCGCCGGAGCTGTGGAACGTCGATCATCCCGACCGGGTTGCCGACGTGCATCGCGGCTTCGTCGAGGCCGGCTGCGATATATTGCTGACTAACACCTTCGGCGCCAACCGGCATCGCCTGAAGCTGCACGGGGCCGATCATCGCGTGCATGAACTCAACGCGGCCGGCGCGCGCCTGGCGCGCCAGGTGGCCGACGCGAGCGGCCGCGACGTGGTGGTGGCCGGTTCGATCGGACCGACCGGCGAACTCCTGATGCCGCTGGGCGCGCTCGGCTTCGAGGAGGCGCGCACCTGTTTCGCCGAGCAAGCCAAGGGCCTGGCCGAGGGCGGCGCGGACGTGCTGTGGATCGAGACCATGTCGGCGGCCAACGAGGTCGAGGCCGCCGTCGCGGGCGCCGGCAGCACCGGCCTGCCGATCGTCGCCACCATGACCTTCGACACCAATGGCCGCACCATGATGGGCGTGACGCCGGGCGACGCGGCGCGGCTGTTCCACGACCTCCATCCGCGGCCCATCGCTTTCGGCGCAAACTGCGGCACCGGCCCGTCCGAACTGGTTGCTTCGATCCTGGGCCTGGCCAAGGCCAGCGTCGCCGGAGCCGACGTCATCATTGCCAAGGGCAATTGCGGCATCCCCGAATACCGCGAGGGCAAGATCCACTTCTCCGGCACGCCCGAACTGATGGCGGAATACGCTAGGCTGGCGCGCGACGCCGGCGCGCGAATCATCGGCGCGTGCTGCGGGTCGCAGGCGGGGCACCTGAAAGCGATCGTCGACGCGCTGAAGGACCACCAGCCAGGCCCCCCGCCCGACCTGGCGACGGTGGAGGCGCGGCTGGGCGCACTGACCGCGTCCACCAAGTCTGCTGAAGAATCCGCCGGTGCGGGCGAACCGCGCCGGCGTCGCCGGCGGTGATAGATGGAAGGAGCCCTCTTGCCCGACCCTCCTGCCGAAGGGCCAGGGCCGGGAGGGATTCATTCGCGCGCGACGCGCGTCACTCGTCGTACTGTTCTTGGTCCAGCGGTTTGCGTTCCTTCACGTTGAAGCGGCCGTCGTAGATCGGGCCCTTGCCGGTGGTCGGGCCCTGGTACTGTACGAACAGCATCAGGCCGCCGGTCTCGGTCGAGAGCGGCTTTTCGAAATGCGGGTCGGGATGGAACACCATCGTTCCCGGTCCGCAGACATCGTCGCCGATCGTGAACGTGCCCTCGAGGATATACCAGATCTGCGCGAAGCTGTGGCTGTGCAGCGGGTGGTGCGCGCCGGGTTCGTAGCGCACCAAGCCGGCATTGGGCTCGGTCGGACGCCCGGGGCGGGGGTGGAACAGCATCTTGCTGCTCTTTCTGGGATAGCGCAGCGTCTCCCACGGCGCAACGTCGATGTGCCGCAATTCGTGCGGCTTGTGGTTCTCGGTCAGCGGCTCCTTCTTCGGATCGCGCGGGCGTGGCGATGCGGTCGCGGTCATGGGCGTTTCCTTCCGGCGTTCGTTCTGCATTGTTTGGAGGATCGAGCGGGCGGCGGAAGGTGTCAATGCGCGCCTATTCGATCCGCGTCTTCGCCAGCATGTCCTCGTCGAGCACCGCGCCCAGGCCCGGTCGCTCGGGCAGGATGATGTTGCCCGCGCGGTCGCATTCCAGCTTTTCCGCCAGCATGAAGTCGCGGCGCTCCAGGCTCCACTCGGGCGGGTCAAAGGGGAACTCGACATAGGCGCTCTGGCAGGCCCCGGCCGCGAAATGCACGTTGGCCAGCACGCCCATGCCGTTCGACCAGGTGTGCGGCGTGAAGGCGATGTTGTGGTCCAGCGCCTGGCGCGCGATGCCGCGCATCCCGGTGATGCCGCCGGTCAGCACGATGTCGGGCTGCAGCACGTCCAGGCACTGGCGGTCGATCAACGTGCGAATCTCGTGCGGCTCGCGCGTCATCTCGCCGCCCGCGATGCGCAGGCGCGTCCGGCGGCGGAGCTCCGCCATGCCTTCGTAGTCGCCGCGATGCAGCGGCTCTTCCATCCAGTAGACGTCGAGGTCCTCGAGCCGCTTGGCGACCTCCAGCGCGTCCTTCAAGGTCCACGGTTCGTCGGCATCCCAGGGCATGCGCCAGCCCTGGTTGCAATCGACCATCAGCACCAGCCTGTCGCCCACGCGCTTGCGCACCGCGGCCACGGACTGCACGTCGTCGCGCCAGTCCGGGCGGTGAAAGCGGATCTTCATCGCCCCGAAGCCCCGCGCGACGGTCCGCTCGCCGAGCTCCGCCATCTCGCCCGCGTCGCGCAAGGTGCCCGAAGAGAGGTAGGCCGGGATCTTGCCCGAACTGCCGCCCAAGAGCTTCCACACCGGCATGCCGGCGGCCTTGCCGGCGATGTCCCAGAACGCGATGTCGATCGGCCAGCAGCGGCCGTAGTGAAACTGGATGTTGGCCAGAATGCGGTTGTGCCGCTCCAGCGCAAGGGGATCCCAGCCGATGAACAGATCCTCGTGCCCGGAGAACCCCGCCAGCATCGTGTCCGTCCCGGCGATGCCGGTGATGCCCTGGTCGGTCGCCACGCGCACAATGAAGGCGTCGAACTTCACCCGCGGCCGGCTGTCCCAGCTCGCGCGGAACGGCGGGTCAAGTTTCAAGCGGTGCTTGGTGATGGTGATGTCGGTGATTTTCATCGAACAACGACCTCATGGTTCGACAGGCTCGCCGTGAGGACGCTCGCTCGTTCCTCATCCTGAGCTTGGCGAAGGATGTCTTCCGCGATCTCACCGCTGCGGTTCCGGCGGCGACGGAATCTGGCCGGCGAGCGCGATCATGCCGTCGGCCACCTTGATCGGCACGCGCGCCAGCGATTTCCCCACGCACGGGCCGAACACGCAGTATCCGGTGTCGATGACGAACTGCGCGCCGTGGGTCGAGCACAGCAGACGCCGGCCGGTGCGGTCGAGGAAGCGGTCGGGAAAGGTCTCCAAGGGCGTACCGAGATGGGGGCAGGAATTGACGTAACAGTCCACGCGCCCACCGCGGCGCACCAGGATCAACTCGTGCCTGCGCCCGTCCTGCTCGACCGCGAGTCCGCGCGCGGCGCCATCGCCGATCGCGTCCAGCGCGAGCAGCGCCGTCACGCCTTGATGCCGCCCATCGCCGCGATCAGTTTCCACGATGCCTCGTCCACCGGCTGCACCGACAGGCGGGAGTTCTTGACCAGCTCCAGTCCCTTGAGTTTCGGCTCGGCCTTGATGGCGGACAGCGTGACGGGCGTCGCGGCCGGGCCGACCGTCTCCATCTCCACCATGACGAACTTGCCGGTGGCGTCCTTCGGGTCGGGCATGTGCTCCTTGCTGACCCTGACCACGCCCATGATCCGGCGCTCCTCGCCCGAGTGGTAGAAGAAGGCGAGATCGCCCTTCTTCATGGCTTTCAGGTTGCCGGCGGCCTGGTGATTGCGCACCCCGTCCCAGTTGGTCCGCCCGCTCTTGACCTGCTGGTCCCAGGACCAAGTGCCGGGCTCGGTCTTTACCAGCCATTTCGCCATACAAGCATCTCCGTCGTTCGTTCGTCGCCACTATTCTTCGCGGAACGGCCGCGCCAGCAATCCCCGGATCTCCTGGTCGATATTGCCCATGTGGTTGAGCACGGAATCGACTGCGGCGACGATCGGCATTTCCACCCCGGCGCGCCGTGCGCGCGCCAGCACTGCGGCAGCGCTGGCCACGCCCTCGGCGATCGACGCACGCCCGGCCTGGGCTTCGGCCAGGCTCTTGCCCTCGCCCAGCGCAATGCCCACCGACAGGTTGCGCGACTGCGTGCCGCAGCAGGTGAGCGTCAGGTCGCCCAGGCCCGAAAGCCCCATGCAGGTCTCCGCCCGGCCGCCCAGCGCGGTCGCCAGGCGCACGATCTCGGCCAGCCCGCGGGTGATCAACGCCGCCCTCGCGTTATCGCCCAGCTTGCGGCCCATGACGATGCCGCAGGCGATCGCCAGCACGTTCTTGACCGCGCCGCCAACCTCGGCGCCCACCGGATCGTCCGACAGGTAGGGACGCAGCACCGGTCCGCCAAGCGCCTTCGCCAGCGCCGCGCCCAGGCCGGGATCGACGCAGGCCAGGGTGACGGCGGTGGGCAGTCCGCGCGCCACCTCGGCGGCGAAGGTGGGGCCGCTCAGCACGGCCTGCGCGCAGCCCGGCAGCGTTTCGGCCGCAACTTCGGTCGCCAAGGCGCCGCCATGCTCGATCCCCTTGGCGCACAGCACCACCGGCGGCCGCGCTTCGCCCAGCGCGGCGTTCAATGCCGCCGTCGCCGCGCGCAGGTGCTGGGCCGGCACGACCAGCAGGATCGCGTCGCTGGCCGCCAGGTCGGCCATCGAAACGGTCGCGCGAATGGCGGGATCGAGCTTTATCCCGGGCAAGAAGACAGCGTTTTCCCGCTTCCTCGCGATCGCCTCGGCCACCGCCGGCTCGCGCGCCCACAGCACCGTGCGATGGCCGGCGCGCGCCGATAGCTGCGCCAGCGCAGTGCCCCAGGCGCCGGCGCCCAGGACGCCGATGTTCTTGATTGCGGCCGGCGGCATGCGGGCGGTCAGCGGTCTAGCGTGGCTGCGACCAAGCGCGAGACAGCGCTCTCGTCTTCGCCGCCCTCGCGCGCCATGCCTTCCACGACGCCGCTGCGATCCTCGGCGGTGCGGTTCTGGCTCATTTTCCACTTGCCTTCCAGCCGCGCGATCGGCAGTTGGAAGCCGACGATGCCCTTGAGCTGCGCGCGGATGAAATCGGTCGGCGCGTCGGTGACTGCCCAGGGCGCGGCCCGCGGCTTCTCGTGCGTATCGGTCAGGCCGGTGACGATCGCCAGGAGCTGGTCGGGATCGTCGAAGAACTCCGCCGGGCCATAGGCGTGGATCGCCACGTAGTTCCAGGTCGGCACGACCTTGCCGGTCTGCTTCTTGGTCGCGTACCAGGACGGGGTGACGTAGGCATTGGGTCCCAGGAACATCGCCAGCGCCTGGGTGTCTTTTGCCGGCGCACGCCATTGTCCGTTCGCCTTCGCGATATGGCCGCGCAGAGTGCCGTAGGGCGCGGGGGCGGGATCGACCAGCATCGGCACGTGGCTGGCCTCGAGCCCTTGGGGGCCGAGCGTCACCAGCGTGCCGAGGCGCACCTGGCGGATCGCGTCGTGCAGCACCTCGATCCGTTCTTCCTTGAACTGTGCGGGCATGTACATGGGCGCCTCCCAAGGACCGGGAGGAAATACCGACCATGAACCGGGGCGGCGGGTCAACCGGCCGTAACGCTACACCGGAATTACGGTGACCCCGTGGTCGGCCAGGCTGACGAAAAGATCGCTGCCGGCGGCGTAGGGCCGCTCGACCGCGCGGTCGACGATGAACAGGTCGCCCACCTCGGTCTTGATCGTATATTCCATGTGCGTGCCGAGATAGGCGGCCTTGGCGAGCCTGCCTTCGAGCGCCGCGGCATTGGGCCGCGCCGCCGACAAAGTGAGCGCTTCCGGCCGGATCGCCACCTTGACCGCGCCCGGCCTGGCGCCGCGATGACGCAGGCGTTTCTCGATCGAGCCGATGCGAACCTGCGCCATCTCGCCGTTCGGTTCCGCCAGGGTCGCCGGCACGATATTGGCGTCGCCGATGAAGTCGGCAACGAACAGGCTGGCCGGCTCCTCGTAGAGCTCGCGGGGCGGGCCGGACTGCGCCACAACCGCGTTCGCCATCACGATGACGCGGTCCGATACGGCTAGCGCCTCCTGCTGGTCGTGCGTGACGTAGGCGACGGTGAGGTTCAGCGAGCGCTGCAGTTCGCGGATGTCCTCGCGCACCCGCCGGCGCAATTTGGCGTCCAGGTTCGACAATGGTTCGTCGAACAGCAGGACCTGCGGCTCGAGCACGAGCGCGCGGGCGACCGCCACGCGCTGCTGCTGGCCGCCCGACAGCTCGGACGGCAGCCGGTCGTCGAATCCGTCGAGCCCCACCAGCGCCATCTTCTCGCGCGCCATCTCCCGCGCCTTGGCCTTGGGCAGGCCGCCGACCGTGGGGCCATAGGCGACGTTCTCCAGCACGCTCATGTGCGGGAACAGCGCGTAGGACTGGAACACCATCGACACGTCGCGTTCCGCGGCCGAAAGCCGCGTCACGTCGCGCCCGCCGATCAGGATCTGTCCCTCGCTCGCCATCTCCAGCCCGGCGATCAGACGCAGGGTCGTGGTCTTGCCGCAGCCCGAGGGCCCAAGCAGGGTGACGAGCGTGCCCGGCTCGATCGTGAACGATACGTCGTTCACCGCCGTCACCGCGCCGTAGCGTTTGAAGACGTGGCGGAATTCGACCGACGCGGCCGCCTTGCCCATTGCCCTGTCCCCCTGTCCCGGCTTGCCGCCTATTTCGGCAGGCTGCCGACCTCTTTTTCCCAGCGGGCGATGACGCGCTTGCGCTCGACGCCCGAGCCGTATTTCTGGAAATCGTAGTCGATCAGTTTCATCGCTTCCATCTTGGGCATCTGCTCGGGCGCGCTCGCCTTCATGTTCGACGGCGTCTGGAACGACTTCGCCCGCTTGGCCAGGTCCTGCGCCTCGGCGGTCAGCGCCCAGTCGTACCACAGCCGCGCGTTCTCGGGATTCTTGCCGCCCTTGACGATCGACATCGAGCCGATCTCGTAGCCCGTGCCTTCGCAGGGTGCGACCACCTTCAAGGGGAAGCCGGCCGCGGCCTCGGCGACGGCGTCGTGCAGGAAGTTGATGCCGATGGTCGTCTCGCCGCGCGCGGCGTTGCGCGCCGGGGCGGGGCCCGAGCGCGTGTACTGGTTGATGTTGGCGTGCAGCTTCTTCAGGTAGTCGAACGCCTTGTCCTCGCCCATCACCTGGATCAGCGTCGCCAGCGCGACGTAGGCCGTGCCCGAGGAGGACGGGTTCGACATCTGGATCTCGTCCTTGTACGCGGGCTGGATCAGGTCGCTCCAGCACTTCGGCTCGGCCAGCTTCTTCTTGGCCAGCTGCTCGGTGTTCCAGATGATGCCGAGCGCGCCGGCATAGATGCCGACCGACTTGAAGCCGGACTGCTCGGCCTGGCGGCGCGCCCAGGGATGCAGCTCGGCCAGCATTGGCGACTTGTACTCGACCGTGACGCCGGCCTCCGCCGCCTCCATGTGCTGATCGCCGACCCCGCCGTAGAAGATGTCGGCGCGCGGATTGGCGGCCTCGGCGCGCAACTGCGTGACCGTCTCGCCCGAGCCCTTCTGTGTCATCGTCACCTTGACGCCGGTCTTCTTCTCGAACTCCCGCACCATCGAGGTGCACCACTCGTTGAGCACCGAGCAATAGACCACTAGTTCCTTGGTTGCCTGCGCCTGCGCGGATACGGCGTAAAGCATCAGTGCGAGCGTCGCTGCGACAAACTTCATGGGGTTTCTCCTTCTACCCGGCGGTCACCGGCGCGATGGGCTGGGCCGGGCGGCGGCCGAGGCGCCGCTCGCCGACCAAAAGCTGGATGAACAGGATCGCCGCCAGCATGACCGCGATCAGCACGGTCGAATAGGCGATGGCCAAGCCGTATTCGCCGGCCTCGACGCGGCCGACGATGTAGGCGGTGGCCATGTTGTACTGGGCGCTAACCAGGAAGATGATCGCGCTGACCGCCGTCATGGCGCGCACGAAGCTGTAGACCAGCGCCGAGACGATCGCGGGGCGCAAGAGCGGCATCACCACGCGGCGCACGGTGGTGAAGCTGCGTGCGCCGAGCGTGGTCGAGGCCTCGTCCAGGCTCTTGTCGATCTGGCTCAAGGTGGCGATGCCCGCCCGCACGCCCACCGGCATGTTGCGGAAGATGAAGCAGATCACCAGGATCACGCCGGTGCCGGTCAGCTCGATCGGCGGCACGTTGAAGGCCAGGATATAGCTGACGCCGATCACCGTGCCGGGAATGGCGAAGCTCAGCATCGTGCCGAACTCGAAGGCGCGCTGGCCGGTGAACTTCTGCCGCGCCAGGAGATAGGCCGTCAGCAATCCGATCGCCGCCGTCAACGGCGCCGAGACGGCCGAGATCTGCAGCGTGGTCCAGAACGAATTCCACGCCGAGCCCGAGAAATGCAGGCCGAACTGGCCCCACTCGACGGAGAATGCCGTCAGGTAGTGCTGGAAGGTCGGCCGATGGTCGCGGCCGACCGCGACCATGAAGCTCGAGAGCACGATGGTGACGTACATGAGCGCGGTCAGCGCCGCCCAGGGGATCGCCACGCCGTAGCACAGCCAGCGCAGCCCCCGGGGCAGCGGCACCGGCAGCCCGGCATCACCCTTGCCGGTGACGGTGGTGTAGGACTTCTTTCCCAGCCACATGTGCTGGGCATAGAAGGCGGCCAGCGTGAAACCGAGGAGAATGATCGCCAGCACCGCGGCACGGCCCTGGTCGTGCGCGGCGCCGACCACGGCGAAGAAGATCTTGGTCGCCAGCACCTCGTAGTTGCCGGCCAAGACCAGCGGATTGCCGAAATCCGCCATGCTCTCGACGAAGCCCAGCAGGAACGCGTTGGCGATCCCCGGACGCATCAGGGGCAGGGTCACGGTGTTGAACGTGGTCCAGCCCTTGGCCCGCAGGGTCTGCGAGGCTTCCTCGAGCGAGGGCGCGATCCCCTGTACCACGCCGATCAGCACCAGAAAGGCGATCGGCGTGAACGCGAGCAGTTGCGCCAGCGCCACGCCCTGCAGTCCGTAGATCCAGCGCGAGCGCGGGATGCCGAACCATTCGTAGAGCAGGGCGGTGATCGCGCCCGACCGGCCGAACAGCAGGATGATCGCCAGGCCGATCACGAAGGGCGGGGTGATGATCGGAAGCACGCTCATCACCTTCAGCAGTCCTTTGAACCGGAAGGCGGTGCGCGTGGCGATCAGCGCGAAGGAGAGCCCCAGCAGCGTCGATCCCGCACCCACGAACACCGCGAGGAACAGCGTGTTCCAGGCAACGCCGCAACGCAGCTGCGAATAGAGGCAGTCCAGGCCCCAGACCGAGTTGTCGAAGAACTTCGCGGCGAATTCGCCGAACGCCAGGTTGCCGGAATTGTCGCGCACCGCGCTGGTCAGGACGGTGGTGATCGGCCAGAACACGAACACGCCCACCAGCGCGATCACCAGCCCTATGCTGCCAACGGTGAAGGCGTCGCCGCGGCAGAATCCACGGCCCGCCAGCCCCAGGCAAAGCAGCATCAGCAAGCTGAGCGACAGCGCGAGCGCTCCGTAGCCCATCCCGGGCTGCTTCGGTCCCTCGCCGCCCATGACACTCGCCAGCCAGGCGAATGCCCAGCCCCTGTGGTCGATCGCGAATCCCTCGGCACCCATCAAGGCCAGGCCGGCGATTCCTGTCCAGATCAGCAGCGTGGCGCGTCGGCCGTCGGCTGCCAGGAATGCGGCTGGCATTGCCGCCAGCAACGCCAGCGCCGCCGGCAGCAGCCACCAGCGGCCCGGTCCGAAAAGCTGCAGGACCAGCGGTGCGGTATTGCCGCCCGGATACTTGGCAAGCCAGCGCGCATCCCAGAAGCTGGGATCGATCGCGTACCAGGGCAGCAGCAGAATCCCGATCCAGCCGATCGCCAGCCAAAGGCGGATGAAGCGGGTCATGGGTGCCGAGCGTGTCGGCCCTCACCCTTCTCGCGAGGATGCGGGCCGCGCGCCGTCACTTCGGCAGGTTCTTGACCTCCGCATCCCACTTCGCCAGCAGGCGCTTGCGCACCTCGGACGAGCCGTACTTGGCGAAGTCGTAGTCGATGAACTTGATCTTCGAGAAGTCCGGCGCCTCCGGCGGGGCCTTGGCGTTCTTGTTTGACGGCACCTGGAAGGCCTTTGCCGTAGCGCCGATCTCCTGCGCCTCCGCGGTCAGCGCCCAGTCGTACCATTTCTTGGCGTTGTCGAGGTTCCTGGCGCCCTTGATGATCGACATCGAGCCGATCTCGTAGCCGGTGCCCTCGCAGGGCGACACGACCTTGATCGGCGCGCCCTGCACCACGAAGGTCACCATGTCGTGCTGGAAGACGATGCCCACGGTCGTCTCGCCCAAGCTGGTCGCCTTGGCGGGGGCCGCACCCGACTTGGTGTACTGGTTTATGTTCTTGTGCAGCTTCTTCAGGTAGTCGAAGCCCTTGTCCTCGCCCAAGAGCTGCACCATCGTCGCCAGCATGGTGTAGGAGGTGCCGGACGAGTTGGGATCGGCCACCTGCACCTCGTCCTTGAGCTTCGGGTCGAGCAGGTCGGACCAGCATTTCGGCTCGGGTATCTTCTTGTCGGCGAGCTGCTTGGTGTTGAAGCCGTAACCCAGCGCGCCCGAATACACGCCGATCGTGCGCTTCTTCGACTGCTCCCATTGCTTGATCGCCCAGGGATGCAGATCCTTGTTCATCGGCGAGGTGTATTCCAATGTCAGCCCTTCCTCGGCGGCCTGCAGGTGCGGGTCGCCGGTGCCGCCCCACCAGACGTCGCCCTTAGGGTTCGCCGCCTCGGCCTTCACCTGGGCATAGAGCTCGCCCGAGCTCTTGCGCGTCATCGCCACCTTGATGCCGGTCTTCTTTTCGAAGGCGGTGACCATGGCGCGGCACCATTCCTCTTGCACCGTGCAATAGAGCACCAAGTCGCCTTGCGCGCGTGCCGCGCCCGGCAGCAGCAGGCCGACGCCGGCTGCAAGTGCAAGCCCGGCGAGTTGGCATGTGGACTTCGTCGTCATTCGTTCCCTCCCGCGTTTGGCGCCGCCCCCGTGCTTGCGGCGGCGCGCTGGTTGGTTCCCTAGGCCATCACTTCGGCCCCTATCCCGGTCGCCTGGATCATCGCGTCGCGCAGACCCGGCGCGGTCGCCAGAATCGCGTTGCCCTCGGTCAGCCCGTCGCCGGCCAGAAAATCGTTCGCCCAGCCGCCGGCCTCCTCGACCATCACGATGCCGGCCAGGCAGTCCCAGGAATTGATGTGCAGCTCGGCATAGGCGTCGCTGCGTCCGTCGGCCACATAGGCCACCCCCAGCGCGCCGGAGCCAGCGCGACGGAAGCTTGCGCCCGCCTCCAGCACGCGCCGCAGCATCTTCGCGTAGTCCGCGGCCGACCGGCGCGAGGACCAGCCGAGTTCGACCTGGCTGAGCTTCAGATCGGAGACCTGGCTTGCCTTCATGCGCCGCCCGTTGAGATGCGCGCCGTGGCCGCGCCGCCCCTCGAACAGCTCGTCGGTCATCGGGTTGTAGATCGCGCCCAGCATCGGCACGCGGCCGCGGACATAGGCGATCGACACGCAGAAATGCGGGATGCCGCGGGCGAAATTGGCGGTGCCGTCGATCGGGTCGACCACCCAGACCGACTCGCCGAACGTGCCGCCGGTTTCCTCGCCATAGAACTGGTCCTCGGGAAACGCCTCGGCCAGGCGGCCGCGCACCAGCCGTTCCACCGCCGCGTCGGCCTGGGTCAGGTAGTCCTGCGGCCCCTTGAACGACAATTCGATGCCCTCGCGGTCCAGGAACAGGCGGCGCATCAGATCGCCCGCCTGCCGGGCGATGGCGGCGGCGGCCAGCTGGCGTCGCGCCACGCCGCTTGCGTCGGTCATCCTGCTCCCTTTCGGCCCCGGTCGGGCGCGGGCCTCCATCAATGTGACGATTCTATGACAGTCGGCCGGCCGATCCGTCAACGACATTCGCCGGACCGCATCATAATGCCCGCCGCGCGGGCATGGAATTCGCCGCGCGCATTGGCCCGTTGCGGTACGACGACTGGCTCCGCGCCCGGCGCACGGTTATCAATGCGCAAGAACGCGAAGGAGCCGTGCGCATGTCCAGTCCGCTTTTCACGCCGTTCGACCTTGGACCCATCCGCCTGCCCAACCGCATCGTGGTGGCGCCGATGTGCCAATACAGCGCGGACGACGGCTGCGCCAACGACTGGCACCTGCAGCACTGGATGCAGTACGCCTTTTCCGGCGCCGGGCTGTTCATGGTCGAGGCGACCGCGGTCGAGCGCCACGGCCGTATCACCCATGGCTGCCTGGGCCTTTACAGCGACGCCAACGAGGCGGCGGCCAAGCGCACGCTGGATGCCGCACGGCGGGTGGCGGCGGGCGGCACGCGGTTCGGCATCCAGATCGGCCATGCCGGTCGCAAGGCCTCGGCGCAGCGCCCGTGGGAAGGCGGCAAGGCGCTGGGGCCGGACGCCGACCCCTGGACGGCGATGGCGCCCTCGGCGGTCCCCTTCGACCAGGGCTGGCCGGCGCCGCGCCCGATCGAGGCGCACGACTTCCGGCGCATCCGGGCTGCGTTCGTCCTGGCGGTCGAACGCGCGATCCGCGTGGGGTTCGAGGTGATCGAACTGCACGGCGCGCACGGCTACCTGCTGCACAGCTTCCTGTCGCCGGTCGCCAACCGGCGCACGGACGAATACGGCGGCAGCCTCGAGAACCGGATGCGGTTCCCGCTGGAGGTTGCGCAGGCCGTCCGCGACGCGGTGCCGGCCGGCGTCGCCCTCGGGATGCGCCTGTCGGTGACGGACTGGTCCGCGGACGGCCTGACCGTCGAAGACTCCGTGATCTTCGCCAGGCGCCTGAAAGCGCTGGGCTTCGACTTCGTCTGCGCGTCGAGCGGCGGCATCACGCCCGCGATCAAGGTGCCGGTAGCGCCCGGCTATCAGGTGCCGCTGGCCGAGCGCATCCGCAAGGAAGCGGGCATCGCCACGCGCGCCGTGGGGCTCATCGTCGATCCCGACGGTGCCAACCGCATCGTCGCCGAGGGCAAGGCCGACATGGTGGCGATGGCGCGCGCCTTTCTCGACAATCCGCGCTGGGTCTGGCACGCCGCCCAGCGCCTGGGCGCGCCTGTGCAGTACCCGCCGCAATATGATCGCCTGCGCCCCGCCATGTGGCCGGGCCTCAAGCTGGTGCGGCCGGAAGGCGCGAAAGCCGCAGCGGAGTGACGCGCTGATTATCCATTCCATCCTCGGTTGCGTCCTGTATCATCGGGTTGCTATTTTTGATTTTGAAAGCAGCCACAACCAAGTCGATGAAACCGGGGGGCAGCCATGCAGTCGAAGGGGTGGGTGCTGGCGGCCGCGCTATGCGTGCCGCTGGCGGCATGCGTTACGCCGCAAGCGCAGATGGTCACGACCGATAAGGTCGCGGTCGAAGCCGAAGCCAGAAAGCAGAAAGAGCTCTACGTCCAGGAACTGCTGCGCGACCGGGTGCGGCTCCAGTCGGTCGCAGCGCCTATTGCAGCAGCCAACGCGCCTCTTTGCGGCGCGCAGGTCACCGCCGATCTCGGCATCGGCTGGTGGAACGTCGAGGACGTTCCAAAGCACTACCGCGAGGCCACGGCCGGTCTCTACAACCTTACCAACCTGGTGCAGGTCAGTTACGTGGTTCCGGGCGGGCCCGGAGCGCGCGCCGGCATCGCACCGGGCGACCAGATCGTTTCGCTGAACGGCCGTGACGTGCCGACCGGCGACGGCGCGAGCCAGCAGCTTCGGGGCAGGGTGCGCGATCTGGCCAAGGGCGGCGGGCAGGCCGCCGATTTGGTGCTTCGCCGCAACGGGCTGCGCGTGCAGGCGCAAGTCCAGCCGGCGGTCGTCTGCGACTTCCCGGTGACGATCGGGGCCAGCGACAAGGTCAACGCTTATGCGGATGGCGACAGAATGATCGTGACGCAGGGCATGCTGCGCTTCGTGCAGAACGACCAGGAACTCGCCGTCGTCCTGGGGCATGAACTGGCCCACAACGCGATGGGGCATCTGTCGGCCAAGACCGCGAACTCGGTCATGGGAGGCGCCGGCGGTTTCATGCTGGATGTCCTGGTCGCCGCTGCCGGGGTCAATACCGGCGGCGCATTCACGCGCATGGGCATGAAAGCGGGCGCCGACGCGTTCTCGACCGACTTCGAACGCGAGGCGGATTATGTCGGCCTCTACATGATCGCACGCGCCGGCTTCGAGATCGAGGCGGCGCCCAATTTCTGGCGCCGCATGGGCATGCGCCAGCCCGGCTCGATCGAGCACGCCTCGACCCATCCTTCCACGGCGGACCGCGCGGTGGCGCTCGAGGGGACCGTGGCCGAGGTGCGGCGCAAACAGGCCGCGGGGCTTCCGCTGGTGCCCGACATGAAGCCCAAGGTCGAGACCCAGACGAAGCTGGAATCCGGCGGCGCCAAGTAGCGCCATTTTTCGGCAGCACCGGCTGGCGCTGCCGCGTTGACGCGCGGTAGCGTTCCGGGCCAGGGTCCTGTCCGCGGGCACGGGCGGAGGACATGGCGATGGCGGCATCCCAGAGGGAAAAGGCGGAGCGGTTCCAGGCCCTGCATCGCGGGCCGGGCATATTCGTCATTCCCAATCCATGGGATATCGGCAGCGCGCGCATCCTCGCCGCGTTGGGGTTCCAGGCGCTCGCGACCACCAGCGCGGGCTTCGCCTTCTCGATCGGCCGGCGCGACGGGGCGACTACGCGCGACGAGGCGCTTGATCACGCGCGCGCCATCGTCGGCGCGAGCGACCTGCCGGTCTCGGCCGACCTGGAGAAATGCTACGGCGATGCGCCCGAGGTGGTGGCCGAGACGGTGCGTCTGGCCGCCGGCGCCGGCCTGGTGGGCTGCTCGGTCGAGGACGCAAGCGGCGACAAGGCCGGGCCGATCTGCGGGTTCGACCTGGCGGTGGCGCGGGTCGCGGCGGCGGTCGAGGCAGCCCGCGCGCTGCCGTTTCCGTTCACGCTGACCGCGCGGGCCGAGAATTTCCTGCACGGGCGCAGCGACCTCGACGACACGATCCGGCGTCTGAAGGCGTTCGAGGCCGCAGGCGCTGACGTCCTCTATGCGCCGGGCCTGCCCGGCATCGAGGCGGTCAAGGCCGTGCTTGCGGCGGTCAAGAAGCCGATCAACGTGCTGATGGGCACCAAGGCCTTGCCCGGCACGGTCGATGAGCTCGGTGCGCTGGGCGTGCGGCGCATCAGCGTGGGCGGCAATCTGTACCGGGCCGCGATGGGCGAGTTCCTGCGCGCGGTGCAGGAGATCAAGGACAAAGGCAGCTTCACCTATGCCGACCGCGCGGCCACCCATGCCGAGCTGACCGGGTTCATGGCGGCGCGTTGACGCTCGCGGTGGGGCTGGGGCATGGTTCCCGCCCCCAGGAAACAAGCGCAGGCCCGGAGCGGAGGATAGTGTCCGATGGCGACCACCCATTTCATCGTCCACGACAAGGCCGACACGGTCGGCGTGATCGTCGCGGAGGAAGGCGTGAAGAAGGGCCAGACCCTGACGGGCTGGATCTTGGAGAACGACGCCACGATCAAGGTGAAGGCCGCCGACGACATCCCGCTCGGCCACAAGGTCGCGCTGAAGCCGCTGAAGAAGGG
>CAYMTM010000030.1:0-28736 GCA_964393375.1 uncultured Rhodospirillaceae bacterium
GTGGGCCTGGACGATGTCGACGAGGCGCTTGCGCAGTCCGGCGCCGACGGCGTGATGGTCGGGCGCGGGGCCTGCGGGCGCCCGTGGTTCCTTGGCCAGATCATGCACTACCTTCGCACCGGGGAGCGCCGGCCGGCTCCGACCCTCGCCGAGCAGCGCACGATCGTGCTGGAGCACTACCGCGCCATGCTGGCGCACTACGGGCGCGAGCAGGGCTCGCGCATCGCGCGCAAGCATCTGGGCTGGTACAGCAAGGGGCTGCCGCAGTCCGCCGAGTTCCGCGCGGCGGTGAACCGCGAGCCCGACCCGGCCAAGGTCGAGACGATGATCGAGCGTTTCTTCGATCCGCTGATCGAGCGGGCGGCGGCTTAGGATCATGGTCGGACGCGCCTTTCCCTCCTTCGTCGGCAAGGTCGCGCGGGGCTCGGGCATCAAGCGCGTCGACCCGGCGCCGGCGTCGCGTGCGGTCGACCTGGGCGCGCTGATCAACTCGATGCCGAGCCCGGTACTGGCGGTCGACGGCAACGAATCGATCCTGTTCGTGAACTCCGCGGCGGAGCAGTTTTTCGAGACCGGGGCCAGCCTGCTGCGCGGCATGAACCTGGTCGAGCTGATGCCTGCCGACAGCCCGCTCTTGACTCTTATCCGCCAGGCGCGCGCGAGCGGCTCGAGCCTGGCCGAATCCAACATCACCGTGTCGTCGCCGCGCATCGGCACGCATCTGGTCGGCGCGGAAGTGGCGCCGCTGGCGGAAGCGCCGCGCCACGTGACGGTGGTGCTGCATCTGCGCTCGATCGCCAGCCGGCTCGACCGCCAGCTTAGCCACCGCGGCGCGGCGCGTTCTGTCACCGCCATGGCGGCGATGCTCGCGCACGAGGTCAAGAACCCGCTTTCGGGCATCCGCGGCGCGGCGCAGCTCCTGGAGCGGACCGCGACCCCCGAGGACCGCCAACTCACCCGGCTGATCTGCGACGAGACCGACCGCATCTGCGCGCTGGTCGACCGCATGGAAGTGTTCTCCGACAGCCGCCCGCTGGAGCGCGGCCCGGTCAACATCCACCAGGTGCTGGAACACGTGCGCCGGGTGGCGCAAAGCGGTTTCGCGCGCTCGGTCCGCTTCGTCGAGCGCTACGATCCCTCGCTGCCGCCGGTCTTTGGCCATCGCGACCAGCTCGTGCAGGTCTTCCTCAACCTCGTGAAGAACGCCGCCGAAGCGGTGCCCGAGTCGGGCGGCGAGATCGTCCTGTCGACCCGCTTCCAGCACGGCATCCGCGTCGCCATGCCGGGCGGGGACAGCCGCATGGACGTGCCGCTGGAGGTGTCGGTCCAGGACAACGGGCCGGGCATTCCCGAGGATCTGCGGCCGCACCTGTTTGACGCCTTCGTGACGACCAAGAAGAACGGAACTGGCCTGGGCCTTGCATTGGTGGCGAAGATAGTCGGCGACCATGGCGGCGTGATCGATGTCGATGGCCAACCCCGTCGCACCGTCTTCCGCGTGTTGTTGCCGATGGTCCGCGCGAGTCAGGAAGAATGCTTGACGGAGACCGGCTGATGGGCGCCGCCACGATCCTCGTCGCCGACGATGACCGTGCGATCCGCACCGTGCTGACCCAGGCCCTGTCGCGGCACGGCTACGACGTGCGCACGACGGGCAACGCGGCGACGCTGTGGACCTGGGTGCAGGGCGGGGACGGGGATCTGGTCATCACCGACGTGGTGATGCCGGATGAGAACGGCCTCGACCTGGTGCCCCGGATCAAGAAGCTCAGGCCCGATCTTAAGATCGTGGTGATGAGCGCGCAGAACACGCTGTTGACCGCGGTAAAGGCCGCCGAGCGCGGCGCATTCGAGTACCTGCCGAAGCCCTTCGATCTGAACGAGCTGGTCAATGTCGTGGAGCGCGCGCTGGCCGCGCCGCGCGCCGCCAACGACGCCGTGCCGATCGAGGGCGAGGGCGACGAGCAGCTGCCCCTGATCGGCCGTTCGCCGGCGATGCAGGAGATCTACCGCGTGCTCGCGCGGCTGATGGGTACCGACCTGACCGTGATGATCTACGGCGAGTCGGGCACCGGCAAGGAGCTGGTCGCGCGTGCGCTGCATAACTACGGCAAGCGCCGCAATGGGGCGTTTGTCGCCCTCAACATGGCGGCGATCCCGCGCGAGCTGATCGAAAGCGAGCTGTTCGGCCACGAGAAGGGTGCTTTCACCGGCGCGACCGCGCGCAACGCCGGCCGCTTCGAGCAGGCCGAGGGCGGGACGCTGTTCCTCGACGAGATCGGCGACATGCCGCTGGAGGCGCAGACCCGCCTGCTGCGCGTGCTGCAGGAGGGCGAGTACACCACGGTCGGCGGGCGCAGCGCGATCAAGGCCAATGTGCGCATCGTCGCCGCCACGCATCGCGACCTGCGCGGTCACATCCAGCAGGGCCTGTTCCGCGAGGACCTGTTCTACCGCCTGAACGTGGTGCCGATCCGCCTGCCGCCGCTGCGCGAGCGGATCGAGGACATTCCCGCCCTGGTGCGCCATTTCCTGGCCCAGGCCGCCGCCGAGGGCCTGCCGCCCAAGACGCTCGACCAGGCGGCGATGGACCGCCTCAAGGCCCATCGCTGGCCCGGCAATGTGCGCGAGCTGGAAAACCTCGTGCGCCGGCTCGCCGCGCTCTACTCCCAGGAGGTGATCGGCGTCGACCTGATCAATGCCGAGTTGGCGGACGTGGCGCCCCTGCCGCCGGCGGGCGAGCAGAGCCCGCGCCCGGAGGGCCTGAGCGCGGCCGTCGAGCGCCACATTCGCGGCTATTTCGACGCCCACAAGGGCGGCCTGCCGCCGCCCGGCCTTTATGAGCGGGTGCTGCACGAGATCGAGCGGCCGTTGATCGGGCTTTCGCTCAGCGCCACCCGCGGCAACCAGATCAAGGCCGCGCACCTGCTGGGCCTGAACCGCAACACCCTGCGCAAGAAGATCCGCGAGCTGGATATCCAGGTCATCCGCGGCTCCAAGGCCTGACCGGCTTTAACTTTCCCGTGGCCAATTCGGCCAGGTTGCCGCGGCCTGATCGTTACTGTTGCTGATTCGCCACAAATGGGCGAAGATGCAACAATGAAACGCGAGACCGGGACCGTACTGAATTTGGCCTTGCAGCGGTTTGGCCGATGGGCGGTGCAGCATCGGCTGGGCCGCAAGCTGTCGGTGTTGCTCCTGATCGCGACGCTGGCGGCGGGCACGGCCACCTACATGGCCTTCGCCGGCGTGGCACCCCTTGGGGGCGTCAATTCCGTTCTGCTGATGCTCTACATCGACCTGGCGCTGGGCCTGATGCTCGGCGCGGTCGTGGCCCACCGTCTTGCCGGGCTGTGGGCCCAGCGCATGCGCGGCTCGGCCGGCGCCAAGCTGCATGTCCGCCTGGTCGTGATGTTCAGCGCCGTGGCGGTGACGCCGACGGTGATCGTGGCGTTCTTCTCGGCCCTGTTCTTCCAGTTCGGCATCCAGTCCTGGTTCAACCAGCAGGTCGCGACCGCGGTGCGCAATTCGGTGCTGACGGCGGAATCCTATCTCAGCGAACACAAGAACAACATCCGCGCCGACGCGCTGGCCATGGCCAACGACCTGAACGCCGACGCCGCCCGGCTGATGTCGAGCCCGGCGCGGTTCAGCCAGGCGGTCGCCACGCAGGCGCTGCTGCGCAACCTGACCGAGGCGATTGTCGTCGACGGCAACGGGCACCTGCTGGCGCGGTCGACCTACAGCTTCAGTCTGGAGTTCGAGCGCTTCCCTATCGACGCCATCGAGCAGGCCCGCAGCGGCGAGGTGGCGATGCTGATCGGCGACAAGGAAGACCGCGTGCGCGCGATCGTGAAGCTGGAGCGGTTCTTCGACGCCTACCTGCTGGTGGGCCGGCCGGTCGATCCGAACGTGCTCTCGTACATCGAGCAGACCCGCAAGGCCGCCAGCCAGTACGAAGAGCTGCGCGGAGCGCGCGCCTCGTTCCAGATCACCTTCGCCCTGATCTTCGCCGTCGTCGCGCTGTTGCTGCTGCTCGCGGCCGTATGGGTGGGCCTGCTTCTGGCCAACCACCTGGCGCGACCGATCGCGGCGCTGATCACCGCTGCCGAGCGCGTGCGCGGCGGCGACCTGACGACACGGGTTCCGGAAGTGGGCGTGGGCGACGAGGTGGGCTCGTTGAGCCGCGCCTTCAACCGCATGGCCAGCCAGCTCGCCAACCAGCAGCACGAACTGATCGAGGCAAACCGCCAGCTCGACCTGCGCAACCGGTTCACCGAGGCGGTGCTTTCCGGCGTGTCCGCCGGCGTCATCGGCCTCGACCAGAAGGGGCGCATCAACCTGCCCAACAAGGCCGCCTCGCAGCTCCTGGGCACCGACCTGACGCAGGCGATCGGCCACGACCTGGCCGAGCTGGCGCCGGAGATGGCCACGGCGATCGACGATGCCCGCCGCCGCCCGGACCGGGTGGTCGAGAGCCAGATCAAGCTTGCCCGCAACGGCGGTTCGCGCACCTTGCTCGTGCGCGTGTCGGCCGACCACAGCGACGGCGAGGTCAAGGGCTTCGTCGTCACGTTCGACGACATCACCGAACTGCAATCGGCGCAGCGCACGGCGGCCTGGGCCGACGTGGCGCGGCGCATCGCGCACGAGATCAAGAACCCGCTGACGCCGATCCAGCTTTCGGCCGAGCGCCTGAAGCGCAAATACATGCGCGAGATCACCACCGATCCGGAGACCTTCAAGACCTGCACCGACACGATCGTGCGCCAGGTCGGCGACATCGGCCGCATGGTCGACGAGTTCTCCGCCTTCGCGCGCATGCCGGCGCCCGTGATGCGCGCGGAAAGCCTGGCCGAGCTGTGCCGGCACGCGATCGAGCTGCAGAAGCACGCGCGCGCCGACGTCGACTTCGTCCTTACCCTGCCGCCCGGCAAGCTGATGCTGCCCTGCGACGCGCGCCAGGTCGGCCAGGCGCTGACCAACCTGCTGCAGAACGCGCTGGACGCGATCGACGGCCGCGAGTCCAAGCAGGCCGAGGCTCTGCCGCGCGGGCGGGTCGAGCTGGCCGTGGAACGACATGCGAAATCCTTTGTCGTATCGGTGATCGACAACGGCAAGGGGCTGCCGGTGGAGGGGCGCGAGCGGCTGACCGAGCCCTACGTGACAACGCGCACGAAGGGCACCGGGCTGGGTCTTGCCATCGTCAAGAAGATCATGGAAGACCATGGCGGCGACATTAGGCTGACCGACAATCCGGCCGGCGGGTCGATGGTCATCCTCGAATTCCCGCTGCGCACCGAACAGGAGTTGAGGACCGAGCGCGAGCCGGCAGACGAGGCGGCTGAGTAGCAAGGCATTGCACCAGGTGATGAGGTATTCTCGGGTGGTGGCGCATGGCGCATGACATACTGATCGTCGACGACGAGGCGGATATCCGCTCGCTGATATCCGGGATCCTCGAGGACGAAGGCTACGGGACGCGCGAGGCCGCCGACAGCGACGCGGCATTCCGTGAAATGAAGGCGCGGCTTCCGACCTTGCTGGTGCTGGATATCTGGATCCAGGGAAGCAAGATGGACGGGCTGGAGATCCTGGAGGCCGTCAAGCGCGATTATCCCAGCCTGCCGGTGGTGATGATCAGCGGCCATGGCACGATCGAGACGGCGGTCAGCGCGATCAAGAAGGGCGCCTACGACTTCATCGAGAAGCCGTTCAAGTCGGACCGGCTGCTGCTGATCGTCGAGCGGGCGATCGAGGCGGCGCGGCTCAGGCGCGAGAACGAGGAGCTGCGGCTACGCGCCGGCAACGAGACCGACCTGGTCGGCGTGTCGTCGGCCATACAGCACCTGCGCCAGGCGATCGAAAAGGTGGCGCCCACCGGCAGCCGCGTGCTGATCACCGGTCCGGCCGGCGTCGGCAAGGAACTGGTGGCGCGCATGCTGCATGCCCGCTCGCGGCGGGTCGAGGGGCCGTTCGTCGTGCTCAACTCCGCCACCATGCGGCCGGAGCATGTCGAGATCGAGCTGTTCGGCAGCGAGCATGCGACCGACGGCGGCCCGCGCAAGATCGGCACGTTCGAGCTGGCGCACAATGGCACGCTGTTCCTCGACGAGGTCGCCGACATGCCGCTGGAAACGCAGGGCAAGATCGTGCGCGTCCTGCAGGAGCAGACGTTCGAGCGCGTCGGCGGCGGCACGCGGGTGCAGGTCGACGTGCGCGTCGTCGCCTCGACGAACCGCAATCTGACCGAGGAGATGCTGGCGGGCCGGTTCCGCGAGGACCTGTTCTACCGGCTGAACGTGGTGCCGATCGCGGTGCCGTCCTTGCGCGAGCGGCGCGAGGACATCCCCGTGCTGGTCGAGCATTTCATGGCGCGGGCGGCCGAGACCGCGGGCCTGCCGCGGCGCGAGATCGGCATGGACGCGATGGCGGCGCTGCAGTCCTACGATTGGCCGGGCAACGTCCGTCAGCTTCGCAACGTGATCGACTGGCTCCTGATCATGGCGCCCGGTTCGCCGGGCGATCCGATCCGTGCCGACATGCTGCCGCCGGAGATCGGCGCCATCACGCCAGCAGTCCTGAAATGGGACAAGGGCGGCGAGATCATGGGTCTGCCGCTGCGCGAGGCGCGCGAGGTGTTCGAGCGCGAGTACCTGCTGGCCCAGGTCACCCGCTTCGGCGGCAACATCTCGCGCACCGCCAGCTTCGTCGGCATGGAGCGCTCGGCGCTCCACCGCAAGCTCAAGATGTTGGGGGTGCAGAACAACGACCGCGAGCGCCAGCCACAGTCGGGCGGCCCAACCCCGCCGCCGGGGCCGGTTCCGGCCGAAGCGCCGCAGTCCGCGCAGGCCAAGCCGGCGGGCTGAGCGAACCGGCTTTACAGACCGCCTTGCCTCGGCTAGGGTCGCGCGCCATGCACGCGCTTACGAAGATTGGCACGACCATGAAGAAGACCCCCGGTGGGGCCTTCCGGGTGTTCGCGCGCTGATCGACGCAGCTTGAGAGAACCCAAAGGCCCCGCCGGAAACGGACGGGGCCTTGTCGTTTCAGGCGCTCCGTCTCCCGGCCAACACGAGGAGACCGTGATGCGCCCGCTTCAACCCTTGCGACGGACCGTCTGCGCGCTGCCCGAAGGCCGCGCCACTTTGTTGCGCGAGCCGCCCGGGCGCCTGCTGCCGCCCAACCCCGTGGTGGCGGTCGTCGGCGCGACTGGCGCGGTTGGCGCCGAGTTGCTGCGCTGCCTGGAGACGCGCCGGTTCCCGGTCAAGAGCCTCCGCCTGCTCGCCTCGCCGCGGTCGCGCGGCAGGCGCCTGCTGTTCGGCGGCCGCGAGGTCATGGTCGAGACTCTGGGCGAGGACGGCTTCCGGGGCGTCGACTTGGCGCTGTTCTCCGCCGGCGGCGAAACCTCGCGCCACTACGCGCCCATCGCGGTACGCAGCGGCGCAATCGTCGTCGACAACTCCTCCGCCTTCCGCATGGACCGCACGGTGCCGCTGGTGATCCCCGAGATCAACGCCGGCGCGGTGGGCGAGCACCGGGGCATCATCGCCAACCCGAACTGCGCGGCGATCGTCGCCATCACGCCACTCTGGCCGATTCACCGGCAGAACCGCATCAGGCGCCTGATCGTGTCGACCTACCAAGCCGCCTCGGGCGCCGGCGCCGCGGCCATGGAGGAACTGCGCCAGGCCACGCGCGCGCATCTCCAGGGCGAGTCGTTCCAGCACAAGGTCCTGCCGCATCCCTATGCCTTCAACCTGTTCAGCCACAACACCGCGATCGACCCCGCGACCGGCTACAATGGCGAGGAAACCAAGGTGATGCAGGAGACGCGCAAAATCTTCGGCGACAGCCAGATCAAGATCAGCGCGACCTGCGTGCGCGTGCCCGTACTGCGTGCGCACTGCGCCGCGGTCACGATCGAGTGCGAGCGCCCGATCACGCCGCTGGAAGTGCGCGCGCTGGTGGACGGCGCGCCGGGCTGCCGGCTTGTGGACGACCGCGAGAAGAACTACTTCCCGATGCCGATCGACGCCACCGGCCGCGACGAGATCCTGGTTGGCCGCATCCGCCAGGACCTCAGCGACCCAAGCGGCCGTTCGGTAAGCCTGTTCACCGCGGGCGACCAGCTGCTCAAAGGGGCGGCGCTGAACGCGGTGCAGATCGCCGAGTTGCTGCTGCCCAAGGGCTCCCGATAATGTGAGGGGAGGCGGCAGGCATTGCGGGGTAAGTACGGGTCAACGCGAATCCGTCATGGCCGGACTTGAGTCGGGCTTGACGCCTCTCTCGGGGGCGACGATGTCTCTGCGATCGCTATTGGCATGTCTGGCCATCCTTGCATCTGCGGGGGCCGCCCTGGCCGACGACAGGCCGCTCACCAAGGAGCTCTTGGCGCAGCTTCGCCAGGGCGGGTTCATCCTCTATTTCCGCCATGGCGAGACGCCGAACTACCTCGACCCGTTCGAGGGACAGAACTTCGAGGATTGCGCCCAGCAGCGCAACCTGTCCGCCGACGGCCGCGCCCAGGCGCGCGCCATCGGCGAGGCGTTCCGCGTGCTGGAAATCCCCCTGGGCGTCGTGCGCTCGAGCCCGTTCTGCCGCAGCGCCGACACGGCCAGGCTCGCGTTCGGACGGGTCGAGAAGGACCTGTCGCTGCAGTCCAACGGCGAGGACGACGAGCCCGTGGAGAACAAGCGCATCGCGCACTTGCGTAACATCATGAAGATCCCGCCCTGGCCGGCGACCAACACCGTCTTCGTCGGCCACGGCACGCCCGCCAAGCGCCTGGGCGCCGACCACTACCTGGCGGAGGGCGAAGCTGCTATCTTCCGGCCCACGCCGAACGGACCGGTGTACGTGACCAGCATCAAGGCGGACCAGTGGGTCCTGCCGTGAGGCGGTGCGGACCTCGCTTTCCAGGAGCCCCATGCCCCGAGACGCCTATGTGAACGGACGTTACGTGCCGCACGGCCACGCTCGGGTCCATGTCGAGGATCGCGCGTACCAATTCGCCGACGGGGTCTACGAAGTGGTCGCCATCCGGGGCGGCCGGATCGTCGACGAGGAGCCGCATCTCGACCGCCTGGACCGTTCGCTGAAGGAACTGCGCATCGCCTGGCCGATGTCGCGCGCGGCGATGAAATCGGTGATGCGCGAGCTGATCCGGCGTAACCGGGTGGACGACGGCAGCCTCTACCTGCAAGTCAGCCGCGGCGTGGCGCCGCGCGACCATGCCTTTCCCAAGACCGCGCCCAGGCCCGCCCTGGTCATGACCACGCGTCAGGCGCGCAGCCCCAATGCGGCGCTGATCGAGAAGGGCGCTTCCGTCATCACCATCCCCGACATCCGCTGGGAGCGCTGCGACATCAAGTCGGTATCGCTGCTGCCCAACGTCCTGGGCAAGCAGCAGGCGGTCGAGGCGGGCGCCTACGAAGCCTGGCAGGTCGCGGCCGACGGCACCGTGACCGAGGGCACCTCGACCAACGCCTGGATCGTCAACGACCGCAACGAGCTGGTCACGCGCAAGGCGGACGAGGCGATCCTCAGCGGCATCACGCGGCTCGCGGTCAAGAAGATCGCCGCCGAGTCCCAGATCAGGCTGGTGGAGCGGCCGTTCACCGTGGACGAGGCCAGGAAGGCGCGCGAGGCGTTCCTTACCAGCACGACCTCGTTCGTGCTGCCGATCACCGCGATCGACGGCCACAAGATCGGCGACGGCCGACCCGGGCCGGTCGCCACGCGCCTGCGCGAGCTCTATCTGCGCTATATGGAACAGCCAGACACCGCGGCATGACGGCCCAACGCCTGCCTTCGGGCCTGCCCCGCCCGCGCGCGGTGCTGTTCGACTGGGACAACACGCTGGTCGACACCTGGATCACCATCGGCGAGGCGCTGAACGCGACCTTCGCCGCCTTCGACATGCCCCTCTGGTCGCCGGACGAGGTCAAGCGCCGCGTGCGCGGCTCGGTGCGCGACGCCTTCCCGGCGACCTTCGGGGCGGAGTGGGAGCGCGCGCGCGACATCTTCTACGCCACCTACCGCGCGCGCCATCTGGAGACGCTGACGGCCCGGCCGGACGCCGGCGCCATGCTGGCCGAACTGAAGGCGCGGGGACTCTATCTCGGGATCGTGAGCAACAAGCAAGGCAACTTCCTGCGCCAGGAAGCGGCGCATCTCGGCTGGACCGCGCATTTCGGCGGCATTGTCGGCGCCATGGACGCACCGCGCGACAAACCGGCAGTCGATCCCGTGGATCTGGCCCTGGCGCCGGCGGGCCTGCGGCGCAGCGTCGAGGTGTGGTTCGTGGGGGATGCCGATATCGACCTGGAATGCGCGCACAACGCCGGCTGCACGCCCGTGCTGCTGCATCCCGAGGCATTGCCGCCGGAGGCGCTGTCCCGCCACCCGCCGGCGTTGCAAGTATCCGGATGTAAAGAGCTTCTAGCACTGCTTGCGGAACCGTAACCGCCGGTTAATATGTTGCGCTGCGGTGGTGCCACCGCGGGTCGTCGGCGGCCGGCCTCGGCCATCGGACCTCGATACGCCGGACGGGCGATCCGGCAACACAAAAACAAACGGGTAAGACCATGTCCGAAAAATCCCATAACGTTCAGGACGTGTTCCTAAACAATGTCCGCAAGAACAAGACCCCAGTGACGATCTTCCTGGTCAACGGGGTTAAGCTTCAGGGGATCATCACCTGGTTCGACAATTTCTCGGTCCTGTTGCGCCGCGACGCGCATTCGCAGCTTGTGTACAAGCACGCGATCTCGACCGTGATGCCGGCCACGCCGATCCAGTTGTTCGAGCCCCCGGCTACCAAGGAGGGCGCCGAGGCTTGATCCTCGGCGGCCGTCCAGGCATAGCCGGACGGGAGGCCGTTTGAGCGCTCGTGCTTCCTCGCGGGTGGGCCCCAATGCCCGCCAACCGCGGACGCGCGCCGTCGGGACCTGGACCGACGCGTCCGCGACGGTCGGCCGCTGCCTGGTGCTGCACCCGCTCCTGCCGTCCGACCCGGACGGGGGCGCAACCCGCGACCCCGAGGCGCGCGTGGGCGAGGCGGTCGGGCTGGCGCAGGCGATCGGCCTTGTCGTCGTCCACGCGCAAACCGTGGCGGTGAAACGGCCGCGTCCCGCCACGCTGCTGGGCAGCGGCACGGTTGAAGCGATGGCTGAGATCGTCAAGGCGCAGGAAATCGGCGTCGTGGTGGTCGATGCCCAGGTCTCGCCGGTGCAGCAGCGCAACCTGGAGAAGGCCTGGCAGGCCAAAGTGATCGACCGCACCGGGCTGATCCTCGAAATCTTCGGCGCCCGCGCGCGTACGCACGAGGGCGCGCTGCAGGTCGAACTCGCCGCGCTCAGTTACCAGCGCAGCAGGCTGGTGCGAAGCTGGACCCATCTCGAGCGCCAGCGCGGCGGCTTCGGCTTCCTGGGCGGCCCCGGCGAGTCCCAGCTCGAAATCGACCGCCGCCTGATCGACGAGCGCATCATCAAGCTGAAGCGAGAACTGGAGCAGGTGAAGCGCACGCGCGGCCTCCACCGCGCTGCGCGCAAGCGCGTGCCCTATCCCGTGGTCGCGCTTGTGGGGTACACCAATGCCGGCAAGTCCACCCTGTTCAACCGCCTGACCAAGTCCGCGGTGATGGCGGAGGACCTTCTGTTCGCAACGCTCGACCCGACGATGCGCAAGCTCAAGCTGCCGTCCGGGCGGACCGCGATCCTGTCCGATACCGTCGGCTTTATCTCGAACCTGCCAACCCAGCTGGTCGCCGCCTTCCGCGCCACGCTCGAGGAGGTCATGGGCGCCGACATCGTGATCCACGTGCGCGACGTGGCGCACCCCGACAGCGCGGCGCAGCGCGCCGACGTGCTGAAGGTGCTGCGCGAGCTCGGGCTCGAGGCGCTGATCGACGGCACCGACCGAAACCGGCACCTGATCGAGGCGCTCAACAAGATCGACCTGCTCGACCCGTCCGGGCGCGCCCAGCTCGATGCCCACGGCGCGCGCAACGACAAGGTCGTGGCGCTGTCCGCCGTGACCGGCGAGGGATGCGACGCTCTCCTGCGCGCGGTCGACGCCTGCCTCGCCGGCCAGCGCCAGGTCGCCGAGTTCGACATCCCGGCGGGCGACGGCGCCGCGATCGCCTGGCTCTACCGGCACGGCGAGGTGCTGGATCGCCAGGACCACGACGACAGCGTGCACCTGCGGGTGGGGTTGGACCCGGCGGACCTGCAGCGCTTCGAGCGCCGGCGCCAGGGCGCGCGGCCGGGCTGACGATGCATCTCGATCCCCAGGCCGTGGCCGACGCCATGGCCGAAGTCGCGGCGACCGAAATCATGCCGCGCTTCCGCAACCTGGCCGAAGCGGACATCCGCAAGAAGCACGGCGACGAGACGGTGACGGTCGCCGACGAGGCCGCCGAACGCGCGCTCGAGCCCCGGCTGCGCGCGCTGGTCCCCGGCAGCGTCGTCGTGGGCGAGGAGGGCGTGGCGGCCGATTCCGGCGTGCTCGGCCTGCTGGCCGGCAAAGACCCGGTCTGGGTCGTCGACCCCATCGACGGCACGCGCAACTTCGCCGCGGGCAAAGCGGATTTCGGCATGATGGTCGCCCTGGTCCGGCATAACGAGAGCCTGGCCGGCTGGATCTACGACCCGGTGCGCAAGCGCGCCTATGTCGCCGAGCGCGGATCGGGCGCCTGGCGCGACGGCGAGCGCCTGCTTCTGGCGTCCGATATCCCTTCCGATGACCGTGAGCTTCGCGGCAGCATCAGCTACCTGTTCTTTCCCGAGCCGTCGCGCGAGCTGCTGCGCGCCAAGGCCAGGGAAGGCCTGGGCCAGCCGACCGACCGGTCCTGCGCCGCGCGCGTCTATGTCGACATCACCGAGGCCCGGCAGCATTTCGTGCTCTACCGCAACATGAAGCCCTGGGACCATCTGCCGGGCGCGCTGATCGTCGCGGAGGCGGGCGGAAAAGTGGCCAAGTGGGACCGCTCGGCCTACCGCCCGACCGATACCGGCGGCGGCATCCTGGCGGCCGGCAACGCCGAGGTGTGGGAGCGGGTGAGGGCTTTTCTCGCCGCCACGTAGGTTCCGAATTCGAGACGGATTATCTCGATTTTGCGTCGCGGCCGGGGTGGCGCCGGCCGGCCTGCTGCCCTATAGTTGGTGCCGCAGTTCTTCGGCGGAGGAGTCCCGATGAAGCCCAACTCGCTCGAACATCACTGGATGCCGTTCTCGGCCAACAAGCATTTCAAGACCGAGCCGCGCCTGGTGAGCGAGGCCAAGGGCCTATACTTCAAGAACAACCGCGGCGAGCCGGTGATCGACGCCGTGTCGGGCCTGTTCTGCACCCCCGCCGGGCATGGACGGCAGGAAATCGCCGACGCCGTCCACCGGCAGCTCCTGACGCTCGATTATGTGCCGCCATTCCAGTTCGGCCACGACCTGTCGTTCGAACTGGCGCGCCGGGTGGCGGAATTGCTGCCGGGCGATCTCGACTACGTGTTCTTCGCCAATTCGGGCTCCGAGGCCGTCGACAGTGCGATGAAGATCGCGTTGCAGTACCACCGCTCGAACGGCCAGCCCCAGCGCACCCGCTTCGTCGCGCGCGAGCGCGGCTATCACGGCGTCAATTTCGGCGGCACGTCGCTGGCCGGCATGGTCCGCAACCGCGAGACCTTCGGCAACACGCTGGCTGGCATCAGCCATATCCGCCACACCTGGCGGGAGGAGACCCGGTTCGTGCGCGGCGAGGCCGACACCGGCGCCGAGCTGGCCGACGACCTGCAGCGCCACGTCGACCTCTACGGCGCCGACACGATCGCGGCGTGCGTCGTCGAGCCGATCGCGGGTTCCACCGGCATCCTGGTGCCGCCCAGGGGCTACCTGAAACGCCTGCGCGAGATCTGCGACCGGCACGGCATCCTGTTGGTGTTCGACGAGGTGATCTGCGGCTTCGGCCGCACCGGCAAGGCTTTTGGCGCCCAGGCCTTCGGCGTCACGCCCGACCTTCTGACCATGGCCAAGGCGATCACCAACGGCAACATCCCGATGGGCGCGGTTGGCGTCAGCGAGAAGGTCTACAAGACCATCGTCGACAACGGCCCTGCCAAAGGGATCGAGTTCTTCCACGGTTACACCTACTCGGCCCATCCCGTGGCCTGCGCGGCCGGCCTTGCCACACTCGACATCTTCGAGAAGGAGAAGCTGTTCGAGAAGGCGGAGGCGCTTGCGCCGTATTTCCTCGACAAGGTCTATGCCCTGCGCGACGTCGCGATCGTGTCGGACATCCGCGGCTACGGGCTGCTCGCCGGCATCGACCTGCAGCCTTCCGACAAGCCGGGTGCGCGCGGCTACGAAGTGCTGCAGGACCTGTTCAACGGCGGCATGTTGGCGCGCGTGACGGTCGACACGCTGATCCTGGCGCCGGCCTTCATCTGCGAGCGCCAGCATATCGACGAGATCGTCGACAAGGTGCGCCGCGTGCTGGCGCGTCACGCGCAGCGCGCAGGCATCAAGCTTGCGAGCTAGCGCCGGGGCTGGCGCGCGCCGGCGTCGGCTTGCCGGTCGTCGGCCGCTTTGTTAAAGAGAGAAAAATAGTTCCGGAATCAAAAGATCGAGCGGGGGAGCATGCCCGATCCAGGGCTGGAAGACGGGGCCGCGCGACGTCCGGGCGGACGCGCGCGCGACGCCGGACGCCGCAAGAAGGGCTCGGCGATCGAGCGCACCTTGGCGATCCTCGAGGCGGTCGCCGTGGCGCCGCGGCCGCGCGCGGCGTCGGACGTGGCCGCCGCGCTTGGGGTGCCGAAGCCGACCGTGCATCGCATCTGCCTGATGCTGGAACGCGAAGGGTTCCTGCGCCGCGAGCCGGATGCCAAGCGCTTCACCGTCGGCCCCCGGCTGACCCATCTGGCGCAGGGCGGGCTGCGCGCCGCCGCCCGGCTGGGCGCGCGCCACGCCATCCTGGAGGGCCTGTCGCGCGAGATCCGCGAGACCTGCAACCTGGGCGTCATGGACGACCGCTCGGTCGTCTATATCGACCGCGTCGAGGCCGACTGGCCGCTGCGCCTGCATTTCGAGGCCGGCTCGCGCGTCGATCCGCACTGCACAGCCATGGGCAAGCTTTTTCTCGCCTTTTTGCCGGAGGGCGAACGCAAGCATCTACTCGATGTCCTGCCGCTCAACCGCTATACGCCCAAGACCATTACCCGCCGCGCCGCGCTGGAACGGGAGCTTGCGCGCATCCGCCGCCTGGGCCACTCCACCGACGATGAGGAGTTCCTGCTGGGCGTGGTGTGCGTGGCGGTGCCGGTCCGCGGGCCCGCAGGCGAGGTGATCGCGGCGGTGGCGCTGCAGGCGCCGCGCGCCCGCATGAGCCTCGGCGACGCCACCCGGCACCTGCCGCGGCTGAAGCGCGCGGCGCAGCACTACGCCGATCTGTTCAACGGAGAGAACGCCGGCCGCCGCGCCGGCGCTGGGCGACAAGCAACGAGGAACCTATGACCCGGATGACTTCCAGCGAAGCCTTCGTCGAGACCCTGGCCGCGCACGGCGTGAAGCACGTGTTCGGCATCGTGGGTTCCGCCTACATGGACGCGCTCGATCTATTCGAGCCGGCGGGCATACGCTTCGTCTCGGTGGCGCACGAGCAGAACGCCGGCCACATGGCCGATGGCTATTCCAGGGTCAGCGGCAGGCACGGCGTCTGCATCGCCCAGAACGGGCCGGGCATCACCAATTTCGTGACCGCGATCGCGGCGGCTTACTGGGCGCACTCGCCGGTGGTCTGCATCACCCCGGAGACGGGGTCCGGCACGATCGGCTTGGGCGGGTTCCAGGAGACCGAGCAGATGCCGATCTTTTCGAAGATCACGAAGTACCAGGTCCATGTGCCGAAGCCCGAACGCATCCACGAACTGACCCACCGGGCTTTCGTGATGGCGCAGGTCGAGCGGGGACCCACGCAGGTCAACATCCCGCGCGACCATTTCTACGGCGAGTTCGACGCGACGATCCCGAAGCCGCTGCCGCTGGAGCGCGCGGCCGGCTCGAACAACAGCCTGGAGCAGGCGGCGCAGGCGCTGGCCGGCGCCAAGTTCCCGGTGATCGTCGCCGGCGGCGGCGTGGTGATGTCGAACGGCCGCGCCGAGGCGATCGCGCTGGCCGAGCACCTGTCGGCGCCGGTCGTCACCAGCTACCTGCACAACGACAGCTTCCCCGCCAGCCACCCGCTGATGTGCGGGCCGCTCGGCTACCAGGGCTCCAAGGCGGCAATGAAGATCATCGCCCAGGCCGACGTGGTGCTGGCGCTGGGTACGCGGCTGGGGCCGTTCGGCACGCTGCCGCAATACGGCATCGACTACTGGCCCAAGAATGCCAAGATCGTGCAGGTCGACACCGACCACAAGGTGCTGGGCTTGGTGAAGCCGGTGTCGGTCGCCGTGATCGGCGACGCCAAGCTGGCGGCGGCCGATATCCTCAACCGCCTGAAGACCAGCAACCTGAAAATCGCCGCCCACGGCAACCGCGACCAGCGTATGGCCGAGGTAAACAAGCAGAAAAAGGCGTGGGAGGACGAGCTCAACACGCTGTCCTCGGCCGGCGGCAGCCCGATCGCGCCGCGCCGCGCGCTGCGCGAGCTGGAGAAGGCAATGCCGAAGAACGCGGTGGTGTCGACCGATATCGGCAACGTGTGCTCGGTGTCGAACTCCTACCTGCGCTTCGAGGAGGCGCCGAGCTTCTTTGCCGCGATGAGTTTCGGCAATTGCGGCTATGCCTTCCCGACCGCGATGGGCGCCAAGGTGGCGCGGCCCGACCGGCCGGCCGTCGCGTATGTCGGGGACGGCGCCTGGGGCATGAGCCTCAACGAGATCCTGACCTGCGTGCGCGAGAACATCCCGGCGATCGCGGTGGTGTTCAACAACGGCCAATGGGGTGCGGAGAAGAAGAACCAGATCGACTACTACGCCGACCGCTATGTCGGGACCAACCTGAAGAACCCCAGCTTCGCCGGCATTTCGAAGGCGATGGGCGGCGAGGGGATCACCGTCAACCACCCCGACCAGGTGGGTGACGCGCTCAAGCAGGCCGTTGCGTCCAACAAGCCGACGGTGCTGGAGCTGATGCTGACCCAGGAGCTCGGCGAACCCTTCCGGCGCGACGCGTTGCGGAAGCCGGTCCGCCTGCTGGACAAATACAAGAGCTATACGGTGGCGTGAGACCAGGTGCCTTGGCGGCCGCCGCCCAACCGAGCAGCGAAGGGCATGGTGATTTCGACTGGCTGAGGGGAGTATCCGCGATGCGCAAGCCGGCTTGGCTCAATCGGTGCTCGATCGTCGCCGTCGCCCTGCAGGCGCTGGCGGCGCTGCCGGCCGCGGCCGAGACCCAGGAGGTCCGCTTCGGCCGCCAACTCGGCATCGGCTACCTGCAGCTCTACATCATGGAAGAGCTGAAGCTGGTCGAGAAGCACGCCAAGGCCCTCGGCCTCGGCGAGGTGAAGGCCAGCTACCGGCCGGTCGGCGCGCCCGCCGTGCTCAACGATCTCCTGCTCGGCAACAGTGTCGACATGATCGCGGCCGGCACGCCGCCCTTCATCGTGCTGTGGGACAAGACCTTGGGCAACATCGCCGTCAAGGGCGTCAGCACGCTCAACGCGCAGCCCGCCTTCCTCAACACCAACAAGCCGAACATCAAGTCGCTGCGCGATTTTACCGACAAGGACAAGATCGCGCTGCCCTCGGTCAAGGTGTCGTTCCAGGCGATCGCGCTGCAGATGGCGGCAGAGAAGGAATTCGGGGTCGGCCAGCACACCAGGCTCGACGCGCTGACGGTCAGCCTGGCGCATCCCGAGGGCGTGGCGGCGCTGCTGTCCACGGGCTCGGAGATGACCGGACATTTCACCAGCCCGCCGTTCCAGTACCAGGAGCTGGAAAACCCCAAGATCAGCCGGGTCCTCAGCTCCTACGACGTCACCGGCAAGGCGAGCTTCTCGGCGCTCTCGGCGACCAAGCGGTTCGTGGAAGAGAATCCCAAGACCTACCGGGCGGTGCTCGCCGCGCTGACCGAAGCGACGAAGCTGATCGCCGACAATCCGGACGAGGCGGTGCGCATCTTCATCAAGGTCGACCAGTCGAAACTGGCGCACGACTTCCTCAAGAAGATGGTGACCGACAAGGATTTCAGCTTCTCGCTGGCGCCGGAGAACATCTTGAAGCTGACCGACTTCATGCACCGCACCGGATCGATCAAGAACAAGCCCGCGGGCTGGAAGGACCTGTTCCACGACGGCATCCACGACCTGCAGGGGAGCTGAAGGACCGGCATGAACGACGCTCCCACCGCCCGAACGCAGAGCACGCCCGAACGCGCCGTCGTCATCGACCTCATCGGGCGCGGCCGAATGGCGATGCGGGCGCTCGCCGGCGCGTCGCAGGCGCGGGTGGACGAGGCGGTCGCCGCGCTCGCCTGGTCGGTCTATAAGCCCGAAAACGCGCGCGCCCTGGCCGAACTTGCGGTGGCCGATACCGGCCTCGGCAACGTCGCCGACAAGATCACCAAGAACCAGCGCAAGACCTTCGGTACCTTGCGCGACCTGCTGCGCGTTCGGACCGTGGGCGTCATCGAGGAGGACCGTGCGCGCGGCATCGTCAAGTACGGAAAGCCCGTCGGGGTCGTCGGCGCCATCTGTCCGTCCACCAACCCGGCAGCGACGCCCGTCAACAAGGCGATGATGGCGCTGAAGGGCGCCAATGCGGTGGTGATAGCCCCCTCCCCCAGCGGCGCGGTCACGACCGCGCGCACGGTCGAGCTGATGCGCCAAGCCCTGATGCGGATCGGCCTGCCGGCGGACCTGGTGCAGGTCCTGCCCAGCCCGGTGACCAAGGAGGGCACCCAGGCGCTGATGGAGCTCAGCGACCTGGTGGTCTGTACCGGCTCGCAGGACAACGTCCGGCGCGCCTACCGCAGCGGCACGCCGGCGATCGGCGTCGGCGCGGGCAACGTGCCGGTGATCGTGGACGCGAGCGCCGACCTTGCAGACGCCGCCCGCAAGATCCGCCTGTCGAAGTGTTTTGACAACGCCACGTCCTGCTCCTCGGAGAATTCGATCGTCGTGCTGGATGCGGTCTACGAGCCGGCGCTGGAGGCGCTGGAGGCGGAGGGCGGCTACCGCTGCACGTCGGCCGAGCGCCAGGCTGTCCAGGACGTGCTGTGGGTCGACGGCAGGCTGAACCGCAAGCTGATCGCCAAGGACGCCGCCATCATCGCTGCGGCGGCGGGGTTGCCCGCGAAGGCAAGGCAGGCGCGCTTCTTCATGGTGGAAGAAATCGGCGTCGGGCCCGATCACCCCTTCTCGGGCGAGAAGCTGGCGCTGGTGCTGGCGGTCTACCGCGCCAAGAACTTTCCGGCCGCGCGCGACCGCGTGGCGGAGATCCTGCGCTTCCAGGGCATGGGCCATTCCTGTGGCATCCATACCAAGGACATGGACCATGCGCGGCAATTGGCCGAGACGCTCGACGTAGTGCGCGTGCTGGTCAACCAGGCGCATACCTTCGGCAACGGCGGCAGCTTCGACAACGGGCTCAATTTCACCCTCTCGATGGGCTGCGGCACCTGGGCGCGCAACAGCATCAGCGAGAACCTGAATTGGCGTCACTTCATCAACGTCACGCATCTTTCGACCACGATCCCCGAGGACAAGCCGAGCGAGGAAGAGCTGTTCGGCGCGCTGTGGGCAAAGTACGGCAAATAGGCGCGGTCCCATGAACCTGGAGGAGCACGCAGCCAAGCCGCTGCTGGCGGCCGAGGGCATCGCCGTGCCGCGCGGCAGGCTGTGCGCGAGCGCCGACGAGGCCGCGCACGCCGCGCAAAACCTCGGTCCCTGCGTGGTGAAGGCGCAGGTGCCGACGGGCAAGCGCGGCAAGGCCGGCGGCGTCAAGCCTGCCGCCACGCCCGACGCGGCGCGCAAGGCCGCCCAGGCGATCCTCGGCATGACGATCGCCGACCACCACGTCGCGCGCGTGCTGGTCGAAGAGCAGGTGCCGATCGCGCGCGAGCTCTACGCCGCGGTGCTGAACGACCCGGCGAGCAAGGGACCGCTGGTCCTGTTCTCGCTCGCCGGCGGCATGGACATCGAGGAGATCGCTGCGACTCGGCCCGAGGCGCTGGCGCGCCTGACCGTGGACATAGAGGCCGGGCTCGACCGTGCGACTGCGCGGCCTCTGGTCGACGGGCTGGGGCCGGCCGCACCTGCCGCCGCGGACACGCTGGCCGCGCTCTACCGCTTCTACCGGCGCTGCGACGCCGAGCTGGTGGAGATCAATCCGCTGGCGGTCACCAAGGATTGGCGGATCGTCGCGCTGGACTGCAAGCTGGTCGTCGACGATGCGGCGCTGCCCCGGCAGCCGGAGATCGCGCAGCTGGGCTCGCCCGAGACCCTGACCGCGCTGGAACGGCGCGGCCGCGAACTGGGCCTGCGCTACATCGAGCTGGACGGGCCGGTCGGCCTGCTTGCCAACGGCGCCGGCCTGACGATGACCACGATGGACGCGATCGCGCATCTCGGCGGAAAGCCGGCCAATTTTCTCGAGATTGGCGGCGACGCCTATACCCAGGCCAAGCCGGCGCTGGAGCTGGTGCTGGCGAACCCGCGCGTGCGCAGCCTGGTGGTCAACTTCTGCGGCGCCTTCGCGCGCACCGACGTGATGGCGGATGGGGTCGTAAAGGCCTGGCTGGCGCTGAGGCCCTCCATCCCTGTGTTCTTCTCGATCCATGGCACGGGCGAGGAGGCGGCGATCGCGCTGGTGAAGCGCGAATTGGGCATCGAGCCGTTCGACCGCATGGAAGACGCGGTCGCGGCGGCCGTCGCGGCGGCGCAATGATTCCGCGCAAGGAGCACCGGGTGCTGGTGCTGGGCATCACCGGCAAACAGGGCCGGTTCTGGGCCGAGAAGATGCGGGCCTGCGGGACGCGGATCACCGCCGGCGTGAACCCGAAGAAGGCTGGGACCGCGCAGGACGGGATACCGGTGTTCGCCTCGGCCAAGGAGGCCCAGCGCGGCGCGGGCTTCGACATTGCCGTCATGTTCGTGCCGCCACTGGCCGCCAAGGACTCGGCCATCGACGCCATCGAGGCCGGCGCCAGGATGGTCGTGGTCCTGACCGAGCATATCCCGCAGCAGGACGTGATGCTGATCCACGCCGCCGCGCGGCGCCACGGAACCTGCATCTTCGGCCCGAACACGGCCGGCCTGGTCACGCCGGGCGAGTGCTTCGTCGGCATCATGCCGGGCTTCAACGCGAACGTGTTCCGGCCCGGCACGATCGGCGTGATCTCGCGCAGCGGCAGCCTGGGCACGCTGGTCTGCCTGAACCTGGTGGGGGCCGGCTACGGCCAGTCGGCCTTCCTGGGCGTGGGCGGCGACCCGCTGCCCGGCACCACCTCGCGCGACGCCTTGGCGATGCTCGACCGCGACGATCGCACCCGCGCCGTGGTGCTGGTGGGCGAGATCGGCGGCGCCATGGAGGAGGACGCCGCCGACTATGCCGCCACGATGCGCAAGTCGGTGGTCGCCTTCATCGCGGGGCGCGCCGCACCGCCGGGCAAGCGCATGGGCCATGCCGGCGCCATCGTCCTGGGCGACCGCGGCAGCCACGCGTCCAAGCGCGCCGCGCTGGAGCGGGCGGGGGTGAGGGTGGCGGCGACGCCGGGTGCGGTCGGCGGGCTTCTGCTCGAACGCCTGGCGCCGGACTTCGCGAAATGACTATTCGGCCGCCCGGGGCGCCGCATCCGGCCGCGGGTAGAGCGCGGCGCGCGGACCGTAGTGCAGGATGTTGCTTTCGTGCGACCCCAGCACGCACGGCCGGCTGTTGAAGGACAGGATCGACTGGAGCCGCCGCCGCTTGCCGCGGCACGGCGCCACGCGGTGCAGCGAATGATGCCCGCGGAACAGCACCAGCATGCCCGGCTCCTGTGCCAGGCGCACGACGCGGCTGGAATGCCCGTCCAGCACCTGCCGCACCGCCTCGTAATTCTCCGCTGCGGCCGAGCGGATGAGCGGGACGTACTCGAACTCGCCGCCCGACTCCGCCGACTGCAGCAGGAGGGTGATATTCGCTTCGTTGGTGTCGAAGTGCCACTGCTGGCAGCCGCCTTCCTCCATCACCGAGATGTTCAGCGCCTGGAACCGGTCGGCGCAGCGATAAAGCTTCGGCGCGCCCAGCGCGCGGGCAAGAAAGGCCGCCAGCGGCTCCCACTCGTACAGCCGGCGGATCAGCGCCGTCTCGGGGATCAGGTCGTAAGCGATCTGGCTCAGGCGCCGCGGCGTCTTGCGCCGGCGCGGGTGATCGGGCGCCAGCGATTCCAGATCAGTTCCATAATTGTAGAAATAGGGAGATGCCTCGCTCGGGCCGCGATAGGCCAGCGGCACCAGCGCCTCGGCCTCCGCCACCAGGCGCGGGATCACCGACGCCTTGAGAAAGCCGGGCAGGGCGCACAGCACCGACTCGGCCATGCTCGCCGCTATCGCGTCGATCAGCGCCTTGCCCCGCGCCGAATCCAGGTCGAGGATCGGATAGCGATCGAGGTCGACCAGATCGGCCGGCCCCCAGTCGACCGGCCGATCCAGGACGGACATGGTCATCGGCAGCATGCCGGCCTACGCCTCCAGGCCAAGCTGGTTGCCGAAGATGTAGCCGCTGGGGTGCATCCTGAAGCCCTTCACCTTCTTGTCCATGAAGGTGAAGACGGAGCGCCAGAACGGCGGAATCATGACCGCGTCGTCCTGCATGATCTTCTCCAGCTTGCCGACGATCTCGCGCCGCTTCTCGACGTCGACCGTGGCCTGGGCCTGGTCGAGCAGCCGGTCGAACTCGGGGTTGCTGTAGTTGGTCTCGTTCCACGGCACCCCGGTGCGGTAGGCGAGCGCCAGCGGCTGGACGCCGAGCGGACGATGGAACCAGTCGGTCATGCCGAACGGCACCTTCTGCCAGTTCTGGGCATAGAGCTGGTTCGGCATCACCTCCAGCTTCACGCGGATGCCGGCCTCCTTCCACTGCTCGATCGCCGCCTGGGCGGTGGCGCTGAACCAGTCGGGATCGGTCCGGCAGTTCATCACCATGTCGATGCCGTTGGGGTATCCGGCCTCGGCCAGGAGTTGCTTGGCCTTGGCCACGTCGCGCTTGATCGGCGGCAGCTTGAAATACTCGGGATGGACCGGCGCCACGTGGTGGAATTCGCCGGGATGGCCGAGCCCGCGATAGCCGATCTTCAGCAGCGCCTCGGTGTCGGTGGCGAGCTGGATCGCCTTGCGGAACTTGATGTTGTCCCAGGGCTTCTCGTTGTGCCGGCCGCGGATCACCGCGACCGACCCGCTGGGCGCCTCGTAGAGCTGCGCCGTCGGGATGTTCTGCAGCACCTGGAGCTGCTGGATGCCGGCGATGGTGAGGCCGTGGATCTGGCGCGACACCAGGCCCTGGATCGCGGTCATCGCATCGTCGCCGATCTCGATGAACTCAAGCTGGTCGATCGCGGCCGGGCCGCCCCAGTATTCCTTGCGGGCCTTGAGGACGATGCGCCGGCCGGGCTCGTTCTCGACCAGGTCGAACGCGCCGGTGCCCTTCGAGCCCACGCCCAGAATCCCGTCGCCCTTTGGGTCCATGATGGCGAACGGGTAGGAGGCCATGTCCTCGGGAATCGACAGCTGCGGCCGCTTCAGGTTCAGCCGCACGGTATGGGCGTCGACCCGCTCGAACCCCTTGGAGTCCCAGATGCGGGTGGACTTCTTCGGGTTGCCCTTGTCGTCCTTCTCCCCGGTCTCGAACTCGTCGAGCATGTAGCCCTTCATCAAGCCCAGCATCGACGAGCCGACCTTGGGGTCGATCACGCGTTCCAGGTTCCAGATCACGTCGTCCGCCGTGAACGGGCGGCCGTCGTGCCACTTGACGTCCTTGCGCAGATGGAAGGTCCAGGTCTTGAGGTCCTCGCTCGCCACCCATTTCTCCACCAGCGCAGGGCGGGTGATGTTGTCGTGGCCGGTGATCATCAGGTAGTCGCAGACCTGGCGCGAGACGTTGCCCTGCTCGAAGCGGTAATAGGTATGCGGCGACTTCGGATCCTGGATCAGCGCCGCGATCTTCAAGGTGCCACCCTTCGGCAGCGCGGTCTGCGCCTCCGCCACGCTGGAGACGCCCGTGACCTTGTCGGCGAAGGCATAGGCGGCGGCTGCCGACACGCCCAGCAAGGTTGCGGTGCGCAGGAACTCGCGCCGGTCGACGCGACCTTCGGCCAATTGACGCTTCAGAGTCGGGATGTAGCTGTGTTCGCGATCCTCAGACATGGCCCGTGCTCCCCTGGTTCGGAAATTGCCATAGATGATGACGCAATTATATCCGGCGCGGAAGCGGTTACGAGCAGCAGGCCGCGTGAAAGCGATTACTTTGCGACGCGACGGACCCACCGACGCATCTCATGCCGACACAATGCGAGAAAAGGAGGCAGCTCGCGATGGCGGATATCGAGGCTCAATACGACTACATCATCGTCGGCGCCGGATCGGCCGGCTGCGTGTTGGCCAACCGCCTTTCGGCAGATCCGTCCGTGCGCGTCCTGCTGCTGGAGGCCGGCGGTCGGGATTGGAACCCCTGGCTGCACATCCCGGTCGGCTACTTCAAGACCATGCACAACCCAAAGACGGATTGGTGCTATCGCACCGAGCCCGATCCTGGCCTGAACGGGCGCTCGATCGCCTGGCCGCGGGGGAAAGTACTGGGCGGCAGCAGCGCGATCAACGGTCTGCTCTATGTCCGCGGTCAGCCCCAGGACTATGACCACTGGCGCCAACTCGGCAATCCCGGCTGGTCCTGGGACGACGTGCTGCCCTATTTCAAGCGCAGCGAGGACCAGGAACGCGGCGCCGACGCCTTCCATGGAGCTGGCGGACCGCTTGCGGTCTCGAACATGCGCATCCGCCGCGAGATCTGCGACGCCTATATCCGCGCCGCGGAGGAGCTGGGCATTCCCGCGCGCGACGACTTCAACGGCGCGCAGCAGGAGGGGGCCGGCTATTTCCAGCTCACCGCGCGTAACGGCCTGCGCTGCAGCGCCGCGACCGCATTCCTGCGCCCGGCAAGGCGCCGCGCGAATCTGCGGGTCGTCACCCGCGCGCTGGCGCATCGCGTGGTGCTGGAGGCCCGGCGCGCCACGGGCGTGGTCTATGGCGTCGCCGGCCGCATCGCCACCGCGACGGTGCGGCGCGAAGTTATCCTGTCGGCCGGCGCGATCTCCTCGCCGCATCTACTGGAACTCTCGGGCGTCGGGCGGGGCGCGGTGATGCAGAAGCTCGGCATCGCGGTCCGCCACGAGCTGCCCGGCGTCGGCGAGAACCTGCAGGACCACCTGCAGGCGCGCGCCATCTACCGCTGCCCGCGGCCGATCACGCTCAACGACGAGGCCAACGTGTGGTGGCGCAAGACGCTGATGGCGGTCGAGTTCGCGCTCAAGCGCACCGGCCCCATGACCATGGGCGCGAGCCAGCTTGCGATCTTCGCCCGCACGCGGCGCGATCTAGAGACGCCCGACGTGCAGTTCCACATCCAGCCGCTCAGCGCCGACAATCCGGGCGAGGGCCTGCACCGGTTCTCCGCATTCACCGCTTCGGTATGCCAGCTGCGGCCGGAAAGCCGCGGCGCGATCCTGCCCAGATCGCCCGATCCCCGCGATTACCCGGCGATCCACACGAACTATCTGGCGACCTACACCGACCAAGCCACGCTCGTCGCGGGCATGCGGCTGTCGCGCCGTCTCGCCGAAACCAAGGCCCTCAGCCCCTATGTCGCCGAGGAACTGCGCCCCGGTCCGGCGGCGGTGACCGACGAGCAGCTACTGGCGAACGCGCGCGATACCGCCGCGACGATCTACCACCCGGTCGGGACCTGCAAGATGGGCAGCGATCCGGCGGCGGTCGTCGATGCGCGGCTGCGCGTCCACGGCATCGACGGATTGCGCGTGGTCGACGGTTCCGTGATGCCGACCCTGACTTCCGGCAACACCAACGCCCCGATCATCATGATCGCCGAGAAGGCGTCGGACATGATCCTGGAGGACGCGCGGGCGAGATAGCCGGGCGTCAGGCCGCCACGTCGACGTTGGCGCCGGTGCGGACCTGCACCGCCGGGATCTCGGCCCGGCGATAGGCGCGGGTGCCGTCCGCGGCTTTGTCGAGCTCCAGCCCTTCGCGCAGATTCGTCTGGGCGATGTATTGGGCCAGAAAGGCGACGCTCGGCCCGGCGGGGCCGTCGCCGGCCCGGCTGAAATCCGTCCGGGCGAAGCCCGTCGGTCCGCGACCCGATCCCGCCGGCCGCATGGCCTCGATCCGGACATAGGGATGGCGCGTGGTCGCAAAGGGAGCGGTGATGTCGGGACGTGCGCCGGCGGTCGCACCAAGGGCCTCGACCGCCTCCCGCCGGCGGTCGGTGGTGCCGCCGGTGCCATAGTGCACCAGCCCGACTCCGCCCTGTCCCGCGCCTCCTACGCGCATCGAAAACCTCTTGTTGCAGACCTGCCGGCAGCGCGGATGGTAAGCATTTTATTAAATTGGGTCAAATGTTTATCCGACGATACTGCCGTTAACTAAGAAAAGCAGAATTTACCTGTACGTGCAAGGACGCGCGGATCCTTCCGTTTGGTCTGGATATCCACGAGGGGCCGGCGACGGCGCGATTCCGTTGCGGCGCCCTGCAACGGCACGCGCGTTGCCGATGCCGTGCCGCGCCCTTATCATCGCCGCCTTTTTCGCGTGTCCGACATCATGAGAAGAGGGGAAGATCGATGACCGGCAAGACCGTAGCGTTCCTGGGCCTGGGCGTGATGGGGTTCCCGATGGCGGGGCACCTTGCCAAGGCCGGCCACAAGGTCACGGTCTACAACCGCAGCCCCGCCAAGGCGGCCGACTGGGTCAAGAAGCACGGCGGCGGTTCGGCGCCGACGCCGGCCAAGGCGGCTGCGGGCTGCGACATCGTCTTCTGCTGCGTCGGCAACGACGACGATCTGCGCTCGGTCGTGCTGGGCCCGGACGGCGCCTTCGCCGGCATGAAGCAGGGGGCGATTTTCGTCGACCATACCACGGCCTCGGCCGAGGTCGCGCGCGAGTTGGAGGCGGCCGCGAAGAAGGCGGGCCTGGGCTTCCTCGACGCGCCGGTCTCCGGCGGCCAGGCCGGCGCCGAGAACGGCCAGTTGACGATCATGGTGGGCGGCGAGGCGGGAAGCCACGCGACGGCCGAGCCGGTGATGAAGATCTATGCCAAGGCCTGCACCCACATGGGGCCGGCGGGCGCGGGGCAGCTCACCAAGATGGTGAACCAGATCTGCATCGCAGGCCTGGTGCAGGGGCTCGCCGAGGGCGTGAACTTCGCGATGAAGGCGGGGCTGGATACCGACAAGGTGCTGGCCACGATCTCCAAAGGCGCGGCGCAGTCCTGGCAGATGGAGAACCGCTGGAAGACCATGGTCCAGGGCAAGTTCGACTTCGGCTTCGCCGTGGACTGGATGCGCAAGGACCTGGGCATCTGCTTGGCAGAGGCCAAGCGCAACAAGGCCCGCCTGCCGGCGACCGCGCTGATCGACCAGTTCTACGCCCAGGTCCAGGCCCGCGGCGGCAATCGCTGGGACACCTCCAGCCTGATCCACCTGCTGATGAAGGATTGAGGCTTTGTTCCTCACCTCTCGGCAAGCGCGGGGTGAGGAACAAATAACGGCCCCATCCTTGAGTCTGCCGAAGGATGAGGCTTCGCGCGGTCAGCTAGCGTAGCTCGGGTCCATGCGGTCGAGCATGCGCTTGTGCGCGGTCCAGCCCTGCATCGGGTCGAGCTCGGTGTCGTACTGCCGGGCCGTGCGCTCGCAGGTCTCGGGCGAGGGGAAGATGAGCTCACCGCCCGCCGCCATCGCCGCGACCTGGGATTCGCAGATGCGCTCGAGGTACATGATGACGCTGAACGCCTCGGCCACCGTCGCGCCGCAGCCGATCAGCCCGTGGTTGCGCAAGATCAGCGCCTTGTGCGGGCCCAGGTCGCGCACCAGCCGCTGGCGCTCGTCGAGCTCGCAGGCGATGCCCTCGAAGTCGTGATAGCCGATGCGATTGTAGAAGCGCAGCGCGTGCTGCGAGATCATCAGCATGCCGCATTTCATCGCCGACACGGCAATGCCGTTGCGGGTGTGCGTGTGGATCACGCAGTTGATGTCCTCGCGCCCCGCATGGATCGCCGAATGGATCACGAAGCCCGCCTTGTTTACCGGCCAGCCCGTGTCGAGCAGCACGTTGCCGTCGAGGTCGATCTTGACCAGCGAGGAGGCGATCACCTCGTCGAACAGCATGCCGTGCGGGTTGATGAGGAACGCGCCCGGCTCGTCCGGCACTGCAGCCGAAATGTGCGTCGCCGTGCCGTCGGTCATGCGGAAATGCGCGATCAGGCGGTAGCAAGCTGCGAGGTCGACGCGCGCCTGCCATTCGCTATCCGATACGCGGCTGCGCAAGCTTTTCTCGGCTCGTTTGATGGCGACGGCCATGGAAGAAACCTCCACGCTTCGGTTCGCTTGCGGTCATCAAATCAACAGATGCCGCGCCGGTCAATGCGCCGTAGCGAATGATGATGCAATGAAATCGCAGGGCATTGGATGCCCGGCGCAGGGCTCTAGGAGCCCGTCCAGATAGGGCTGGATTTGGGATTATTGGTGGCGGGCGGGAGG
>CAYMTM010000031.1:0-4277 GCA_964393375.1 uncultured Rhodospirillaceae bacterium
GCGTGCGCTTTGATGTTTGTTTTCGCGCTTGCCGTGCCCGCGTCGGCTGCTCCGATCAGATCACCCATCAGCACCCCCCCCGGCTGCGCTCGAGGATGCTCGCTCCCTGGTTCGCTGCTTGTGACGTTGCCTGATATAATCAATTCATACGTCGGCCCGCTCATTGATCCGAATCAAGGCACGACGGGTGCGTTCCAACTAGGGGGGCGATACGCGCGGATGAGCGGAGGCCCCGATTGAAAGCGGACACTGGCGGCGACCAGCCTCAGGCATCGACCGGCACCGGTGGGACGCGCCCGCCGGAAAACGAAATCGTTGTGCGCGTGTTGACGGTGCTGCGCGATTTGATCGTGGAATTGCAGCCCCACCGCGCCGGCCGCTTGTCCGTCGCGCTGGACAGCGATCTCGACCGCGATCTTGGCCTTGACAGCCTCGGTCGCGCCGAACTGGTCTTGCGTCTGGACCGTGCATTCTCGATAAAGCTGCCAGAGAGTCTGATCGCCGATGCCGAAACGGCGCAAGATCTATGCCGTGCCGTCGCCGCCGCGCGACCGGAACCGATCGGCCGCCCCGGTCCGGCACCGATGGCGCCCGCGATCCTGCCCGACGTGAGCGAACCGAAACGTGCGCAGACCCTGATCGATGCGCTTGCGGTGCATGCGGACGAGCGCGGCGATCGTCCGCATATCTTGCTGTGGGTGGACGACGAGACCGAGGAGACCATTACATACCGTGCGCTTGAGCGGGGCGCGCGCGCCGTCGCGGCGGGTCTCCTGGAACACGGTGTCTCGAGAGGCGACCGGATCGCGATCATGCTGCCGACCGGAAGGTCCTTCTTTGAATGCTTCTTCGGCATATTGATGGCTGGTGGCGTTCCGGTGCCGATCTACCCTCCGTTCCGTCGCGCCCAGATCGAGGATCACTTGCGCCGCCAAGCCGGCATCCTGAGGAACGCGGCAGCATCGATCATCATCACCGACGAGCGGATCCGCCCCTTGGGCGGTTTGCTTATGGGGCTGGCCGGCGACCTGCGCGCATTGACGACCCGGACGGCGCTTCAGGCCCATGGGGCTATGGCCGAGCCGATGCCGGCCGGACCGGAGACCGTGGCGCTCATTCAGTATACCTCGGGCAGCACAGGCGATCCGAAGGGGGTCGTACTGACTCACGGCAATCTGCTCGCCAACATCCGGGCCATGGGCGAGGCACTGCAAGCAAGCGCCCACGACGTGTTTGTAAGCTGGCTGCCGCTTTATCACGATATGGGTCTGATCGGGGCGTGGCTTGGCAGCCTGTACTATTCGGCGCCGGTGGCGATCATGCCGCCACTCGCCTTCCTGGCGAGACCTGCGCGCTGGCTCCGCCTCATCCATCGCCATCGCGCGACACTGTCGGCAGCGCCAAACTTCGCATTCGAACTTTGTCTCAAGTCTATCCGAGACGACGATATCGCCGGGCTGGACCTCAGCTCACTGCGCATGGTCATGAATGGCGCAGAGCCAGTGAGCCGTAGCACCATCCGGGGGTTCGCCGAGCGGTTTGCGCGCTACGGTTTCCGCCCTGAAGCCATGGCCCCGGTATATGGGCTAGCGGAGTGTTCGGTCGGTCTGGCATTTCCGCCGGTCGGGCGGGGCCCCGTGATCGATAGGGTGCAGCGCGTCGCGCTATCGACAAGGGGAATCGCCGAACCCGCACCACCAACCGACGAATCCGCGGTTGAGTTTGTCGCCTGCGGAAGGCCGATACCGCGCCACGAAATCCGAATCGTCGATGAAACCGGTCGCGAGCTGCCCGACCGCAGGCAGGGACGCCTGCAATTCAGAGGGCCGTCGGCTACCAAGGGCTATTTCCGCGCCGAGGAGAAGACGAAATCCCTCTTCGACGGAGATTGGCTGGAGACCGGAGATCTAGCCTATGTCTCAGCCGGCGACGTCTTCATTACCGGCCGCATTAAAGACATGATCATCCGAGCGGGCCGCAATCTCTACCCGCATGAGCTTGAGGAATTCATCGGCAGGATTGAAGGCGTGCGCCGAGGCTGTGTTGTCGCCTTCGCCTGCCCCGATAGGCGAACGGGGACCGAGCGCCTGATTGTCCTGGCAGAGACGCGCCTTACCGATAGTGCCGCGCGCGATCGCCTTCGCGCGCGAATCATGGATGCCTCGCTGGCCCTTCTCGATCAGCCCCCGGATTTGGTGCTGCTGGTGCCGCCGCGCACCGTCCCAAAGACATCGAGCGGCAAGTTGCGACGCTCAGCGGCAAGAGCGTTGTACGAAAGCGGTATTATCGCGTCCGGACACCGCCCGCTGTGGTGGCAGCTCGCCCGCCTTTCCTTGTCCGGCCTCGCCGGTCGCCTGCGCCAGTTCGCGAGAATTGCCGGTGCATTCAGTTACGCGTTCTACTGGTGGGCTGCCCTGGCCATCATCGGTTTGCCGACTTGGCTTGCCGTCGTTGTCGCACCGGCACGAGCGTGGCGCTTCGTCGCACTGCGCGCCGCCGCGCGGACCTTCTTTGCCGTCACGGGGATTCGATTGGACGTCCGAAGCGTCGCCCCGATTCCCGATCGCAATGCAGTGGTCGTCGCCAATCATTCCAGCTATCTCGATGTCCTGGCGCTGTTGGTCGCGATCCCGGGGCCGTCGTCCTTCGTGGCCAAGGATCAGCTGCGCAGACAGTTCATCGCGGGCACGCTGCTGAGGCGGCTGGGCACGGTTTTCGTGCGCCGCGCCGATCCGGCAGGTGGAATCGAGGACACTGACGCGGTGTTGGCGGCCGCGCGAAGGGGGGAGCGCATTGTCACCTTCCCCGAAGGCACCTTCACCCGCATGCCGGGTCTGCTTGGGTTCCGCATGGGCGCTTTCACGGTGGCGGCCCAGGCCGGTGTCCCTGTCTATCCAACGACGATCCAGGGAACGCGGTCGCTGCTGCGTAGCGGCCAATGGATCCCGACGGCCGGCAGAATCACGGTATCGCTAGGCTCGGCCGTGCGCGCTGATGGCAGCGACTTCCGGGCAGCAATGCGGCTGCGCGACGCCGTGCGGACCCAGATACTCCTCGCAAGCGGCGAGCCGGACTTGGCCGGCGAGCGGATCGAGTTGCCGCCCGACTAAGCGGAAAGGGCTTATCGGCCTGTCCTTCCGCCTCTCGCCGGCAGACCGAGATTTCGGTTGCTTTGGACCGCAACTTGATCGCCATGCGAGCTGGCGAGGACGAGGATCGAGCCACCTGCGGCTCGATGACCTAAATCAAAGCATTCTCTCACGGTTCGGCGGATTCTAGCGCCAAAAGGAACGGAGGTTGGCCGTGATTGATACAATCCTGGTCCCGGTCGACGGATCCCCACATGCAGACGCTGCGGTCGATTTCGCGGGCGGCTTGGCTAAGGCATTGGGATCCAAGTTGATCCTGTTGAACGTTATTACCCGGATCGGCTCGGACCGCGTACCGGAGGGGCTTGAGTCCTATGCCGCCCTGGAGCACATACACGTTTCCGAGCATGATCTCTTGCAGTCCGCGGCCAATCAGATCGTGGCCAAGGCCGAGAAGCGGGCCCGAGCCCTCGGTGTTACGAAGATTGAGACGATCACCGAGACAGGCGATCCCGCAAGTACCATTGTCGCGGTTGCCAGAAACCGCAAAGTCGGACTCATCGCGATGGGACGTCGCGGACTCGGAAGCATCAAAGGCCTCTTATTGGGCAGCGTGTCACACAAAGTATCGCAGCTTGCGGAATGCGCGTGCGCAACCGTGTCTTGAGGCGAAGGGCAGGTACGAGTCGGAGCGAATTGCCGCAATCCGGCAAACCGGATCTATCCCTCCGGGGTGGGCCGACGGGCGAACGGCGTGCGTGCGGGTGGCAACGTCGTCCTTGAGAAGGGCCCGCGGCCAGGCAGGCAGGAGTATACATTTGAGCGCCTCCCATCAGAGTGGCTCCCGTCTCGCAATGTGCCGTGAAACACTGCGGAGGGCGACGTGACTCCAATTCGGAGCAAGCCGCGTGGGATGTCACGAACTGGACACCCGAGACATGCGGGCAAGCATGGCGTGCCGGTCACCGGGCCGCTCGAACACGGGGCGCAGGTTCTCCCGGCTGGGGAAGCCGAGCTCGTCCCAGAGGAGCCGACTGAAACCCAGCGTGCCGAATCGATGGAAACCGACGTCGTGCCAGATCTGCTGGATCAGCGGAAGAAGGCGGGTGTTGCAGAGCGGGCACCATCCGAGTCGACCGATTCGACCATACGTGGCGCGCCAACGTCGGACGACCTTCATTGATCTGG
>CAYMTM010000031.1:4377-28373 GCA_964393375.1 uncultured Rhodospirillaceae bacterium
CGACCGATTCGACCATACGTGGCGCGCCAACGTCGGACGACCTTCATTGATCTGGAGCCGGTCTGAGTCCCTTCCCAGGGAGCTCGCACCGATATCCGAATCGAATGGTCAGCGCATTGCTGGCGCTGTCCAGGGTCGACAGCTTGGCAGCGGAGTAGGTCGGACTTCACGTGGTCGCGAGGTTTGACTAGCCCGGCGCGTTTTCGTCGCTGTGCTGATCATGCGCCTGCCGTGCATGGATCCGCGCAATGCTTCGCACGATCTTGACAACCTCCTCGTCTGCGAGGGGTGGCCTGCACCGCCAGCGGTTCCAGCCAAGCATCAGTTGCAATATGATTTCTCTATCGACCCCATGCCATAGCAGATGGCCCGTGAAGGATGCGACGGTGTTGTTGCGCGCACCTTCTGCCACGCCGGCGCGAACCAGTTGGCGCCAGTAATCTACCGGATGCCCCTGACGCCGCACGTCAACGCCGCAAAGGCCGCGAAGCCATTCCGGCATGACGGGTACCGGCACTCGATCGGGTTCGTGACCTGCCAGCCAACAATAAGGGGTGCCGGAGGGATGGACCGATGGCGGGGCAACGACATAACCGCCGTCGCCCCGCAGATCGAGGCCGGGCATTATCGAGGCCCGGTTCGGGACTTCCATTCCCGGATGCGCGAAATAGAGGTGCCTTCCTCCACCGCCCGTGATGACGACCGGTCCGTCAGGCAACGCGCCATGTTGCCGCTGCAACACCGCCAGGCTCTCGTCGCCGCCGTGCTTGGGATCCACGTCCAGCACGAGCAGGCCCGAGATTCCACCCGTCACAATGCCGACATTGGCCTTGGGCGATTGCTGATACCATGCCGCAATCTGCTCTTCCGACGCGCGAAGGTGTTGGAATGCAGCCCAGGCAAGCAATGGCCGCTTGTCGCGCGGGCGCAATGGGATCACCGACCAACCCCGCGCGGCATAGCCAATCGCCCGCTCATAGAGCGAATTCGTCACTTGGAACGTCCGCATGCCCGCGATGATCGGTCATGCGCCTCGATTTGCGTCCCCATGCTGCAAAAATAAAGACTACGTGCCGATACACCGATGGCGGTTGATACAGATCAAGGCGCACCGGCGATCAACCCCTATCGTATTTTCAATGCCATACAATGCTGCCGGCGGTCCAACCAAGCATAGACTGCGGGGATATGATGATCGCAAGCGGCGAACCGCAGAAAGGACCTTTCCGGTACATCGACCACGCGGGAGCCGCGACAGGCCCCCTGCCCCCCTTCGCGCAGGATCGGGGCGAGTTGGAACGGCTCTACCGGGCCATGGTGCTGACGCGCGCTTTTGACGCCAAGGCGGTCGCCTTGCAGCGCACGGGGCGTCTTGGAACCTTCGCCTCGTCCCTTGGCCAGGAGGCGGTGCCGGTCGGCGTCGCCGCTGCCATGCGCCCCGAGGACGTCTTTCTGCCGAGCTTCCGAGAACAAGGTGGCCAACTCTGGCGCGGAGTCAGCCCGTTGGAGTTGTTCCTCTATTGGGGCGGGGACGAGCGTGGCAGCGATTTCGCGCAGGCACGCGCTGACTTCCCGGTCTGCATCCCGGTCGGCAGCCATGCACCGCATGCAGTCGGTGCGGCCATGGCCTTCAAGCTGAAAGGCGAAGCGCGTGTCGCCGTCTGCGTCCTGGGCGACGGCGCGACTTCGAAAGGCGACTTTGCCGAAGCGCTGAATATGGCCGGCGTGTGGAAAGCACCAGCGGTGTTCGTGGTCAACAACAACCAATGGGCAATATCCGTCCCGCTCGGGCGGCAGACCGCGGTGCAGGCGCTGTCGCAGAAGGCGGTGGCAGCCGGCATCCGCGGCGAACAAGTGGATGGAAACGACGTGGTAGCCGTTCGCGCGGTCGTCGAGCATGCCGTTGCCGGCGCGCGTGCGGGCGACGGCCCAAGCCTGATCGAGGCCGTGACCTATCGATTGGGCGATCATACAACCGCCGACGATGCGAGCCGCTACCGCCGCGATGACGAGGTCAGTCCGCATTGGGTCGCGGAGCCGGTGACGCGCCTGCGCCATTATCTGTCCACCGCCCATGGGTGGGACAAGGGTCGGGAAGAGCACGTGCTGGCGGAAGCGGCGGCTATAGTAGACCGCGCCGCGGAACAGTTTCTCGCGACACCGCCGTCGCCGAAAGAAGCGATCTTCGATTGGACCTATGCAGTATTGCCGGCCGAGCTCTCGGATCAGCGCCGGGCCATGATCGAAGGAATCTGATCGGTGGAAGAGCTGACCCTTGTCCAGGCCGTGAATAAAGCGCTCGCGCGCGCGATGGCGGACGACGAGCGCGTAATCGTGCTGGGTGAGGACGTTGGCAGGAACGGCGGCGTCTTCCGCGCCACGGACGGCTTATGGTCGCGCTTCGGCGACGCCCGCGTCATCGACACGCCACTGTCGGAAGCCGGCATCGCGGGAGTCGCTGTCGGGATGGCCGCGCAAGGCATGCTGCCGGTTGCCGAGATCCAATTCACCGGCTTCATCTATCCGGCGATCGATCAACTCGTAAACCATGCATCGCGCCTTCGCACGCGCACGCGCGGACGCTTGACCTGCCCCATGGTGATGCGTTCGCCCTGCGGCGGCGGCATTCATGCCCCGGAACACCATTCCGAGAGTCCCGAGGCCATGCTGGCCCAGATACCGGGGTTGCGCGTGGTGATCCCATCCTCGCCCCGGCGTGCATATGGCTTGCTCCTGGCTTCGATTCGCGATCCCGACCCTGTCGTCTTCCTGGAACCGACGCGTCTTTATCGTGCCCTGCGTGAGCCGGTCGCCGATGATGGCCTCGCCCTCGATCTGGAAAAGTGCTTCACCCTGCGGGAAGGCAAGGACCTTACACTTGTGACTTGGGGCGCCACAATTCTGGAAACGACCGCCGCTGCCGACCGCCTCGTCCGTGAAGGGATCAGGCCCGAGGTGATCGATGTCGCCACGCTGCATCCGCTGGACCAGGATACGATCATAGAATCGGTGCGCCGCACCGGACGCTGCGTAATCGTGCATGAGGCGGCGCTGAGCGGCGGCTGGGGGGCGGAGATCGCCGCCAGGCTGGCCGATCACGCCCTTACCTCGCTCTTGGCGCCGATCCTGCGCGTGACCGGTTACGACACGGTCATGCCGCTGCCACGACTGGAGGCGCGCTACATGCCGTCGGTCGATCGGATCGTGCGTGCGGCGCGGCGTGTCATGGAATTCGCATGAAGGTGTTCGTCTTACCGGACCTTGGCGAGGGTCTACAGGACGCCGAACTAGTCGCGTGGCATGTAGCCGCGGGCGACCATGTCGTGGCCGACCAGCCGTTGGCCTCGGTCGAGACGGAGAAAGCGGTGGTGGAGATCCCTTCGCCACGCTCTGGCCATATCGCGCGACTGTGCGCGCGACCTGGCGAACAGGTCAAGGTGGGTGCCCCGTTGGTCGAATTTGAGGAAACCCAACATCCCGACGAAGGGGCAATTGTCGGAGACTTGCCGGTGCAGCAGCCGGATGGCGCCGCGGCAATGCCGCGTCAGGCGGTGGTCAAGGCGTCACCCGCGGTGCGCGCCATGGCGAGAAGACTGGGCGTCGACCTGGCGAATATTGTGCCGACGGGCCCCCAGGGCTCAGTCTCGGCGGCCGACGTCGAAGCTGCCGCGACCGACGCGACAGCGCGGGGACCGTCCGTTCCGGCAGCAGGCGAACGGCTGAGTGCCCTGCGGCGCGCGATGGCGCGCAACATGGCACGCGCCCACGCCGAAGTGGCGCCCGCGACGGTTTGCGATGACGCAGACGTGGCGGCTTGGACCAATTCGGCCGACGTCCTGCCGCGGTTGGTTCGAGCCGTCGTCGTCGCCGTGGCGGCTGAGCCGTCGCTGAACGCATGGTTTGATTCAAAAACTGAGGTATTGCAGCGGCGCACAGACGTCGATATCGGGATCGCCGTCGACACCGAAGCCGGGCTGATCGTCCCGGTGCTGCGTAGTGCCGGGAGGCTGCCGGACTCGCAAATCCGGGCCGAACTCACCCGCATCAAGGAAGGAGCGCGCCAGCGCGTATTGCCGCCGGCAGACCTGCGCGGTGCATCGATCACGCTGTCCAACTTCGGGGCAATCGGCGGCCGCTATGCCCAGCTTGTCATCATGCCGCCGCAAGTCGCGATTCTGGGCGCCGGGCGCATCGTGCCGAGCGTGGTCGTAGGCGAGCGCGGGCCAACGGTTCACCGCACGATGCCGCTATCGCTCACCTTTGATCACCGCGCCATCACCGGCGGAGAAGCCGCGCGCTTCCTTGCGGCGGCAATCGAGGATCTGCGGCGTCCGGCCTGACGGGAAAGGAAAGCGCTATGGCCGATCCTTTCAACTTCTCCGACTCGCTCGGCCCGTACGAAGTGCTTCATATCCATCGCCCGCGGACCGGGCTTAAAGCGGTCGTTTGCGTGGACAATATTGCATGCGGTCCGGCCATAGGCGGGGTGCGCATGGCCGCGGACGTGACAGCCGAGGAAGCGTTTCGGTTGGCGCGCGCCATGACCTTCAAGAACGCGGCGGCAGGACTGGCCCATGGCGGCGGCAAGGCGGTCATCGTGGGCGATCCCAAGATGCCGCCGGCGGAAAAAGAGACTCTGATCCGCGCCTTCGCGCAAGCCATCGCCCACCTGAAAGACTACGTCCCCGGCCCCGACATGGGAACGGACGAACGGGCAATGGCTTGGATCAAGGACGAAATTGATCGCGCCGTGGGCCTGCCTCGTGCATTGGGTGGAATTCCGCTGGATGAAATCGGTGCAACCGGGTTCGGGCTGTTCGGCGCGATCGACGTCGCGAAAGACTATGTCGGACTGACGCTTTCGGGCGCCCGGATCGTTATACAAGGCTTCGGCGCCGTGGGTATGCACGCCGCACGGCACCTTGCACGAGCCGGGGCACGGTTGGTAGCCGCCAGCGACACCCATGGCGCGATCGTCGATGAGAAGGGCATCGATGTCGAGGCGCTAATTGCCCACAAACAGGCGGGCCGCTTGCTTGCCGACTTCGGACGGGGCGACAAACAGGCGGGCGATGCGCTTCTGGATCTGCCTTGCGACATATGGATTCCTGCGGCGCGTCCCGATGTCATCCGCGCGGACAACGTCGGGCGCCTGCGCACCAGGATGGTCGCCCAGGGCGCCAACATTCCCTGCACACCCGAAGCGGAGACGGCGCTTCATCGGGCTGGAATCCTCTCCCTACCGGACTTCATTGCCAACGCGGGCGGCGTGATCTGCGCCGCGGTCGAATACCGGGGCGGCACCCAGGGCGGAGCGCTCAGTGTCATCGACGAGAAGATCCGCGCCAATATCCGCACGATCCTCGATGAAAGCAGGCGTACCGGCAAGGAACCGCGCCGAGCGGCGGAGGCGCTGGCAACGCAACGCGTCGCCGAGGCGGCAGTCCTGCGTCGCTGGGGATGACCAGCGCCGACCGGACACGGCCCGTATTCTCGCGGCGAACCGGGTTCGGCCCATATGCCTGCGCATAATGCAGCAATCGCCGCGATCTTTCGCGAGATTGCCGATCTGCTCGATCTTGAGAACGCCAATCCGTTCCGCATCCGCGCCTACCGAAACGCCGCCCGGACGATCGAGGAGCTGGACATAGACTTGGCCGGCGTGCTCGCCGAAGGGAAGGAGCTGCCGCGCCTGCCCGGCATCGGCACCGACTTGACCGGCAAGATCCGCGAGATCGTCGAAACCGGTCGATGCCAGACACTGACGCACCTCCGGCGGTCCACGCCACCCGGCCTGTTGGAATTTCTGTCGCTGCCGGCGCTTGGCTCCAAGCGCGCCAAGGCGATCTACGACGAGCTGGGTATCCACACTTTGCGGCAGTTGCATCGTGCCGCGAAGGATCGCCGTCTGCGGACCATCGCCGGCATCGGCCAAACCACGGAGGCGCGGATTCTCGAAGCGATCGAGGCGCGCGCGGGAAGACCCGTCCGGTACAAACTGTCGGTCGCCGCCCAGACTGCCGACATGTTGTCGGCGTATCTAATGCGCGCTCCGGGCTTGCTGGAGCTTGCAGTTGCCGGCAGCTATCGGCGCGCCAAGGAGACGGTGGGCGATTTGGACATCGTGGTCTCGGCTGCGAAGTCAAATCGCGTGATGGAGTGGTTTGTCGCCTATGACGAGATCACCCGGGTCATCGAACGCGGTTCAACGCGCGCCAGCGCAACCTTGCGATCGGGCATACAGGTCGACCTTCGACTGGTGCCGAAAGAAAGTTTCGGTGCCGCGCTGGTCTATTTCACCGGCAGCAAGGCGCACAACATTGCGATCCGGCGCCGGGCACAGCAGCGTGGGCTCAAGATAAGCGAGTACGGCGTGTTTCGCGGCGCGCGCAAGATCGCAGGCGATACCGAGGAATCCGTTTACCGATCGATCGGCCTGCCGTTCATCGCGCCAGAACTGCGCGAGGACCAGGGCGAGATCGCGGCAGCCGAGGCGCACCGTCTGCCGGTGCTGGTCGAGCTTCCGGACTTGACCGGCGACCTGCACTGTCATTCCAAAGCGACCGACGGCCGCAACACGATCCGGGAAATGGCCGAAGCCGCGCATGCTCGGGGCCTTGCCTACATAGCGATGACCGAACACTCGCGGCACCTGACCGTGGCGCACGGATTGGATGCACGCAGGCTGCTGCGGCAAATCGACGAGATTGATCGCCTTAACGGCCAGCTTTCCGGCATCGCCATCCTCAAAGGTATCGAGGTCGATATCCTGGAGGACGGGAGCCTCGACCTGCCCGACGATGTGCTAGGCCGGCTAGATCTGGTCATCGGCGCCGTGCATAGCGGGTTCAATCTGTCGCGCGAACGACAGACGCGCCGCGTTCTTGCGGCGATGGACCGGCCGCATTTCAGCATGCTGGCGCATCCCAGCGGCAGGCTGATACCCGACCGCCAGCCATTCGACTTGGATATGGCGCTGATCATCCGCCATGCCCGCGAGCGCGGTTGCTTTCTCGAACTCAACGCGCATCCGGACCGTCTGGATCTGCTCGATATTCACTGCCGTTTCGCAAAGGAGCAGGGCGTCCTGGTGGCTGTCAATTCCGATGCTCACAGCATCTACGACTTTGCAAATCTGCGGCATGGCATTGGACAGGCGCGGCGGGGCTGGTTGGCGAAGAGTGATGTGCTGAACGCGCGGCCCTTACAGGAAGTCCGCATGCTGCTCAACCGCACGATGCGATCCTAGAATCGCATCGCTGGCGCCACACGGGTGCGGCGCTCCGACGCGTTCTGCACCAACAGCACATGCTCTATGCGGGCGCCGTGGCACGCGCGGCCTAGTAGCTTCCCGGAGTGGTCTCGGCCACGATCAACTCTTCGAGCGTGATGCCCCACGCGGTAGAAACATATCCCGGGACCGACGACTTCTGCGCGGGAATAATCACAAAGGAATGTCGGTATTCGCGCCTTCCGGATGTGGCATCGGGGTCCGGGTAGTGCGCCGCAACCATCTCCAGCACGCCGTTGACCCGGGCGTCCTCCTTCTGAATCCCATCGCCCGGCCCGAAGCCGCTGTTGAGCGCCAAAACCGAGGATGCCCTGTCCCCGCGCGGGACCAGCTCGCCATTCGCATGGCCAGGAACGGCCTTGTTGCGCGGGTCCTGGACGTGGGTCTGCGCAACGTTTCTTGCGCGGAATCCTTCCCTGCAGCCTGGTCCGGGCCTAGCTGGTCCCAGTCGAAGCGGCGATGCGGCTTGGCATGATACGCCACGGCTTTGCCGGGATGCCCGGACAAGCGCGCGGGAACTGGATGGGGCGAGCAAATGCGGTCGATACCTGAGCGCAACGCCTTCGCGTGGGGAATCTAGAACGTCATGCACAGGCGCAGCGCGTCGTAGATCGCCCCGTGCACATTGCGGCTCGCCACGGCGTCGCCGATGCGGTGGAGCTCGAACCGGTCGTCCGGCGGCGGGCTCGGAAGTTGCGGCAATCCCTTCACCAGGCGGTCGATGTCCGTCACGCCGCCGTTCGCGGATCGGCCGCGCAGCGCCTGGTAGACATCGTCGACCGGCACCGTTCCGTGCTCGAACACGACCTGCGACGCCGTAAATTCGGTTTCCTTGCCCGTCAACTCGTGACGAAAGGTTGCGGTCAGGCGATTGCCGCTCCGCTGCACCCGAATTAGCTGGTTGTCCGTCGTGACCTCTACGTTGTTGAGCGCGAAGCGCTTCCGGTAAATCACGCGCTCGTGGTAGCCCATCTCGAGCGCCACGAGGTTGTCGATGGTCACGAACCTCACGTGGCTGCCCTGCTCGGCCAGATGAAGAGCACAGGATACTGCCTCGTGTCGCCCGGTCCCGTCATAGACGATCACGTCGTCCTTGGCCCGGTTGCTGTCGGTCAGCACATCCCACACGCTGGCGCAGTGCTCGGCACCGTCCAACCACTCGGTATCCGGAATCCCGCCGGTTGCGATCACCACGGCATCCGGCCGCTCCCGCAGCACGTCCTCGGGCTCCGCAAAACTGTTCAGCCGCACGTCGACCCCCAGGCGCGCAAGTTCCGCCTCGCGCCAATCGACGATGGCAATCAGGTCCTTGCGCCAAGTTGCGCGAACCGCCGTCAGCAGCTGTCCGCCCAACTTGCTGGCGGCTTCGAACAGCACGACCTTATGGCCGCGCTCGGCCGAAACGCGCGCCGCTTCCAGTCCACCCGGCCCCCCGCCGACCACCACCACCTTCCGCCCCGGTTTCGACGACCGCGCAACGATCTGGGGGAGGGTTTCCTCTCGGCCGGTCGCCGGGTTGTGGATGCAGCCGACCTTTTTGAACATGCAGAACGATGCGCCCACGCAGGGCCGGATACGTTCCTCCTCGCCCCGCTTGATCTTGTTGACGATCTGCGGATCGGCGAAATGAGCGCGGGTCATCGCCACCATGTCGAGCATGTTCTCGCTGATCGCGAAACGCGCCGTGGCGATATCGGGGATCCGGGCGGCATGGAAAACGGGCAGCTTGGTCTCGCGCTTGAATGCGCCGACCGGCTTCAGAAACGGCGCGATCGGCTGCGACATGCCGGGCATGTTGTGCTCGGACAGCGCTATGTCCGTGTCCATGCGGCCGAAGATGCAGTTGAAAAAATCAATCAGCCCGGAACGTTCGAGGATGCGCGCAATGGCGAGGCATTCCTCGAACCCAATGCCGTCCTCGATCCCCTCGTCCACCACGAAGCGGATGCCCGCGACGAAGTCGTCGCCGACCTGCCGGCGAATCTCCTCGTGCACCATGAGGGCGAAGCGGGTGCGGTTCTCGGTCGAACCGCCGAACCGGTCGGTACGCTTGTTGGTCCGCGGCGAGAAGAACTGGCCGATCAAGTGCCCGCCGGTGACGGTCTCGAGTCCGTCCAGCCCGCCTTCCTTGCACCGGCGCGCTGCGGCGCCATAGGCCTTCACTACCCGCGCGATATCGTCTTCGTCCATCTCCTTCGGGAAGTTGCGGTGTTGCGTCTCGCGCACGCGCGACGGGCCGACCGAGGGCAGCCAGTTCATGGCCATGAAGTCGGCGCGACGGCCGAGGTGCGAAATCTGGCACATCAATGCCGCGCCGTGGCGATGGATGCGCTCGGAGAAAGCCTGGAAATAGGGGATGATCGCGTCGCTGCCGACATAGAGCTGGCCGCCGCCCCAGCTCGAATCGGCATCGACCATCGACGAACCGCCGAACATGGTCAGCGCCAAGCCGCCCTTGGCCTTCTCTTCGTGATAGCGCTGATAGGTCTCCTTCGGCAGCCCGCCGTCATCGAGCGCGGATGCATGGCTCGTGCTCATGATACGGTTGCGGAGCTGGAGCTTCTTGATCCGAAACGGCCGCAACAGCGGGTCGTCGCGTCGGACGGCCAGGCCGGTCTCAGACATCGGGACGGTTGTGATCGTCATGTCGAGCCTCTTGTTCGCAAGTCAAGGTCCAGCGGCGTGTCTGGTTTGCAACCGCACCTGTCCGGCCTGGAACTCCGAAAGGTCCCGCTCGGTGCGATGGCACAGTACCTGGCCGCCGGCCGCCAGGGTCCGCATCGGCGGCGTTTCGACGTCGCAAATGCCATCCAGCCTCATGGCGCAGCGGTTGCGGAAATTGCATCCCCGCCGAGTTGGGCTTCCATTCGCCGCCTGCGCCGCCTCGACCAAGTGCACCTGGCTGATCCCGTCCAGCCACCCCATCCGCAACTCCGGGACCGACGAAACCAGCAGGTCGGTGTAGGGGTGCATGGGCGGGCGGAGCGCGGTCCGCCGGCTACCGAACTCCACCATGCGTCCTCCATAGAGGATCATCACCTCGTCGCAGATCGCGCGCACGGTCGACACGTCGTGGCTGATGAACATGTACGAAAGGCCCAGCTCGCGCCGCAACTCGTTGAGCAACTCCAGCACCGCAGCGCCCACGATCGTGTCGAGCGATGACGTGACCTCGTCGCACAGGATAAGGTCGGGCTTCGCCGCCAGCGCGCGCGCAAGATTCACGCGCTGCTTCTGCCCACCCGACAACTCACTGGGATAGCGAACGGCCAAGCTGGCCGGCAGGCGCACCATCTCCAGCAACTCGCCGATGCGTCGGCGCTGCCCGTCGCCGGTCAGCCCATGATAGAAGGCCAAGGGACGCGCAAGAACGTCGCCCGTCGTATGCGCGGGATTCAGCGCGGTGTCTGCCATCTGGAAGACAATCTGGATGCGGCGGAGTTGATCGCGCGTGCGATCGGCGGCGCGGGCCGCCAGCGACTCGCCGCCCAGCGAAAGTTGACCGCGAGCCGCCGGCAGCAATCCCGCGATCACGCGGGCCAGCGTGCTCTTGCCACAGCCTGATTCCCCGATGACACCCAGCACGGACCCGCGCCGTATCGTCAGGTTGACATCGTGCAGGACCGGAACGGCCGGCATACCGTTCGTTCCCGCGCCCCCATAACCGGCAGTTACTGCTGTGACCTGAAGCAGGGGGGCATCCCGGGCGCCACCCTCATCCGGCCGTCGTCGCGCGCGCAATTGCGGATCGGCCGCCCGAAGCAGACTGCGCGTGTACTCGTGAGCGGGGTGGTCCAACAACCGTCCGGTGCGGCCCTGCTCCTGGATCTCGCCGCCCCGTAGCACCACGATCCGATCAGCCATCTGCGCCACGACGGCCAGATCGTGGGAGACGTAGATTGCGGTCGTTCCGCGGTCGCGCACGACCTTCTTGAAGGCTCGCAGGACTTCTATCTGGGTCGTCACGTCCAACGCCGTCGTCGGTTCGTCCAGAATCACCAGTTCGGGATCGGACAGCAGCGCCATGGCGGCGATCAAACGCTGCAGTTGCCCGCCCGACACTTGGTGTGGGAAGCGTCGTCCGATCCCTTCCGGGTCGGGCAACGCCAACGCCCGAAACAATTCGACGGCCTTGCGCTCGGCCTCGGCACGCGGCATCAGTCCGTGGATCCTGGCGCCTTCCACGACCTGGGCCAGCAGGCGGCGCGAAGGGTTGAACGCCGCCGCGGCGCTTTGCGGAATATAGGTGACCGTGCGACCGCGAAACCGCGGCAGCGCCGCCGCCGGCAGCGCCAAAACGTCTGTCGCGCCCACGCGCACGCGGCCGCCGGCGATGCGGCATCCCGGCCGCGCGTAGCCCATCAGAGACAGGGCGATCGTGGTCTTCCCCGATCCCGATTCGCCGATAAGGGCAAGTACCTCGCCCCGGGCGACGGTGAATGCGATGTCTCTGACGATCGTCGCCTCGCTGCCGTCGTCGCCGCGCGCCGTAACGCGCAAACCGTCCACCTGCACGACATCCGCCATCTCAATGTCCATCCATCGCGCCGGCGCGGCGCTTGGGCAGGTTGTCGATCAGCAGATTAACGCCAATGGTAAGCGAGGCGATCATGAGGGCCGGCATCACCACCGCCGGCGCGCCCTCGCGCAGGCCCTCGATGTTCTCGCGCACCAGCGACCCCCAGTCGGCGTTGGGTGGTTGGATGCCCACACCCAAGAAGCTGAGGCCGCTCAGCAAGAGCACGACGAACACGAATCTGAGGCCGAAATCCGTCAGCACCGTCGGCACCATGTTGGGAAAGATCTCGCGGCGCATGATGTAGAACGTCCGTTCGCCTCGCGCGCGCGACCGTCACGAAGTCCATCGCGTTGACGTTGACCGCCATCGAGCGGGCCAAGCGGTAACATCCGGGAATGTAGATGATCGCCAGGCACAAGATCAGCACCGGTATTGCCGAACCGAAGGCGGAGACGATCACAAGCGCGAACATCTTGCTGGGCATCGAGATGAAGGCATCGAGCAGCCGGCTCAAGGCGGCATCGAACCAGCCGCCGCGCGCCGCCGCGCACAGACCGAGCATCGCTCCCGCGAGAGAGGCAATGGCGGTCGCGACCAGCGCAACCCCCGTGGTGTAACGTGCGCCCCAAATGATACGGCTGAGCACGTCGCGGCCGAGATAGTCGGTGCCCAGGGGATGCGCGGCGCTCATCGGTCCCAGTACGCCGGCGTTGCCCATGTAGCCGGGCGGATAGGGCGCAATCACGGGCCCCGCCGCCGCGACCAGCAGCCAGAATGCGACGATGCCAAGCCCCAGAACGCCGAGGGCGGAAATTCGCCTCCGCCGGGGCGCGACAGCGGGAGCGGTTTCAGCTGCGGACATTGCACCCGTCCCTCCGCATCAACGGTACCTGAGGCGCGGATTGGAGACGATCGCGCAGATGTCGGCAACGAGCACCAGGATCAAATAGGCTGCCGAAAAGATCATTGCACATGCCTGTATCAGCGGAAGGTCGCGGGTCGCCACCGCGTCCACCATCAGCCGCGCCACGCCCGGGTAGCTGAAGATTATCTCGACGATGATGGCTCCGCCTACCAGGTAGGAAAGATTGAACGCGATCGCGTTCGCGATCGGTCCGATCGCGTTCGGCAGTGCGTGCAGCATCACGATGCGCGTCCCGCGCGCGCCTTTCAGAACTGCCATCTCGATATAGGAGGAGTTGAGCACAGTCAGCAGCGCCGCGCGCGTCATGCGCGTCATCTGCGCCATGACGACGCAGGCCAAGGTCGCCACTGGCAGCGAGAACGAACGGAGCAACTGACCGACCGATTCGACGTTGGTCGCGTAGGACATCGCCGGCAACCAGCGCAGCTTGACCGCGAATATCAGCACCGCCAGCGTCGCCACCAAGAACTCCGGCACGGAAACGGTGGTGATCGTCAGCGTGCTGACGATCCGGTCGTAGGCGCTGCCGCGCCAAACGGCAGTCGTGATGCCGAGGACCAGCGCCAGAGGCACGCAGATCGCCGCGGCGATGCCGGCGAGCAACAGCGAATTGGGCAGCCGACTGGCGATCAGCTTGCCGACAGGCAGCCGATTGACGAGCGATTGGCCAAGGTCCCCGGAAAGAAGCCGACCCAGCCATTCCAGGTAGCGGATCGGCGCCGGCCGGTCGAGGTTCAGCGCGCGGCGGATGCCGGCGACCGCCTCAGGCGACGCACTTTGACCCAGGATTTCCTCCGCCACGTCGCCTGGCAGGAGGTTCGTGATGGTAAAGACGATGCCCGAGACGATCAGCAGCGTTCCTGCGGCGACCGCGATCCGCACCGTGATCAGCCGCAGGACCACCGAGTTCATTCCGCCAGTTCCCCGACCACAAGCCGCCACGCCGGCGTCGCGCGCGACGCGGCTTTACGAGCTCAGGCCTCCAGCCACAGATGCTCGCCGAAACTATAGCCCATGAGTCCGCCGGTCGGTATCGGCTGCAAACCCTTCAGTTTCGAACTGTGTGCGTCGAGAAAGCTGATGAACAAGGGAATACCAATGCCGCATTGGTCCCGCACCAGAAGCTGCATCTCGCCGTACATCTGCTTGCGTTTGGCCACGTCGGTCTCCGAGCGCGCCTCTATCAGCAGCTTGTCGAAGCGTTCGTTCTTCCAGCCCGATTCATTCCACGGCGAGTCTGACTTAAAGAACAGCGTAAACAAGATGTCGGCACTGGGTCGAGGATTGATGTTGCCCGTGGTGATCGGCAGCTTCATCCACACGTTCGACCAGTAGCCGTCGGCCGGCATGCGCTTGACGTCCAGATTCATACCTATCTGCTGTGCGCTCTGCTGCAGAACCATGGCCATATCGAGCTGCGTGGTTCCGGACATGGCGTGCAGCACGATCGGCGTGTTGCCAAGACCGGACTTCTGGAAATGGAACTTGGCCTTGTCCGGATCGTAGGCCCGTTGCGGGATCTCCCGGTTGAAGAATCGGTTCGACGGGTCGATCGGGTGGTCGTTGCCAAGGACCGCGAAGCCCTGGAATACCGTCGTCAGCATCTGCTCGCGGTTCATCAGATACTTCAGCGCCATGACCAAGTCGGGATTCTTCGACGGTTCGGCGTCCTGGCGCATTACCAGGTCGTTGTAGTTGCCTGACCTCGTCTGGAACACTTCGAATCCCGGCGTCGACTTGACCCTGCCGGTCGAGCGCGGGCTGATCGCGGCGCAAAGTTGCAGGTCACCGGAAAGCAGCGCGTTCAGGCGCGCGCTCTCGTCCGGGATGCCGATGAACTCGATCTCGTCGAGATACGGCTTTCCCGGTTTCCAGTACTCGGCGTTGCGCACGCCGATCGACCGGATACCGGGCGAGAATTCCTTGCATTTGTAGGGGCCGGTGCCGACGGCCGTGGTGAAGTCCGTCGTGCCGTCCTTGACGATGAGGAAGTGATATGTACCCAATACCACCGGGAAGTCGGCATTGGGTGCGCTGAGCTTCACGCGTACCTCGTTCGGGCCAGAAGCCTTGACTTCGACGATCTGCTCGGCCAGCGCTTTCGCTTTCGAACCGACTGCCGGGTCCTTGTGGCGTAGCAGCGAGTAGACGACGTCGGCGGCCGTCAAGGGCTTGCCGTCGTGGAAGCGGATGCCGCTGCGCAACTTGATGATCCATTCGGTCGCCTTCACGTCCTCGATCGACTCGGCCAAATCGAGCTGCGGCGTCAACGTCTCGTCGAGCCGCGTGAGGCCGTTATAGAACATCGTGCAGCGCGAGTAGTCGGTCGAAAGGGACTGCTTGGCGGGATCAACGGTATCGGCGGTCGAGGTGGAGTTGCCTGCGACGCGAATGCGCCCGCCCTTCCTGGGTGTGGCCGCCAGGACGTCGCGGGCGGCGGTAACGACGCTGCCAGCCAGCGCCGTGCTCATTCCTGCCGCGGTCAACCAGGCGATGATTTCGCGGCGGCTCGCGCCGCCACGCATGGCCGCACAGACCAAGTCGGCATCATTGCGGCTCACTGCCTTGTCCATGTCCAGGTTCGGCGTGTGATCGACCATGGCGATACCCCTTTGCTTCCTTCGCCCCCGCAGTTCCGCCCGCGCCCCCAGAAGGACGCCGCAGAGCGAGGCTCACCCTTGCACGTGGTACGAGTATCGCGTGAATAGCGTTCAGCACGTCTCCGGTATTGTATGAGCTTGTCGATGCGGCTGTCGGTGGGCGGGAATGCCGGGCGGCCGGACCCGCAGGCATATGGCCGTTTCATGTGTGTCGGTATGGAGTGATCCCGGGCGAATGCCGCGGTTTCCACTCGTCCCCGCTACGGGCTCCGTCAGCCGGCAGAGGCTGCCAAGTCGCTCAACGATGCTCGAATATCGCGGCCGAACTCCTTGGTGAACCGCGACGGCGCCCATGCGGCACTGGACAGCAGGACGATCGGGAACTTGGCGGCGGGCCGGAACGGGCGGACGACCAGCTTTTCGTATATCCTCCAGGGAACCAGGCCGTCGACTAGCGCCACTCCCAGATTACGCTGCAGCAGGGGCGCAGCAGTGATCGACATCGTTATCTGGATGTGCGGTTCCCGTCGCATGCCCTGCTTCTCGAATACCGCATCAAGCAACCGGCCCTGCGGGGGCTCCGATCCATAGCTGATCAGCACTTGCTCGCGCAGCAATTCAGGGGTGATTTCCGGTAGCCGCGCCAGCGGGCAATCGCGGTGCATGACGCACACAATGTCGGCCGATCCCAGGAATTCGCTGCGGATCGATGGCTCGGGGACGGCCGTCATGGTCAAGGCGAGGTCGATGTCGCCGATAACGATCCGTTCGCTGATCTCCTCCGCCGGCAGTGTGTGCACGACCAGCCGCACCTTCGGATTGCGCCGGGTGAATCGCTGGATCGCCGCCGGCAGGATCGAAAAACTCGCCGGCGCGCTTGCGGCGACGCGCAGCAACCCTACCTGGCGGTCCCTGACGCGGTTCGAGAACTGCTTGAGAACTTCGATCTCGCGGAAAATCCGGTCGGCGTCCTTGAAAAGCAGCTCGGCCTCCGCCGTTGGAACCAAGCGGCCGCCGATGCGCTCGAACAGCTTGTAGCCCAGTTGGTTCTCGAAATGCCGCAGCAGCTTGCTGACGGCGGGTTGTGAAACGTTCAGCGCCGCCGCCGCCGCAGTAAGGGTGCGGTTGCGCATGATGGCTCGGAAGACTTCGAGCTGTCGGGCATTCATGGGAGAATCATAACCAAAAGTTCTAGAACTCGAAACGATAGGTATTGGACGGCAGCGAACTGCCCGTCCAGGCTTCATTCAGCCGAATGCGGGGAACGGCGACCTATCAAGCTGGGGCTGGGATGTCCGCACGCTTCGTACGCCTGGGCGAAACAAGTCGAAAAGCTGTCACGTTTGAAATCGACGGCCGGCCGGCACAGGCCCTGGAGGGCGATACGCTGCTTGTCGCCTTGCTGACGAATACCGGTCACCTGCGCGAATCCGAATTCGCGGACGGGCTGCGCGCCGGCTTCTGCCTGATGGGGGCATGCCAGGATTGCTGGGTGTGGACGGATCGCGGGCAGCGCCTGCGGGCTTGCTCTACGCTGGTCAAGCCCGGGATGCGTATCGCATCCAGGGGAGCTTCGGGGCTATGGCCGAGCCGCGCGTAGTGGTGGTTGGCGCCGGCCCGGCTGGGGTCCGCGCCGCGGAAACGCTGGTACACGCTGGCTTACGCCCGGTCCTGGTCGACGAAGCAAGCTCCGGCGGTGGGCAGATCTATCGCCGTCAGCCACACAATTTTACCAGGCCGGCCGATGCGCTTTACGGCACCGAGGCGCAGAAGGCTGGCGCGCTGCACGCATCGTTCGAAGCGCTTGCCGGCAGGGTCGCCTATCATCCAAACACGATTGCCTGGAATGTCGGCGATGGCATGTTGCATGTCGTCGCCGGCGAGGTGGCATCCGTCCTGCCATATGATGCGCTGGTCATCGCATCCGGCGCCACCGATCGGCTGTTGCCGGTTCCGGGCTGGACCCTGCCGGGCGTCTACTCGCTGGGAGCGGCGCAGATCGCGCTGAAGGCGCAGGCCTGCGCGATCGGACGCAAGGTCGCCTTCCTCGGCACCGGGCCGCTGCTTTATCTGGTCGCCTATCAATATGCGAAGGCGGGGGCGCACGTTGCCGCCGTGATGGATACGTCAACGGCGGGCAATCGGATCCGCGCCTTGCCCCGACTCATGGCCAGACCGCGACAACTGCGGCACGGTCTTCAATACCTGCGCCATCTCCGCCGCTGCGGGGTTCCGCTACTCGGCGGGGTAACGCCTGTCTCCATCCTCGGAGACTCGACGACGGGCGTGACAACCATTGTCGCCCGCCGCGGGACCACGACGGATGAGATCAAGTGCGATGCCGTGGCGATGGGATACCACCTCCGGCCGGAAGCGCAGCTGGCGGACCTAGCGCGCTGCGAATTCCGCTTCGACCCGTCGACGCGACAATGGCTGCCGACCGTCGACGCCGACGGCCGATCCTCGGTGAAGGGCGTCTACCTGGCAGGCGACGGGGCGCGCGTAACCGGTGCGGACGGCGCGGAAATCCAGGGCAGGCTGGCTGCCTTCGCGGTCCTGAAGGACTTCGGTCGTCCTGTACCGCATCAGGAGGTAACGGCGCTCCGCCGCGCGCTTGGCCGCATGGAGCGGTTCCGCCGGGGCCTTGCCGAGGCATTTCCCTGGCCGTGGCGCCAGGCGGCCGCGCTGCCGGACAGCACGATCGTCTGCCGCTGCGAGGCGATCACGGCGGGCGAGCTGCGCGCCGCGGTGCGCGAAAAAGGCGCGCCGGAGGTCAATCGGGCAAAAGCGTTCAGCCGAGTAGGCATGGGACGGTGCCAGGGCCGATTCTGCAGCCACGCTGCCGCGGAACTGGTGGCCGCAGCGTCCGGCTCGACAATCGAGGCAGTCGGCAGGTTGCGTGGACAGGCCCCGGTCAAGCCCTTGCCGATCGCGACGGTGAGCGAGGCTGCGCCATGAACGGCTCGGCAGATGTCATCGTAGTCGGTGGCGGCATAATGGGCTCCGCCTCCGCGTTCTTCCTTCGCCGACGCGGACGCTCGGTGATCCTGCTCGAACGCGGGCTGATCGGCCAGCAAGCCAGCGGGACGAATTTCGGCAATGTCCGCCGACAAGGTCGGTTCCTGCCGCAGATTCCATTGGCGAACCGATCACGCGCAATTTGGGGGCGGCTCAAAGAACTGCTTGGCGAAGACGCCGAGTTCAATGTCAGCGGCCATGTCCGCATCTGCTACGACAAGGCGCAGATCGGCGAAATGGAAAGCCACGCCAGGGCGGCACGCGAATACGGCCTGGAGCTGGAGCTGCTCAGTCAGAATGCGCTGCGCGACCGATTTCCTTTCCTCGGGTCCGAGGCGCTTGCAGGCTCGCTTTCACCCAACGACGGCAACGCCAACCCGCGCCTGGCCGCGCCCGCCTTCGCCTATGCCGCGCGACGCGAGGGCGCCGACATCCGCGAAAACGTCGAGGTGACGCATGTCGAGAAATCCGGTGAGGATTTTCGAGTCGAGACGGCGACCGGCGACGTTTTGCGTGCGCCGGCCCTGCTGATCACCGCCGGTGCCTGGACGTCGCTCTTATCCGCGCAATTCGGCGACCCTGCGCCGCTGACCCCGCGCGGCCCGCAGATGGCGGTCACCGAGCCCGCCCCCTACGCGATCAAACCGGTCGTCGGCGTGTTCAGCAAGGTCGCGGACGAAGGCGTGTATCTGCGCCAGATTCCACGCGGCAACGTAATCTTCGGGGGCGGCAATCGCGGACCGGCCTTCACCGACGTGCGGCGCGCCTATGTGCTGCCGCGAAACACCATGAACCAATTGCATCAGGTGCGGCGTGTCGTGCCGGCGCTGGCTGCGTTGCATGTAATCCGCGTGTGGAGCGGGATCGAAGGTTACCTGCCGGACGATATTCCCGTCATCGGCCCAAGCGCACGCGTGTCCGGACTGTTCTACGCCTTCGGTTTCTGCGGGCACGGATTCCAGCTCGGACCGGGCGTGGGCGATGTGATGGCCGAGCTGATCACAACCGGCGCAACGTCAACGCCGATCGACCCATTCCACATCAGGCGCTTCATTGCCGGCGACGCCAATCACGCCAGCGTCGCCGCCAGCGCCTGAGAACCGAGGAGGTTGCGATGACCGTTGCTGCCACGCAGCTCGATGGCCCCGGAATCGACGGTGCCGTTCTGGCCTTCCACCGGGACACGTTCGTATTCGACGGACTATCGATCGCCTACGTGCTGGAGGATAAATATGCCGAGCGCTGCCTTGCCGGCGGCGTGAACGCAACCAACGTGACGTTCGCGCTGGAGGAGAACTGGGACCACGTCACGCGCAATATCGAGACCTATCTGGCCAAAATCGAGCGCAGTCCGCTGCTGATGTTGTGCACATGCGCCGACGACCTGTTGAAGGCAAAGGCGAAGGGCAAGTTGGGCGTCATGTTCGGGACCCAGGGCGCCAGCATGCTCGACGACAAGATCGGGCGGCTTGAGCTGCTGGTGCGACTGGGGCTGCGGTTTCTGGGTCTTGCCTACACGACGGCAAACAACTTCGGCGACGGCTGCGGTGAGAAGCGCGACGCCGGACTTACCTATCTCGGCGAGGAGCTTATCGCGCTCGCCAATACGCTGCCGGTAATCGTCGATCTGTCGCATTGTGGACACCGCACGCGCGCGGAGGCAACCGCGCTCGCGCGTGCGCCCGTTTGCACGCACTCCAACGCGGATGGGCTGCGCCCGAACGGCCGCAACACGACCGATCTCACGGTCAAGGCGATGGCCGCCAAGGGTGGCATGATCGGCGTCTGTGGCCTGCCGCAGTCGCTTGCGGACGGGACGCCAACCCTGGACGACCTGCTGGATCACGTCGACTACCTGGTGAAATTGGCCGGCGTCGCGCACGTTGGGATCGGCATGGACTATGTCGAGGCTTATCGCGATCAGGTCACCGTGGTCCCGCCGCCCAGTGTGGTCTTGTGGCGGACCCGCCGGCCGGACATCTTCGGCTCGTTGGCGTCATTCGGTCGCCAACCCTATCCGATCGGCGTCGAGACAGTGCGCAAACTGCCCAACCTGACGCAGGGACTTCTGGATCGCGGTTACACCAAGGAGCAGACGACCGCGATTCTCGGCGGGAACTGGCTGCGGACAATCCGGACGTTCTGCGGCTAGGCCGTCGCGCCAACAACGTACAATCGACGAGGAGGCAGGAATGCTTGACGCAGGAGAGACGGTCGCCACAAGCGGCAAGCGGTATCGCCGGATCGCGTCGATCCGCAAGGCGATCGACTACATCGAGCGGAACTCGACGGAACGTGTGACGTTGCAGGCCTTGGCCGAACTCACGAACCTGAGCCTGTTCCGCTTCGCCACGGTCTTCCGACGCGAGACCGGACTTTCGCCGCATCGCTACCTGTGCCGGGTGCGCGTGGAGCACGCAAAGCTGCTGCTGGAGCGCGGCGTACCGCCGGCGATCGTCGCCAGCGAGGCCGGTTTTTTCGACCAGAGCCATCTGTCCCGGCATTTCAAGCATCATTGCGGCGTTACGCCGGGCAAGTACCTGTCCCAGGTCCGCGCTTTCGCACAGGACGCAGGCAAGCCGCCCTTCGCTATCAACGGCGCGCCTGGCTGCATGTCACCTAACGCCGCTGCATGATGGGAATGTCTTGCCCCAACCCGGCCCATAATCTGCAAAGCGGAAGCCATGGCGGATAGCGGTCGGGCTGATGCGACGCTGCGGCCGCTCGACCCCGCGGATCTTGAGCAGGCGCACGGCCTGTCCACCGAGGCGGGTTGGCCGCAACGTATCGAGGACTGGTCGTTTGTCTTGAAACTTGGTAAGGCCTACGGCGCCTATTGCGGATCAGCCAGGCTAGTCGGTACCGCACTGTGGTGGCCGTACGATGACCGACATGCAGCCACCGGCATGGTGATCGTTTCGCGCGCCGCGCGGGGCCGCGGAATCGGGCGGCGCCTGATGCAGACAGTCCTCGACAACGTCGGCACGCGCTCCATCACCCTCAACGCGACCCAGGACGGCGAAAGCCTCTATCGGAGCCTTGGTTTCCGGGCCACCGGCACGGTCCGCCAGCATCAGGGTTTTGCCCGTTCCCTGGACTATCTGCCATTGGCCGAGAACGAGCGGCTTGTCCCGGTCGGCGAGGACGATATCAGCCGCTTGCTCGAACTGGATCGCGCCGCGACGGGGATCGAGCGCAGCGGCGTCCTGCGCCCGCTCTACCAAGCCGCCAGTAGCGTGGCGCTGGTGCGGTCCGACGCTATCGTAGGATTCTCGTTCCTTCGTGCCTTTGGTCGCGGCCAGCTGATCGGGCCTGTCGTGGCGCCCGATTGCAGGGCGGCGATGGTGCTGATCGACTACTGGCTAGCCCGGACCGCTGGCGTGTTCGTCCGCATCGATACGCCGGCGCGAGATGAAGATTTGGCCGCGCGGCTATCGCGTTCCGGTCTGTCGCCAGTCGACACGGTGACGACGATGTGGCGCGGCGCAGTTGCACAGGTAGGAACCGGCGCCGGCGTCTTTGCGCTGATCAATCAGGCCTTGGGATAAGTCGGGCGCGCAAGGTCGAACGGCACCGGTCGCGAATCCAGGAGACAGTGACATGCCGCATATCGTGCCCGGAGTGTTGCTTCGCTACGATCCGGTCGTTCCAGAAGTGCCGGTGATCGTCGACGTATCGCGCAGCGGCCGCGAGTACCCGGTCGACTTCCGTTCGCCGTTGCCGTTCTCAGTCTTGCACGACAACGTGTCGATGTATGTGGACGAGCTCCTCGCAAACGCGCCGCAGGTCGGCGCGACGATGCTCCAGGCGCTGTTTCCAAATACCTACGTCGACACCAACCGTGCCGAACTCGATATCGACCCGGCCATGATCGACGGCGAATGGCCGGTGACGCCGGCTCCGACGGTCTCCAAGTCGGGCCTCGGTCTGTTCAAGTCCAAGTCCCGCTATGGCGAACCGCTGCAGGAACGCAAGCTGACCGTCGCCGAAGCGATGGAGCGACTCGATAGATACTACCGGCCCTATCATGCAGAGCTGAAGCGAATCCTCGACCGCCTAAAGGGAACCCACGGCTTCGTCTACCAGCTCAGCTGCCACTGCATGTCGGCCGTCGGGGCGCCGACACATCGCGACGCCGGCCAACCACGGCCGGATTTCTGCATCAGCGGCGTTCGTGGCACGACCGCATCCGAGGAATTCCTCGCCTTCGTCCAGGCGATACTCGCCGATCAGGGATACGATGTGAAGATCGATGTCCCCTATGTCGGCGGGGAGCTGAACACGCGCTATGGCGCGCCCCAGGACGGGGTCGAAAGCATCATGATCGAGATCAACAAGAAGCTCTTCATGGATGTCACGACCTTCAAGCGAAAGCCGGCGTTCGACACGATCAAGGCCACGCTCGACAGTCTGATGCGGAGCGTCGCCGATCGTGCACGCAGATCAACGGGCGCACGCGCAGCGTCGCGACCGGCCGCTCAAACTTGAGCGGGCGATCCGACCGGCCGGACACGGACCAGCCGTCAGCCCGCCATCACTGCGAACGACCGCAACCGGCCCATTCCCCCTGCGTGCCCATAGCCGCCCGATGTGCGCCGCACAGGCACCAAGCCATCATTTCTTGAGGAGGAATGGGCCGGGCTTGTAGTGACGCTCGCCCCAATTCGGCGTCTCGTCCCACATCCAGACCGGCCGGCCACCGGCGATGTTGAGGTCGGGCCATGTCGGGCTCGAGCCCCTGAAGTGCGCTTCCATCTCGGCAATGCTGGGCTTCGATCCGCCTTCCTCCCACGCCGCCTTCTGCATCGCAGCGGCGGGCGCCAGGACGGGCTTGAGTTCCGCCCAGGTCACCGGCGCGTCGATCGTGTCGATCGACTTGAAGAATTCGGACGTCTTGATGATCGCAAGCGCATCGTATTCCAGCACGAACGGCGCGTTGCGGATGTTGGTATTCTCGGGATAGGTGTCGCGCGCTTGCGCCGCCACCGCCGGGTCGAGCTTCCACCATTCGTTCGCAACCGCCAGCGCCTTGTCGCGGTCGTCGTTTGCGATCTTCTGCGCCTGCACGCGTGCACGCAGGAACGCGACCAGCAGGTCCGAATGCTCCTTGGCGAATCCCTCGCGCGCGCACAGGTAAAGGCGATCCGCCAGATAGCCCTCGGGGTAGGCCCAGGCGCTCTTCACGTCTTCTGTGCGTTTCGCACCCAGTCGGTGGCCCGCCCCCATGAAGCCGCTCGAGTCAATCAGAAGCTCCGCCGTGCCCAGCGGCTTGCCCATGTAGCGCAGAGGCACCCACACGCCCGCCGCGTCGATGCCCGGCGGCATCTTGATGCCCTCGGTCGGCGGCATGTTGACCAGCTTCACGCCCAGTTCCTGCAGCGACTTGCCGAGCTGGTACTGCGCGATGCTGGCAAGCGTGTAGTGTGCCGAGGTCGCGATCGGCACGCCGACCGTCTTGCCGGCCAGCTTGCCGATCTCGTTCACTTCGCTCCCCGGCCGCACGACGACCGCGTTTGACAGATGACTGGCATGAATGCCGAAGATGACGATTGGCACCTTCTGCTTGATGCGCGGCACCATGGCCGCCGAGCCGAAGTCGACATCGATGTCGAGTCGTCCCGCGACCATGGCGGCATTGGCGGG